>JADGCQ010000074.1 GCA_015228925.1 Magnetococcales bacterium | reverse complement strand
CAACCTTCTTCGGCATCCACCAACGCCAAAAATTCATCTGGAACCCGCCATACGGTCGCGCCATGGTAAAACACAAAGGGGATGATGGCTGGAAGATAGTCCCAATCTGGATTCTCGCGTTCCCATTGTTTCAACGCCTCGACCATATATTTCAGCAATTGCCAGCAGATATGCACGTCTGGGGAACTTTTATGCTCGATCAGCACGTACAACAAAGCGGCCCGGCCAGTGATCGTCTTGACTCGGTAAAGCCGATCCGTCAGGTGGGCACGCAACGTCGCATCGACGAACGAACCCTCCACCAACTCTGGCGGATCATCGGACAGCATCGCCACCACCTCTTTCGGCAACCGTTCCCGCAACAAAGTTCCCGCCGTTTCTGGGTCTGAGAGCAACGCCTTCAGGAATCGGTCGTGCGGGTGAATAATATCAGTCATAGCCAATCCCCAGGAGCAACATCCGCATGAAGTCACTTGGTCATCATCACCGATCTACAGATTTTCGTGGAAATCCGCATCCGTGTCTAGCAAAATCAAGCCATCGCCAAATGTTTGGTAAGGACAAAATAAGTCGCCACCATCAATAATGATTGCGCATGGTGCGTATGTGGGTAAACACCTCAACGCCCGTTTTGCCGCCCAGGCCGATGCGTGCGGCAAAATCGGTCTCATCGGCCCGCAAAAACGGATTACAGCGAAGTTCCCGTTCCATCGTTGTGGGGAGGGTCGGCACTCCCAAATCGGTTTGTTGGTGGACCCACTCCCGGAAAGAAGAGAGAAATGGATTGCCCGGTTCCAGTTGCAAAACAAAACCCAGATTGGCCAGGGTATATTCGTGGGCCGGAAAAATACGTTGGATACCAGATAACCCCCGTATTTTTTTCATGGAATCCCACATCATCGCCGGTGTCCCCTCAAAAAGTCGGCCACATCCCAACGAAAACAGGGTATCCCCCGTGAACAGGGCGTCGGCGATGCGATAGACGACATGACCGATGGTGTGCCCCGGCGTGGCCAAGACTTCGCAGGTCCATGGCCCCAACGTCAGGGAATCACCATCATGGCAAGCCAAATCCAAAGGGGGCAATCGCCCGGCGTCCAGGGCATGGCCCACAACCTTGGCCCCGGTCAACCGGGCTAGGTCGGAAACGCCGCCAATATGATCTTGATGGTGGTGGGTGATCAAAATATGGGTTAGAGTCAGATGGTGCCGCTGCAATGCCGCGACACTCGCAGAACCATCTCCAGGATCCAACAGGACGGCATACCCAGGAGAGGTTTCCAATAGCCAGGTATAATTATCCTTGAGTACAGGGATGGCATGAATCACAGGGATATTGTCGGACATCGGCTATCTCCTTAGCATCGTAATCAACGGTTCGGAACCACAAAGACCATACCATGAACTTTGAAGCGACCCAATTGCAAAGCTGGTATGAAGAACCCAAAGGACGTTTGGTAGTCCGTTTGGTGGGGGGGGCCATGGAACGGCTCCTCAAAGATAATCCGTCGGAACGGACGTTGGGTTTGGGGTTTGCCCAACCCTACCTGGATTGGTTGCGTCCCTGGACAGGAAACGCCATGGGGGCGGCTCCGGCGGAAATGGGGGTGGTGCTGGGGGTGACCGGGGCACCAAACCGTACCGCTCAGGTCCGTCCCGATGCCCTCCCCTTCCCAGATGCTTGGTTTGAACGGGTGGTGATGGTTCATCTGTTGGAAGGGACTTCCGATCCCCAATCGGCATTGCGCGAAGTCTGGCGCGTCCTGATTCCCGGTGGACGAATTTTAATCCTGGTGGCCAACCGTGGTGGTTTGTGGGCGCGGGGCGATACAACCCCGTTCGGTTGGGGACGCCCTTATTCTCCAGGTCAACTACGGTCGATCCTGGAAGATACCCTGTTGGTCCCCAGACAATGGTGTTATGCCTTGTTCTGTCCACCATTGAAACGAAAATTATCCTGGCGTTGGGCCAGTGCGTGGGAAAAAGCGGGTAACCGATGGTTTGCCCCACTGGGTGGGGTGATCCTCTGCGAGGCGGAAAAAGTGGTGTATGCCTCAACACCGCTGTTTGAAAAACGGGCCATCATCCGCCGCACCGCCCGCATACCGATTCCCCTCGCTAAAAGTACGCAGATTGACGGTGGAACCATTCGAGGTGGCCCATGAACGACGTGGAATTATTACGCCAGTTTCTGGATAACATGCTGGTAGAACACGGACTCGCAAACAATACCCTGGAAGCTTATCGGCATGATCTGGAAGGTTTGTCGCATTATCTGGACAGCATCGGAACCAGTTTCCTGGATGCGGGCCACGAAAATCTTTCCCAATGGGTGGCGGTGTTGGCAACCCAAAACTTGGCCCCCGCCTCCATCGCACGCAAACGTTCCGCCGCCGGACGGCTATTCCGTTGGATGGCTGCGTCCGAACTGCGCGATCATAATCCTACCGAATTGTTGGACAGTCCCAAACGGGGACGGCGATTGCCCAAAACACTCAGTGAAAGCGATGTGGAAGCTTTGTTGGCGGCTCCCGATCGTCAGGATGATCTGGGGTTGCGTGACGCCGCCATGTTGGAAACCCTTTATGCCACCGGATTGCGCGTCTCCGAACTGGTTGGGCTAACTACGGATGCCTTGGATGAAGGATATGGTTTCCTGCGGGTGGTGGGAAAAGGGGACAAGGAACGGGTCGTTCCCATCGGTGAAGTCGCTCTGGATTTGATTCATCGTTATCAGCGGTCGTCGCGGCCCGTACTGCTGGGAAAACGGGCCGTGGCTGACCTTTTTGTCACCCATCGGGGCAAAGGGATGACGCGGCAAAATTTTTGGTACATCATCCGCCGCTATGCCCTGGAAGCGGGCATTCAAACGCAATTGTCACCGCACCTGTTGCGTCATTCCTTCGCCTCCCACCTGCTCAACCATGGGGCAGACCTGCGCGGGGTACAGATGATGTTGGGACATGCCGATATCTCCACCACCGAAATCTATACCCATGTTGCACGAGAACGGCTCAAGGATGTCCATCAACGTTTTCATCCGCGCAGTGATGGATAACATGGAAAATGCTCCCCAAAAGGTTGCCCTGGTAACCGGCGGCGGCGGTCGTCTCGGCGCGATGATCTGTCGTGATCTGGCCTCTCTGGGGTTTGCCGTCGCGCTGACCTGTCATCGTTCGATAACCCAGGCGTCACGCTTGGCGGATCAAATCAAAACGGATGGGGGAATGGCTCAGCCCTTTACGCTGGATCTCCAAAGCTCCCAAAGCATCGGTGCCGTGGTCGAAGATGTCAAACGTCATTGGGGACCCATCACACTCTTGGTCAACAATGCGGGTACATTTCTCCCAGACAGCAGCCAGGATGGGTGGGAAACGATGGACGCCATCTTCAAAATCAATCTTCAGGGTCCGTTGTGGCTCTCCATGAATGTGGCACAGGCGATGAAACAATCTACCGTTGCAGGTCACATCATCACCCTCTGCGATATTTGGGGGGAACGCCCTTTGGGGGGACATGCCGCTTATGGTGCCGCCAAGTCCGGGATGATCATGGCAACCCGTGTATTGGCCAAAGATCTGGCCCCCAAGATTCGCGTCAATGCCATCGCCCCAGGGGCCGTTCTACCTCCCGAAGGTGGCAACCCCGGTTTTGATGCCATGGTGCGCCGCACCCCTCTGGCCGACAGGATGGGACCGGAAGCGATACTCCATGCCCTGCGTTATCTCTTGGGGGCCGAATTCGTGACCGGAGAGGTGTTGCATGTCGATGGTGGTCGTCATCTGATGTAGAACACAACCCTCACCAGATTTTGGGGAATACCATACTTGAGGCTCTTTCTGAATGATACCCATGAAACGCCAACGGTTCAGGTCGTCGGGACACCTTATTCCGAGGAAAGAATTTTCCCGCGCAATGCCAAGGTCAGCGTCTCATTGATCCGTTTTTGCTGAACCATATCATTGGTCAGTTTTTCCAACCGTCCAATGAGAACGTCGGTCAGTTGACGCAACATTTTAACCTGCAAATGGGCATCCAGGCGATTCATGGTATGTTGATTGACCTTAAAAACCGTCACCCCTTCTTCGGCAATCACATGGGTCGAACGGGGATGGCCACTCAAAAAGGTCATTTCCCCCAATACCGCTCCAGCCCCCAGTATCGCCAATACCGTATCCGGCAGGCTGTCTTTGGTAATGGTGACCTGCCCCTCCAGGATAATAAAGAAAGAGTTGTCCGGGTCCGGTCCCTCTCTGATGAGAAATTCGCCGGGGTTCAGGGTTACAAATAGATCCTCGGATTGAACAAAAGACAATTTTTCATCATTGGTAAAACTTTCAAAGAAAGGGATGTTTTCCAACAATCCGATCAATGACATGGCATAGCTTTCCCCCGACTGGACGATAAAAAAATAACCATAAAAATATGGCTTTTATCACAATTCGACGAATGCTTCAAGCAAATGGAGACGCGGAAAAGAAAAGGCAGGGGAAGGTCAAAATCCTGGAGTGATTCCACAACTATTTATTTTATTTCAATAATGCCTACTGGAACAGGGAAAACCCAGCGACCATAAGACAGTTTTCTGCTTACCGTTCCAGATTGGAGGAACGACCAACAAATCCCACCCATCCAGCCGGTTCTGGCTGGAGGAGAAATTCCAGAGAAATATCATCCAGCGTGCGCCGAATGACATCAGTAACGACGCGCCAGTGTTGCACCATGGGACACTTTGAAGAAAACTGGCACGGATCGGAAGAAATCGAACATTCTGTAACATGCAACCGACCCTCAAAAGCCTCAAAGATAGCCCGCACGGATATCTCACTGGGTAATTTCGCCAGTCGATAACCTCCCCGTTTTCCACGTCGTGACTCCAGGAACCCACCTTGCTGCATGGTCTTTAAAACCTTGGCAACGGTGTGGATGGGCATCGCCAATGCGGTCGCTATGTCGGTAGCACTGAACCATTCTTCTGGACTTGAAGCCATGCGCGTCAAAATCAACAGACCATAGTCTGTCAACATGCCAATCCTGAACACGGTATTCTCCGCTTTCTTAACCGTAGTGTACCGGGAACAATCCATGGTTCTGGATGTTCCCGGTCCCAAGGGTTCAATCTTGAGGTTTGTACGCCACTCAACCTCCAGCACCAAATCCAAACAGATGAAGATCAAAAATTTCCTGATCCAATCGCTCTTTTCTGGCTTGTCGAACACGTTCGATGCTGGCTGCTGCGGGTTGAGCATTGTTACGCTGGTTCTTCCAATGCTTCCGAGATGAAGGGCGCACCGCACCCTGGGAAAAATGAGATTTCATTGGCGGATCTCCCATACCATTTTCGATAGTTTGCCCTGCCGCTACCTGATAAAGACCAGTCTGATAGGATCTTCTCGTGGCAGCGGCACCGACCCATAGATCACCCCTCATCCACCCACTCATCGGTTGCGTTGGAGAGGTCCAAGGTGGATGGTTCCTTGGGAATGGCCAAATATTCTTGCCGATTGGCCTCGGATTCAAAATGTACCGTCAAATAATCGTCTCCTTGTCCATCAACAAAACAAGGAAGCCCTTCCGTATGACCGTGAAGGTCTTTGAAACTGATCGGGTCTGTCGTTGAGATAATATCCATTGGAAATCTCCGAAACACCAGATTGTGGAAAGTTTATAAGAAACACATCCAAACATCGTTAGCAGGTTGCTCCCTGGTTCCATGCAAATTTAGACAAAAATAGTCCTAATAAGTTCCAACCATCGACCCTTGGAGAAAAAAAAACTTCATCGACACACCGGGCAAGCTTGAAGTGACCGAGCAGGGGTGTCAAAACACCCTAATAAGCATCATGCGCCTGTTGCATGAATTGCAAAAATCGGATGACATCCTCGGCAGAAAGTGGGCATTTAAAAATCGCCCCCTGAAAGGCATTAAACCCGATTTCCCGCAAGTATTCCAAATCTTCGCTATCCTCAACGCCGATTGCCACAAGATTCAAAGAATGGGAACGTCGTAATTGTTTGACCAGTTTTTTGGTCTCGGCAACTTTGTCGGATCGGGTAAAATGAGCCAAATTTATTTTTAATGAACGCAAGGGGAGTCCCTTGAGTTTTGGAATCAGATCGGAGGTCAGGGAACAATTATCCATACCCATGGCAATCCCTTTCCTGGCCAAAGCCACCATATTCCGGGACACCGCCGCGCTATCCGCCGAAAAAATGGCTTCGGTACAATCCAGTTCCAAAGAAGAAAAGCCAGCGGCATATTTTTTCCTGACCTGTTCCAACATGGCCAGAAACATCTCTTCCCGATTCCAGGTCATACAGTTGACAGCCAGGGGCAATTTTTTTCCCCATATCCGCCCAAACTCTATGGCTTGCCCGGCTGCGGCATGCAACACCATGCCATCCATTGCCAAGGCCAGTTCCGAGTCCTGTTGGGCCGCAGCAACAAACCGTACCGCCGGCAGAATGACGCCCAAACCTTGATGCCGCCACCGGATGAACGCCTCAATCCCCAGCAATTCATCCATCTCGTGACCAAAATAGGGTTGGTAGGTCAGAGAAAACGCCCCCTGATCCATCCCTTGCTGAATCTCTGCGACGGTCGGCTCATAAAGAACATGGGCAGTAGGGTCCGACAGTTTGTTGTTCTGCATGGTTTTTCCCTAACGGAGACTATGGATTAAACATATTCATGATCTCGGTAGGACGTGACATCTGATTCACATTATAGCGCATATGCGTCACTGCACGAGTCACCGTCACGAGTCTTCCCGCCATTTCCCCGGTATCCAACGCGACGTTGCCAATATCGGCATTCATGCTTGTCACATCACGGCGCATCACAGCCACCGATTGTTTCATCCCACCAACATGTTGATTCATGGACTTCATCGCTTCCGCAATCACGGGAATCCCCTCAATATTGGCACCCATGTTTTGCACAGACCCGGTAATCTGGTGCATGTCGTCACTCATGCCGCCAAAGTGTTCAAACATGACGGTCATTTCGGACAGCATCCCGGACATATCCCGTGTCAGGTTATTGACCATGAAAAAAATAACGATGGCCACCCCAGTCAAAAGCCCAAAGACAATGCGTATCAGCCGCGTCGTTTTTGCCGCGATCGTCCCGGCAATTTTATCAATGGCCTCCATCTCGGAACGAAAACCTTCGAGGACTTCCAAAACCGCTCCCAAGGTAACATCATTTTCGCTACGCATCGTTTGCACTCACCTTTCAGGCCATCATCATCATCATAAAAATCGCCCATGCGCCCAACCGACCCGATTGAAAAACTAAATCTGCGCGAATCCACCAACGCGACGTACCGATGAACGACCTTAAGGCCCCATACCATTAAAAAGCTTCATGGGTCGTGACATACGATGCACATCCACGCCAATCCCCTGAACCCCAGGATCAAGAACCCGAAATGTTTGCGTCATATTGTCAACATGGCTGGTAATTTGGGTCATCCGTTTCTGAATACCATTCATCTCCCTGGAAATGCTTTTAATATCGTCGTTCAAGGAGATGACCGTTTCTTGCATGGTTCCAACCTGAACGACAATCACCGGAAGGCTCGCGACATGAGCATCCATCCGGGTGATGGTCGCACGCATGGCGGCCATATCCTTGGCCATGGAGATAAACTGGGCATTCATCGTATTCATGACGCCCACCATAAAATTCATACGCGAGTTCATGACCCAAAGCATCAGCAAAAAGATAATGGCGATAACCGCCAAACTGACCATGCCCACACGCAGTATTGCGGTAACCCTCTTGGCAACTCGTAAATTCAGCCCGCTTCGTACCGCCATGGCCCTTTTAAAGTCCTCAGCACCACGCCGCAACGCCTCATGCTGTTCCACGGACAGATCCATCCCCATCCACCTCTCTTTATCATGCAGTGACAGTTTTTTGTTTTGCCAGCGGATAATACAAAATCGGAATGATCCAAAGGGTTAAAAGGGTCGAGACAAAAATGCCGAAGATCAAGGCAATGGCCAAACCGCCAAAAATGGGATCATCAAGGATAAAAAATGCCCCCAGCATGGCCGCCAACCCGGTCAATACAATCGGCTTGGAGCGAATGGCACCCGCCATGGTGACCGCCTGATCCGGGGCCACCCCTTTGGCCACCGTTTCGTTGATAAAATCGACCAACAGGATGGAGTTACGCACAATAATCCCCGCCAAGGCGATCATGCCAATCATGGATGTGGCAGTAAACTGGGCACCCAAAATGGCATGTCCCGGCATCACCCCAATGATGGTCAGGGGGATGGGGGCCATGATCACCAATGGTGCCACATAGGAACTAAACTGGGCCACTACCAAAAGATAGATCATCAACAACCCAACCCCATAGGCAATCCCCATGTCACGAAAAGTCTCATAGGTAACCTGCCACTCCCCATCCCATTTGATGGAATAATCGGTCTGATCCTCCGGTTGGGCAATCAGATGCTGAACCAGGGGAACACCCGATGGCGTCTGGACCTTCTCCAAAGATTGATAGATTTCACCCATACCATACAGGGGGCTATCAAGTTTGCCGGCCATGTCGCCAGTAACATAGATCACCCGAACCAAATCCTTATGATCGATGGCGGCATCCAGAGGGGATTCCACGACACGCACAAATTCACGCAGTGGAACAGCCTTTTCCCCCGGGCGTTGTTGCGGAACCTCCAAATTCAAGAGGATATCCAAATCAGACTTGGCGGCAACGGGCAATGCCACCCGAATGGGGATGGGATATTTGGCGTTTTCGGTGTGCAAAAAAGAGACATCACGGCCATGCAGGGCAGCGGCGACCAATTCACTGACCTGCCGTTGCGAAACACCCAGTCTAGCCGCCCGAACCCGGTCTACCTGAAGCACCCACCGGTGAACATTGGCCTCCATGCTGGAATCCACATCGACAATATCGGGGGTCTGACTCATGGTTTTGAGTACGTTTTCAGCCAATTGCCGCTGACCATCCCGGCGCGGACCGTAGACCTCCACCACCAAAGGCGATTGTACCGGCGGACCCGGCGGCACCTCGACAACCTTGACATTGGCATGGAATTCCCGGCCAATCTTTTGTAACGGCTCACGCACAGAAAGGGCAATCTCATGGCTTTTCCGATGCCGATGGTGTTTGTCAGCCAAGTTGACCTGGATATCTCCCATATGGGGTTCCTTGCGCAGATAATACTGCCGAACCAAACCATTAAAACCGGGAGCCGACGCGGTGCCTGAATAAATCTGATAATCGGTAACCTCGGCAACGGTGGCCAGATACCCCCCCAAAGCCGACATCACCCGACCGGTTTCCTCCACCGGGGTCCCCTCTGGCATATCCACAATCACCTGAAATTCCGACTTATCGTCGAAAGGGAGCATTTTCAACACAACCTTCTGGTCATAAACCAAGTAGATGGAACCCACAATCAATCCCAAAACACACAATCCGAGAACGATGCGGTTGCGGGTCGCGGCGGGGCTGGCAATGAACGGACGATAGAGATACCCGAACAATGCCATTAATTTTTTCGGGGCTTCATCCATGGGGGTATGGGCCGTCTCACCACGGTGTTCATGGCCATGGTGTTCCTGGGCAAGCTTGGCCCTATTTTTTTGATGGACACCACCCAGCCCTTTGTATGTTAACCAGGGGGTCACCACAAAAGCGACGACCAGACTAATCAGCATTCCGGTACTGGCGTTGATGGGAATGGGACTCATGTATGGCCCCATGAGACCGGTCACAAACGCCATGGGAAGCAAGGCACTGATCACGGTAAAAGTAGCCAGAATGGTGGGACCACCCACCTCGTCCACGGCACTGGGGATGATATCCAACAACGAACGGGAAGATCCATGCATATGACGATGGATGTTTTCCACCACCACGATGGCGTCATCCACCAAAATACCTATGGAAAAAATAAGGGCAAACAACGACACGCGATTGAGGGTGAACCCCCAAGCCCAGTTGGCAAAAAGGGTCAGGGCCAAGGTGAGTACGACAGCGGTTCCCACGATCAAAGCCTCGCGCCACCCCATGGTAAACAGAACCAGGAGGACGACAAAAAAGGTGGCGAAAGCGAGCTTTCCAATCAACTTACTCGCCTTGGCGGCGGCGGTTGCCCCATAGTTGCGGGTCACGGTAAACTGTACATCGTCGGGAATCAGAAAACCACGGGCCTTTTCCATCCGGTCGATGACCCCCTGGGCGATGGAAGCGGCATTGGTCCCCGGCTTTTTGGCAACCACCAAAGTCACCGCCGGTGCGTCAACGGTGCCGACCGGACCAGAATACGCCGGACCTGTGCCAAACCATACCTGATTTTGTGGCTGATCCGGCCCCAAAGACACCTTGGCCACATCCTTCAGGGTGATCGGTTTGCCATCCCGCACATCGATGACCAAATCCGCCACCTCTTCGGCAGAGGCCAGATAAGTCCCCACCTGTACGTTCACACGGTGACTTCCCGGCAGCGTCACCCCACCCACATTGGAAGAGACATTAAAGGCATTCAAGGTCTGGGAAATGCGCTCCAAGGTCATCCCATGGCCAGAAAGCAATACCGGATCCAACTCCACCCGAACCACACGGTCTACACCACCGATGGTATAAACGTTGCGCGTCCCTGGGATCCGTTTCAACTCCGCTTCCAGGGTATGCGCCGTTTGCGAAAGCTCATAGGCCCCGACCGTCGGCTTGGTACTCCACAGGGTAAAACTGACGATGGGGACATCATCGATACCCATGGGTTTGACCAGGGGTTTTTGCACGCCCAGGTTATAAGGGAGGAAATCTTCATGGGAAAATACCGCGTTATACAACCGCAAAATTGCTCCATTCCGATCCTCACCCACCTCAAACTGCACCGTAAGCACCGCCATCCCCGGTCTTGATTGCGAATAGATATGTTTAACCCCTTCCACCTCGGAAATAATCTGCTCCGCCGGAATGGCCACCACCTGCTCGACCTCCGTGGCGGAAGCCCCAGGAAAAGGGATAAAAACATTGGCAAAAGTGACCGAAATTTGGGGTTCTTCCTCTTGGGGGGTGATGACGACGGCAAAAAGACCGAGGATAAAACCCACCAGTGCCAGAAGCGGCGTAATCTCAGAATTTTGAAACTGCGCCGCGACCCGTCCAGAGATCGTCATTTTGGTTTTCATGGTCAGTGTCCGGCCTGACTGGTGTGGAGGGTTTGCCCCGCTTTTACCGGATCCAGGGCCACTTGTTCTCCGACACCCAGCCCCGACAGGATTTCCACATAGCCATCTTCGGTGGTTTCTCCAGGCAAAACCCGGCGCAATGTCGCTTGGTTTTGTTTGTTGATCACATAGACCGCCGCCAACTCACTGCGTTGTACCAAAGAGTCCTTGGGAATCAGCAGTTGTTCCCGGTCGCCAATCTGAAACGCAACCCGCACCAAGGATCCTGGGTAAAAATCTTTCAGCCCGTTTGGGAGGGTCAGACGAATGCCAAAGGCATGGTCCTTCTCATCGGCATAGGGGAAAATCGTCATTTTTTCTATGGGAATCGGAGATCCATGATCTGGAATGATCCGCGCCTTGGCATATTGGCGCACCGCATCGACGCTGGACTGCGGGACATACACCAACACCCGCAAGGCATCCAGCGACATTCCAGAGAACAGGGGTTGGCCCACCTGTGCGGTTTCACCCAACTGAATGAAACGTTTCAACACGTAGCCGGAGTAGGGGGCGTAGATCACAGCATCGGAAACGGTATCGCTGGCACTGGCAACCTGGGCATTGGCGGCGGCAACGCGCGCGTTGGTCGCCTGGAAAGAGGCCCTAGCCTGGTCCATTTGTGACGCGGTGACCATCTTCTTGTCGAACAAGGTTTTCATCCGATCATGTTCGGACTTGGCTTGAGCTTGAGCCGCCATGGCCTCCTGGACCGAGGCTTTGGCCATGGCCAATCCCGCCTCTCCTTTTTCACCCTTGATCCGCAACAAAAGCTGACCTTTTTCCACATAATCATTGACATCAAATTTAAGCTCAATAATCTGACCAGAGCTTTGGGAAGTCATGGTGGCTTGGTTGACCGCCTCCACCACGCCATCCTCCAACAGTTGGCGTTGGGTGGTCCGTTGCATGGCAGGAACCGAAGGAATCCCCGTCTCGGCCCAGGCCACCCCCATCACCATCCATCCCAGCGGCACCACCAAAGCCATGACCTGCGACCAACCCATGGTCGGCAGCGTCACCGGTGTACGATCATGATCAATCATGGTATTCATGGGCGTCATTCTCTCCAGCAGATTCTTCATGTTTGGACGTTCCAAGCCATCCGTTGATTTGTTCCAAATCCTGGACGGAAAGAACACCCGCCGACATTTTCAGTTTCAAGCTGGCAAGAATAGTCCCATAGCGGGCATTGGACAGATTTCTTTCCGCCTGATAAAAATCCCGTTCCCCCTTGAGGACGTCCAACATAGTGCGAAACCCTACCTCACGACTGGCGCGAATGCTATCCAGCGCACTGGCCGATGAATCACGCGACTGGGTAAATGCCTTGACCTGCGCCAACGAAGTGATCCAATCGCGGAAAGCGTTCCGAGTTTCCCTCTGGATTTGACGGACAGTTTTTTCCAGATTTTTCCGGGCCTCCTCCAAGGCATGTACCGCTTGACGAACACGCGATTGGGTCATTCCGCCACTAAAAATGGGCGCATTGAGTTGGGCGGTAATGGTTTCGTTGCGCTGATTGCCGCCATACCAGATGGCCGAGGCTTCGTTGTCCTGAACCATGTGGCGTACAGAAACATCCACCGTTGGATAATGACCCGCCTTACTTTTTTCCACCCCCTGTTCCGCCTGGGTCACCGCCGCCTTCCGCATGGCCAGGGAATGGTTTTTTTCCAGAGCCATCGTCACCCAGACATCGGAATCCTCTGGAATCGGAGCGGGGAGGATGCTGTCAGATTTCAGGGGTAGTACAACAAAATCTTTCGATTGGGGACCAATCACCTCCATCAGGGTTTCCATGCTGGATTGCAGGTTGTTGCCTGCGGCCAAAACCTGGGCCTGCGCCGCATCGGCACCCGCTTGCGCCTCCTGAAGATCGGTGATGACAGCCGTACCCGCCTTAAGACCCTCTTCGGCCAGTTTTAATTGCCTGGCCACCGCCTTGGCTTCGGCTTGGGCCAACGTCAGATTATCCGCAGCGGCCAGCACATCAAAATAATGGGTCGCCGCACGCAACAGCAGCATCTGTTCCTCGGCCAAAAATTGATGCTCCGCCCCCGCCACCCCCGCTTCCGCCTGCCGGTAAGAGGCGATACGATCCATATGAAGCGCAGGGATGTTCAAGGAAAGGGAATATCCGCTGGTCGCGTATTGATCCCGATCATAGGTATGTTGCTTGGTCTCGGACCGGCTGGCTGAAAAATCTGCACTGGGAAGGAGTGCCGATAAACTTTGCGGTAGTTGTTCCGTGGCCCCATCTCTCTGCTGGCGGGCAACCTGCAATTGGGCATCATTCTCCTGGGCCAGACGGACAACCTCCAAAAGATCCTCGCCATAAGCCACCGGCAAGGACAAAAGGTTGGCGGCCATGATCAGTACCAGGGAAAAAATCAGCCTTTGAACATTGATCGTAAAAGAAACATCGGTAGTCACCATGAAAGTCCTTCGGAAAAAAACGTTATTGGACAATCAAATACATTATAGAAACACTGCGGGTCAGACACGACACGATACACGTCTTTCGGAGCAAACAAGACGACCAACCTGACCCACACGGGAGGCGGAGTCACAAAATCTCTAGTAACACAAAAAGCAATTTGGAGACAATGCTCTCCGTAAAACAAGTGAATACACAAAAGCGGCGGATTGAAACGAAGACAATGTTACTATTCTAAATTTTAACATCTCGGGAAATAAGCAGGATGGCAGGCGTGGGGAGAAGATAATTCGCAGAAATACCTAGAATAAATCTTGGAAAAACCTCATCAGAAAAACAAACATCCCAAATATCATGATCTTTATCTTCAAAAATGATCATGATCCAGTCGAAGTGCAACACATTTTCAAGGCTACTACCCAGTAAAATGGAGAATGGCCGAATTTTGGGTCACCTGCCTCCTCAAAATTTGTTCCAGGATAATATCTTTCAACTTTTCTCTGATTTCCATGGACATCACGCTCAGGTCATCCAAAGAAATTTGGATAATTTTGACCTGATTGCCAGCGATCACGTTCGCCGACGTTGTTTTCATACCAAAGGTGGATATTTCACCAAACAAATCACCAGACTTGAGTTCGGCCAGCACCACATCCTGTTTGGTAACCGTGATAAAAACCGATCCTTCCACAATGAAATACACACCATTGTGCAAAGAATTCTCTTGCAGAATCACCTCGCCAGCATCATAAACCCTGACCCCTTCGATCAAAACGGCCAGTCCATTCTTCTGATATTTCGTCATTTTTGAAAAAGAAGGACATCCCTCAATAAACTGTGCAATCACTTGTTTTGCGGCATTTTTCTCCAAATGATTGACATAATGCCCGGTTTTTCGGGGCAATCGGGATATGGGAAGGCGATGTTCCCTGTTAAACTCGGTAATCTCCCGATTTTGCCGGATAATGTTTGCGGAAATTTGCCGTATGATTTGATCTTTGATCTTTTCGCGGATTTCAATACCAATGTTTTCATAAAAATCGCGGTCAATGGTAAACATGATGGTCGATTCCTGGGCCACAACACCGGCGGACCGGGGAAGCCCCATCAGAAAGGCCATCTCGCCAAAACTGTTACCAGGCCCCAGGATGTTCAACGCAATAGGACTCTCGGATTTAACAATTCTGACTTTACCTTTCAGGATAATAAAAAAATTGTTGCACACATCCCCTTCCCGGACAATCGCCTCCTCCGGTGCGGCCATGATCAGTTTTTGATGAAAGGAAACGATCTGTCTCTTCTCATAACTGGTAAAAGAATTAAAGAATGGGATAAAGGATAAAATCGCAAGAAGTTTATCTTCGATATCTTTAAAATCTCTTTTGACAATACAGTTGGCGACATATTGAGAATTTTCACTCAATTTTGTCTTAAGCACCTCTTCCGTGATCGGTTCCGCCGGACTCGCGCCGCTGGAAGAGACCGATTTCTTCTTTATTTTCCCAAAAAGATGCTCATACAAAGTTTTTGCTTCAAGAAACCGGAATTGGTAGCGGCCAAAGGATAATTTATCGCCATCATTCAGGAGGACTTCCTTGTCTCCAAAGTTCACACCATTGACATAGGATCCAAAATCACTGTCCAAATCTTTCAAATAATAGCCATGCCGTTTTTTTGTGATACTGGCATGTTTTTTGGCCACGGTATGGTCGGGAATAATGAAATGATTCCCCACGGAGGATCCGATCATGAACGTTCCCGGTGATTTACGCAGGAAAGTCTTGGTGACGAACGGGAACATATAGTTGAGAATCCCCTGACCATCATCCTCTTGGAACTCTTGTTCCTGATCAAATTTTAAAGAAGATTTGCCATCGATGATGACGATTTCGACGTTGGCGACGTAATCACCAAAAAGACAGGGATAATCAATCCGTTGAAGAAAATCTTCACCGGAAACAACGGAAAATATCTCCTTAAAGCTGGTTTTCTCGATCCAACCGGAGTTATTGATCTTTTCAAGGAAGAGTTTGGCTGGATCGATCATGGAATTTCCACAGGGGGCATGTAGGGGGGTTCAAGAATGGGCTGGTAAGATTCACGTAAGATCAGCACCGTCCGAAAAAACATCGTCCAACGATTGGGCATCAAAAATACGGAGGCTCCAGTCTTCCAAAGCTGGCCGCTCGGCTGCGGCTATTTTTTCACTGGCCCAGGAAGGGAGATTGCCAAAACGGCGACACAACAAGCGCGTCAGGATCTTGGCCTCGCCTCTTTGTTCACCCCTCTGCTCGCCTTCCCACTTTCCAATATCATAGGTCGATAGAACCATGCTGGCTTGATCATGAAGATCCTCCTTATACCACTCGTAGGCCGCTCTCTCTGGCCCAGAAAGTTTCAATATATCAAGCTGCTCCTTGGCTTTACTCAGACCACGCGCCGTGAATCCTTCACGAATGTCCTCATTTTTAAGAAAATACACCCATTCATCCAAAGGATCGCGTGCAATATCATTGAAGCGATTGATCTTGATAATATAATATTCAGGATAGATTTCCGAAACGGCATTCCTGCGAAACAAAGACTTTTGACCCTCACTGAGGCTCAATTCATCGTTGGTGTGTAATCCGCGGAAGGAGGTCGTCCCTTTATAGACATAATCTTCCCCCTGGCCCAGGTCGAAATACATAATACTGACAGAAATCACCTTCGGCACACCGGCATAAGGTTCTCCCTCATGGACATGTTCGGTAATCGTTTTGGCCGTTCCATACAGGAGTCTTTGCAAATAATCCAACTGTCGTTGAAACTGTACCTCGATCAAAATCAGCTCACCATTTTTGTTCTTGACCTTGATATCGACCCGATTAAATTTATCATGCTGATTCTCTTGATTGCTTTCACTCTCCAAAATTTCCTGGATACAAATATCATCCCGCAGCAACTCGCTCAGGAACCCCTCCAAAATCTCAAAATTGGCCTTGCTGCGCAAAAGCCGTTTCATAGCCCAATCAAAGCTGATAAACCGCCGTTGTTTCATGGATGCTGGTTTCCTCCGCTTTACTAGATATGAATGGCGCGGCGATCAACGGCCAAGGCGGCCTCTTTGACCGCCTCCGCCAGCGATGGATGGGCATGGCACGTCCGCGCCACATCTTCAGCCGCCAGATCACTCTCCAGTGCCAACACCATTTCGGCAATCAAATCACCCGCCTGGGGACCGATGATATGGACCCCAAGGATACGGTCGGAAGCGGCATCGGCCAAAATTTTGACAAACCCCTCAATCTGATCCACCGCCCGCGCCCGTGAATTGGCCGAAAAAGGAAATTTCCCAACCCGATAAGCGATCCCATCGCGTTGCAACCCCTCCTCGGTACGACCGACCGCCGCGATTTCCGGGTCGGTATAAACGACCCCCGGAATATTTTCCCACCGGACATGCCCCCCCTGCCCCACCAACCGCTCCACGGCACAAACCCCCTCCTCCTCCGCCTTATGGGCCAACATCGGGCCACCGATGCAATCGCCAATGGCCAAAATTCCCGGAACCACCGTCCGGTAATGGTCATCCACCGGGATAAAACCACGCGCATCCAGCGCAATGCCCACCCCCTCCAACCCCAAATTCTGCGTCTGAGGAACCCGACCCACCGCCACCAACACCCGATCCACCTCCAGGGCCACCGCAGCACCATCACCCACGGCGGGACGCAATGACAACACCACCCCCTCCGGCGTCACAGCAACCGATTCGGCTCGGGTGGACAGCCGCAATTGCAACCCCTGTTTCATGAAAACACGCGCCGCCTGTTTGCGCAAATCACCATCCATCCCCGGCAACACGCCATCGGTAAATTCAATGACTGTTACCTGACTCCCCAGCCGCCGCCATACCGAACCCAGTTCCAACCCGATGACCCCCGCCCCAATGATGGCCAATCTGGGGGGAACCTCCTTCAAAGCCAACGCCTCGGTGGAACTGATGATATGTTCGCCGTCAAAGGCAAAACCCGGCAGTTGCGCGGGCAAGGATCCGGGGGCCAAAAGAATGTTTTTGGCCACCAAAGTCCGCGCTCCCCCCTGTTCATCCACCACCGAGACTTGACCGGGTGCCGTGACCGTGGCTGTCCCTTGAATCCAGGCAATTTTATTTTTTTTAAAAAGAAATTCGATCCCTCCGGTCAACTGCGCAACGATCCGATCCTTGCGTGCCATCATGACGTTCAGGTCCACCCCCACGGTACCGCACAGCACACCATGCCCCGCCAAATCCCGCCGGGCCATCTCCAACAAGTGGGTTGAATGGAGCAATGCCTTGGATGGGATACAACCGACATTCAAGCATGTGCCACCCAAACCACGGCCTTTATCCACACAAACCGTCTTCAACCCCAGTTGCGCCGCCCGGATGGCAGCCACATACCCCCCAGGGCCAGCACCGATGACAATAAGATCGAATATGTCCGACATAGATCCTACCTCCCTCTGGCGTCAATCAAGCCCCAAGCATGATCCGGGTTGGATCTTCGAGGCATTCCTTGACGCGGACCAGGAATGAAACCGCTTCCCGACCATCCACCACACGATGATCATAACTCAGTGCCACATACATCATGGGACGCGCCACAATGGATCCATCCGGCATCACCATGGGCCGTTGCTGAATCTTGTGCATCCCCAGAATACCCACCTGGGGGGTATTCAAGATGGGGGTGGAGAGCAGGGAACCAAACACACCCCCGTTGGTAATGGTAAACGTCCCCCCCTGTAACTCTTCCAAGGTAATTTTTCCCGCATCGGCACGGCGTCCAAAATCAACGATGGCTTGTTCAATTCCCGGAATGGACAGAAAATCGGCATCCCGCAAGACTGGGACCACCAAACCATGGCGGCTCCCCACCGCAATGCCAATGTCATAATAATTTTTATAAACCAGTTCATCCCCCTGGATTTCGGCATTGACTGCGGGAAACTCCTGCAACGCCGCCACCACCGCCTTGACAAACAGGGACATAAACCCCAAACGGACACCATGTTTTTTCTCAAAGCTGTCGCGATAGGATTGGCGCAACGCCATCACGGCGGTCATGTCCACCTCGTTGAAGGTGGTCAGCATGGCGGCGGTATTTTGCGCCTCTTTCAACCGTTGGGCGATCCGTTGACGCAGGCGCGACATACGGACCCGCTGTTCCCTGGGGCCGGAAACTGGCGCGGGGAATTGCCCGGAAACCGATCTCTTTTCTCCGCCTCCACCCTGTTGGGGGGCATGACCCACATCCGCGATAAACCCCTGCACATCTCCCTTGGTCAAACGATGACCGGCACCGGTTGCTGGAATCTGGGAGGCGTTCAGATGATTTTCCTCCAAAATTTTGCGCACCGAGGTGGATAATTTGGGAACCTGGGCGGCCAACACCGTTTTCGGAATCGGTGTTGCCGTATCTTCCCGCATGTTTCCAGAAGGGGGCTTGGGTACCGCTTCTCCCGCCTCCATCTGCGCAAGGAGGCCACCCACGCGGATATCGGACTCCAGCGGCGCGACAATCCGGCTGAGAACGCCGGAAACCGGGGCTGGTACTTCCATGGTCACCTTGTCGGTCTCCAGTTCGCACAACACCTCGCCCGCCACCACGGCGTCACCTTCGGCCTTGTGCCATCGGACAACGGTGGCTTCCATGATGGATTCCCCCAATGGGGGGACTGTGATCTCAATCGTCATTTTTCCACCTGTCAGTTAAGAGGCTGTTCCAGGGCGTGTTGATATTAAAAAAAATTATTAAAAGAAAAAAGGGGTCTGGGGGATTGCCCCCAGGGTTTTG
>JADGCQ010000073.1 GCA_015228925.1 Magnetococcales bacterium | reverse complement strand
ACCCTGGGGGCAATCCCCCAGACCCCTTTTTTCTTTTAATAATTGATTATTTCCGAGACACTTGGATATGCTAATTTTAAATGCAATTGCCCTGGACCATAAACGAAAACACGATAAAAGCCGATTCACCACCCCACCTGTTGCCGCAAAAACGCCAAGGGTCTGCGCAGCAGGAAATACCACAGTCGCACCTCTTCTCCCTGAAACCGAGCCGATCCCCGCAATCCAAACCGCACCGGGCTACCCCCCGCATCCAGCCCAGCACGCACCCGAAATCCCAAAAACCCATCCGGTGCCTGCCGCGCCTCAAAATCGGCCATTCGCAACCGTGCCGCCAAAGGTTGATGGGGATGAATATTAAGAAACATCAAAACCCGCGCCCCCGGATCCAAGGCGATGGCATCGGCGACCGGAATCCATGCCTCCAGTTCCATCCCCCTCGGATCGGCCAACAACATGACCGTCTCCCCCACTTTGACCGGTTGCCCCAACCATTGGTTGGGATCGTTGAAGACGACAACCCCCGCCTTGGTCGCACGAACTTCCACCAAAGCCAATAATTGCGCCGCAAATTGTGCCTCGGCCTCTTTCATCGCCACCGTCGCCTGCAACAATGAAACCTCGGAGCGGCTGCGATCATCATGAAACCCCTTGCGTTGGGCCTTTTCCAGATTGGCCGACTCCACCTCCAACGCTTTGAGAGCCACCGCATGACGATTTTCAAGCTCCGTCGCCTCCAAACGGAAGAGCAACGTCCCCGCATCCACCTCCTGATTGGGTTGCACAAGCACCTGGGCCACCACCCCATCCAACGGCGAACTGATCACCACCGGATCCACCGGGACAATACGCGCCGGAGCCAACACCGTCAAATGGACCGGAACAAACGCCAAAGCCACCACCAACATGAGTGTCAACACAGCGGTACGCCCTGGGGTCATCCAGACCGCCACACGCCAAAACAGGGTTCTCTGTTCCAACAAAACCAACCGTTCCCAACTTTGCGAATAGCTGGAACACAAATGTCCCAAAAGCCAAGATTCATCCTGAGAAAGCGGCTTCTCACAAAACAACAAAAGCCCCCCCATCAGATTTCCCCGGATGGATTCCAAAGGGATCCAATAGCCAAAACCAGGGAGCCATTCCAACCAGTGACGCCGCTGCTCTTCGGGCAAATCGGCAGCCACAATGCACTGTGGCCCCCGGCCACCGTGCGTTGACAACCATTGCGGCACAAAAGCCCGCAACCATAATAAAAAAGGGCCACCGCAATCGGGATCCACCACATCGGAAACCGCCCGCACCCGCCAACGCCCCCCAGGCGAACACCCCAGCAAAACCCCCTGACGATAACCCATCAGGCTTCGCGTCTCATGGACGAGTAACCGGGCTGCGATGGCGGTCGTTGCGACACCCCGGAGGGTCGCCTCCAGTTCCAGCACTGCCGTAAGCTTTCGTGTCGCCCTGGCAGGGTCGGCCAGCACCTCAGCGGGCATCTCCCCCCTCCCCCGGTGATCCCAAAGAATCCAATCGGGCGGTGACACTCATTCCCGCCAACAGTTCGGGAAACACCGCGTTCATTTCACCCCAAATCCCCAACGTTTGACTGGCCGGATCGACCCGCGCCCCCATGGCAGTCACCCGCGCCGCATATTCCGGCCCTTTTTCTTGCAACCGAATGGCAAACGGCGTTTTCACCGTAAGCCAAGTAGACCAGGACCAGGGGACATACATAGAAACCCGCAAAGGTCCGTTGGCCAGAATATCCAAGAGCGGCGCGCCCACCGCAACACCATCAAACGGTTGCACATGCCGTTGACTCACACGGCCATCATAGGGGGCATGAATCGCACAATCCTGCACAAATACCTGGGCTATCCCCACATCGGCCCGAGCTTTTTGGACCATGGCCTCGGACAAAGCCAGTTCCACCTGACTCACACTGTCCAACTCTTTCATGCGACGATTGACTTCATGTTTTTTTTCCGCCATTTGCAGATCGGCCCGTCCTTTGGCCAAACTGGCCTTCGGGCCGGAACAGTCAAAGGCCACCAAAAGATCACCCCGGGCAAAGGATCCCCCCTCCCGAACATGCATGGCTGCGATCGTCCCCGCCATGCGGCTGGACAAGGTGGCAAAGGCGGCAGGTTCCAACAATGCCTGTTGTGAAACCATCTCCCCCCACGCCGTCCCCAAGCCAAGAAGCCAGATCAACCCTACCTGCGGCAGCCACCGCCATCCAAACGGACGTTGTATCATTCTCACCGCCTTTGGTTTTGCCAATCTTCATACCGTCCCTTGACGGTGGTTTCCATCAGATTGCTTCTGGGAATCGCAAAATCATGGGCCGCATAGACACGACCATCGCTACGGACAATTTTGACCGAAACATAGACAAAATCCTGCACCACCGAATAGGTCCCCACCAACACCCCCTGGGCATTGTGTTCGCGGCTGATTTTTTGCAATTCCCGCGACAAGGCAAATTCACCCACTCCCGCCTGAATATACAGTTGCTCGCGCAATTTTAATTCGATGAAGGAAAACCCCTGCTGGGTCAAACGCGAGGCCATTTGTTCCGCCACCAATCGGCCAAAGGTGGAGGTTTTTTCCAGATTGTCCAATGCCACAAAACTGGCCACCAACAATGGCTGATCTCTGCGCAAAGGTTGCTTTTTTTCATCAATCCCCTGCCCCAGATTGAACACCAACCGATCCGCCGCCGGATAGGTGAATTCAATGAGAGAGGGTTGATAACTTTCGGTGGTACAACCCGCCAACGCCCAGAAAACCATCACCCCGCAAACAACCCGCATCCACCCCGACGGCAGAAATGTGGTTTTTATTGATTGACCAACACCCATTTTTTCGTCCCCTCATGGGTCACGGGTTCATCGCCCCGCCCCTGTTCGCCAGACCCCTGTTTCGAAGCATCACCCAGTTTCCATACCTTGGATTCGACATGATGCACCGCAACCCCCTTGTCCTGAATGCCAAACCATTGCAGGGCTTGATCATACCGTTGCGCTAGGCTTGTCGCCTCCTGCGGCCCATGATGGCTCTCTTCGGGATACCGTTGGCCATGGACATACTCCGCCAAGGCCAACACATCATCTCCCTGGATGGCATCGGGCGGTGGAAATTGTTCCAAACCCACCGAATTCAGGATCATCCCATAGGCATTCTGCACCGCAGCGTAAGCCCGATCCCGTTGGATGGCCGCCACCAGATATTCCACCTGCCGACGCTCCAAAACCATGGAGGGACCGCCGCGAGCCGATTGTACCGCCACTTCCCGAAGTGTCTGGCGTTTTTTCAAGGACCACAACTCGTTGGCCAAGGTATAATCATTCCTGGCCTGTTGAAAATCCTGCAATGCAAGATTCACCTGGGTCAATACCGTCATCGCCATGGCCAAGCGTCGCGCCACCGCCAACTGTTGACGAATCTGGGCCGTTTCTATCCGCGCCGGTGCCGCGAACAAATCATTCAAACTGGCACTGAGGCCGTAGGCAACCTCCCCCCAATTAGAATGTTGCAAATAACGATTATCATCATAACGACCGCTGATGGTCGTTTCAAATCCAGGCAATATTTTCAACAATGCCACCCGTGTTTCCATGGCACTGATCCGTTCTTGATAATCCTCCTCCCGCAACTCCGGGCGACTGACCATGGCCAACGCCTCCAACTGCCCTGGAGAAAACAAAACCTCCGGGATCACCAAGTGGTCCCAACCGGTAACATCCAACGTGTAAGGGGTGCCAGGACGCAGATTGATCAAGGCGGCTAGGCGGATTTTGGACTGGAGCAATTCTTTTTGGAGTTCCATGAGCAATTGAATCTGGCGTAATAATTCTTCCTGAAAGTTCATGGCCTCATCGGAGGATTGCAACCGTTCTTCCTCCAATTTTCGCGATTTTTCCAGTGCTTTGCGCGCCGATTGCAGATGGCAGTCCACCTCCGGCAACATCATCTCGGCCCCCACCGCCTGCCAATAGGTAAAACGGACATCCCTGAGGAGATCCTGCGTGACCTTGCGGTGCCGCTCCTGGGCAATCAGCCCATCATCCGCCTGCTGTTGGGAACGGATATAGCTGACCCCAAAATCCAAGACATTCCACACCAAGGTCACATCACCCGCAGTATAAGCCCGTTCCAACGATGTCGTATAATCGCTGGTCTGCATCCCACTGCTGACGCTTTCACTGATGCTGGCCCCCTCCCGACTCCGTTCATGACGGCGTATCGAACCACGCATGCTGGGTAATAATTGTTGCAAAGCGAGCTGATACTGGCCATGCGCCAACGCCTCCTCCACCATTTTAACCCGTCGTTCCAGGTTGTGGTGCAAGGCCATATCCATGGCCATATCCAAGGTAATCGGTTGCAGTGCCAGCGGTTCTTCGGCAACCATCTGCTCAAAATCGTGGCGTACCCGGTTATCGACCTCGACAGGTTGCAGCGGTGCCGGCTGGACCGAACAACCGCCGACCAACATCAACAATAAACCCAGCCACCCATAGTTTTGCCGTGCGACCAACGCCGCGATTTGTCGGGAAAATCCCTGCCGACCGGAAATCTCCGGGACCGATCCCGCCGGACCCGATTGGGGTTGCCCTCCCCCGGAAGGATGGTCCCCATCACCACCCCCTTCCCGATGCTCCTGCGGTAATGGCTCAGGCATTGGCAAACGCTCCGTCTCTGCGAAATCCTGCACGATTTTCCACGGCAACCCGCCACTCCCCCAAAATGACCGTTCATGGTCGGTCCGCCCCATCCCAAAAAACAAGGAATCCATCCGACGCACCGTCGGTGAGGCGACACGCACCAGGGTTGCCATCGGGGGATCCGCATGTTGGCTATGGGCGAACGGCCTGTCTAAAGATCGCACTTTTGCCGGAACCCAAGGGGCGACCGACCATGGACCCGAAGAGGGTGCCAAACCGATGTCCATGGAAACGGTTACCGGAACCGAAGGGTTAGTCAACCCATCGCCCACAAAATAATGCCACTGAGTAGTCCCGGGATGGTCGGGTGCCTGATAGATCACCCGGTTGTTATCTTTGTCCCAGAGGAGACGCCCCAAGCTGGGTTGGGTGATCCCCCGAATCACCAGGGGATCACCATCGCCATCCCGATCATTGGCCAGCACGGGAAGAGTGATCGATTGGCCAGAAATCACACGAAACGTATCCGCCACCCCCACCGGGCTTTGGTTGGGGGAGAAAAACACCCTTTCGGTATCTCGACCCAGCGTGTTGAAGATGATCATGGAATCGGCGTTGACGCCCTGTTGGCCAGCCTCACCCCCCAAACCATCCCATGCCCGAAAAGACAAGGTGGCCGCCCCCGTAAACCCGGCGTCCCTAGGGACAAAACGGATCCGTGTGGTATCAAGACCCTGTAACAACGTCATTGAAGCGGGAGAGAGATCGGACAAGGTTACGGCATCGGAGAAATCCCCCCGGTATGAAATCTGCCAATCACCATTTGTCGTATCGATCCCCGTCAAGGCAACCCCCTGGATGGGGCCTGTCCCCGAAAAATGGCCCTCCACAAGATGCGTGATCGTAGTTCCAAGATTGTTATCCGGGGCATAGCGGACGGAGGTAAGATTGACACCGGCCAGAACAGGCTCCGTTTTGGTGGTTTTGACCCGCCATTCCAAGGTGATCGATTGCGCACTGAATGCGGTGGCACCACCCTTGAATGTCATGGCGACGCCCGCCTGGGCATGGTCGCCCATGGTGCCATCCCAGGCGTAAAAGGTGATGGAAGCACCATCATCATAGGGGACTTTCTCAGGAATAAAGCGGATTCGGGTTTGGCCATCCTCCGCCAGGAGCGTCGCCGCAGACTCCGAGGATCCCGTCAGGTCGGACCAATTGAAACCATTGTTGGTAGAAAACTGCCAGGCCCCCTTCCCAGAGAGACCCGTCACCGCCACACCCTGGAGATCATCGGTGTTAACATCCCGGTATCCCGACCCCAACAGTTCGGCAATCGTCACCCCTTTCTTGACATCGGGTTCGGCGATGGCCCGTTTGAGATCGCTATGGTTTTTGTCCAACACCGGTGCCCCGTTGACTTCGGCCAGGAATAATTGCCGCACCGTGGTCATCGCCGAGGTGCCATCCACCAGATTACCCGCTGAAGAGACGTAGGAAATCCGATGACCATCGCCGTTGATTGCCGGGGTTGATACCACGGGACCATTGGACTCGATCCCACTGTCATGCTGGGAGACGCGAACGGTCTGGCCGGTATCGATGGCATGGAGGAACAGGTCAGCCATCCCGTTCATATCCATGGCACTGATTCCGGGATTATTGATATCGGTGGCCTGGGATAGGAAGGTGACAAAACGACCATCGGAACTGAGTGCCGGACGGACACTCCCCCCGTTGGCCGCCCCGCCGTCGGCATCCCGGGAGAGAATGGTCACGTCCTGACCCGTTGCCACCAACACGATATCGCTAACCCCATTGCCATCGGCGGCGGCCAAATTTTCGGCAAAGGAGGCAAACACCACCCGCGAACCATCGGCATTGATATCGGGATGGCCACTGGGACCATCGGGTGCCGCCACACCCTGAAGACGGGTGACACCCCCAAGACCTGTTGCCGCCACCCTGAACACATCGGTCATGCCGTTGGTATCCGCCATCACCAGATTGGAGGCATCCGAGGCAAACACCACCCATTGTCCATCACCACTGATGGCGGGATCAAAACTCGCCCCATCCGCCCATCCCTGGGCCGTTGCCACCGACAGACGGACGGTTTCTCCCCGGACGGTATCGCGTAAAAAAACGTCCGCCACCCCATTGCCATCTCCGGTCACCAGGTTGGTTCCACGGGAAACATACACAATCCTGTCACCCCCGGTGGAAATGTCGGGAGAATCGCTGGCACCGTTGGCCTCGATGCCGTTTGAATGGACCGACACCCGTTCCATCGTCCCATCGGCGAGGTCATAACGAAAAATATCGCTACAAAAATTATTATCCCCCGCCACCAGATTGCTTGCCGAAGAGACAAACACCACGGCACTGCCATCACCGCTGATCACCGGATCATCGCTGTCACCATTGGCCTGACCGCTTTTCCCCTGAGACAACAGTTGAATCTTCCCGGTGGCATTGTCGCGGAGGAAGATATCCCGATGGCCGTTGGTATCACCCGATACCAGATTGGTGGCATCCGAGGCGAACACCAAGAGGCGTCCATCATCACTCAGGGAAGAACCCTGGCTGTGACCGTTGCCCAGGGGGGTGATCGCTTGATTTTTGAAAGAAACGGCAGCTCCGGGGACCACGGTAAAGGTCCATGAGGCTATTTCGGTGCTGTAGGGGGTCGTGCCGCCATTATCGAGGGTATTGACCCCTTCCAGGCCGCTGGTATCACCCCTCCTGTCCCAGGCGCGAAACGAGAGGGTCGCTTCCCCGGTGAACCCTGCATCGGGGACAAAGCGGATGCGATCTTTCTCCGTACCCGTCAACAACACGGCGGATTCGGGTCTGACGGCAGCCAACTCGGACCATTGCGTGCCACCATCGGTGGAATAGTCCCAATGGCCATGGGCATCATCCACCGCAACCACCGCCATCCCTTGATTTTCAACCTTGGATTGGGGGTCGATGTCATCGACGATATTGGGATCATCCACCCGGTTGCCCAATAGATTGGCGACGAGATAGCCCACCGTCGTAAACAGGGTAGCGGGATTTTCCGTTTCCAGGTAGGGATCGGCCACATGGCCCGGACTGGGGACCAATGTTGTCTTACCCGATTGTTGCAGGGTTGGAGCAAAATTCAATCCCGTTTCGGCGGTAATCCGGGTATCCTGTTGCAACGTAAAAACCAGGGGAGTGCTTGCGCCATGGTCATCAGCAACCGTCACCGTGACGGTGCGATCAGCCAAGTTCAACGCCGTTTCGGTGCCGGTATGGCGATAGAGATAAGTCACCTTGTTCAAGGCGGCCTGAAACTGATCCGCCGAAAGGGAACCACCATGTTTTGGCGTCAGGGTTAAAACCCCCTCGTCCCATACGCCGACGATGGTATGATTATCGGAAAAATCAAGTTTATCCGCTACGGCATCAAAGTTTGCACCCAATGCCAGCCTGGCCTCCACCAAGGAGCGATGGTCTGCGGCATCGATGGTGATCTCTGGTAGCGAGATCGAACGACCATCGGTGGAAAAAATGATGGTATCCGTCGAAGAAGTGACCTTGGGCGTCGCATCCTGGTATGCCAAGCCATCGACGATATCGGAAAAGCCTGCGGCATCGAACATCATCCTCGGTTCCAGAGCCAACAGGCGTCCGTGAGCCACAGCGCGGCGATTGACCGTAACGGGATTGCGGGGCAACAACCTCCGCCCTATCCGCCGGATCAGGCCGATCAACCCCTTTTGACTATATTGGTTGCATGGATTGGTCGATGCCAAACAAATTCCCCAAGTTGTCATGTTGATTGTTCGCAAGACATCTAAGATCAAGATAATGCAAAATTGACACCAATAAATGATACGATCCAGCATCACTGTCAAAAGGGGTTCCCTTATGGTACATTTTTGCAAGGGAGATCTTGACCAAAAACAAGGAAAAACGATCATGGGAAATACGATTGCGTTCGATACCCACGCCACTATCAAAAAACTTCGGGAAGCGGGGGTCGATGCGTGACTATGGAAGTTCAGGCAGAGGCCCTGGTTGCGCTGGTGGAGGATCGATTGGCCACCAAAAGGGACATTGCAGACCTGAAACAAAATTTCAAGGAAATGGACGGTAAATCAGAAACCAGATCCAAGGAACTGGACGTTAAATTGGAAACCAGATCCAAGGAACTGGACGTTAAATTGGAAACCAATCTCGCGGATATGAAACGAGATTTCAAGGAACTGGATGTTAAATTGGAAACCAATCTCGCGGGTATGAAACGAGATTTTAAGGAAATGGATACCAAATTGGAAACCAGCCTCAGAGAACTTGAACTCAGAATGATCCTCAAGATGGGAGGGATGATCTTGGCGGGGATCGGCATTCTTTTCGGCCTCATGCGGGCGTGGCCCTTGCCGGTCCAGTTCGCCCCCATCCCTGGCCAGGAGATACGCCAAACGGTTCCGCAATCCCCTCTAGGCAGATAAATCGTATCCCCAAAATTCTCGGCATCCCCCGAGTTCCATCAGGATGCAAAAACCTCTTCCAGAGAATTGGCAAACAAAATGTTTTCACTCCATTGTTCAATAAGTTCAGAACGCGCTTCCACCACTTTTTCGATGACCTGTTCTGGCATCTCACCAAATTTGCGATGCAGGAGCCTGAGGAGGATGGCAGCTTCTCCCTCTTGGCGGCCTTCCTGCCGGCCTTCCCACTTGCCAGCTCCATAGGTGGATAACACAAAACTGGCCTGATCGTGCAGATCGTCCTGATAGCGTTCATAAGCCTTTCTTTCCGCCCCTGGCAATCGCAGAATATCGAGTTTTTCCTTGGCTTTGTCCAAACCGCGCGCGGTAAAGTTTTCACGAATGTCGGCGTTTTTCAAAAAATAGATCCATTCGTCCAGGGTGTCGCGGGCAACATCGTCAAAATTTTTCACCTTAATCAGGTAATACTCGGGAAAAATGGCGGCCACCGAACTCCGTTGGAACAAAGCTTTTTGTCCTTCGTCCAAACCCAATTCCTCATGGGTATGCATCCCTTTGAACGTGGTGTTGCCCACATAAATATAATCGCTGCCACGTCCCAGGTCGAAATAGAGAATGCTGATGGAGATGATCTTGACGACGTTGGCGTAAGGTTTGCCCTCTGTCATGTGTTCGGTAATGGCCTTGGCGGTGCCATACAGCAGACGTTGCAGATAATCCCACTCCCGTTCGTACTGCAATTCAATGATGATGATCTCATCCCGGCCATTCTTGACTTTAAGATCCACCCGATTGAATTTATCGTCACGAGACTCCTGATTGCTTTCACTTTCCAAAACCTCTAGGATGCGCACATCATCTCGGAAAAGTTCGCTTAAAAACCCTTCCAAAATATCAAAGTTGGCCTTGCTGCGCAGCAACCGTTTCAAGGCCCAGTCAAAACTGATCAACTGACGTCGCTTCATCTTGGCAAGGCTCCCTCAACCATGTTCATCACGCAAACCGTGAAAAACCCCAGAATCACTATAGCCGACAGAGACACATCATTTCAATTTTTCCAACCTGAGAACCCGCTTGAAACTCTGGTTTAAGTACCCTGAAATCGAATCGAAAAATATTTATTGAAAGTCAAATTATGGTCGCATAAAAATTTCCCTGGCATGTGCTGATGGGTTTCACCTTCCCATCGTCCATGCGTCGGTGTTAAAGTAAATGTGTTTTATAACGTGTTGTAATTGATTGTGTTTTTTATAAGCCATTGTTTTGTTGGAGGTTACGGTTGATGGCCGTCAGTGCCCAAAAAAGAGTCCCCCCGAACCTGGAAGAGAGTGCCTTGCAACCCGCTTCCCTGGATATTTGGGACAGCAAATATCGCCTCAAAACCCAGGATGGCAGGCCCGTGGATCAAACCGTCGCCGACACCTATCATCGGGTGGCGCGCGCCTTGGCGGACGTCGAAGAACCCTCTGTACGCGAACATTGGCATGACCAATTTTTCTGGGCATTGAAACATGGTGCCATCCCCGCTGGCCGCATCATTTCCAACGCCGGTGCGCAAGATTATAAACCCGCCACCAGTACCATCAACTGCACCGTCTCTGGGACCATCGAAGATTCTATGGTGGATATCCTCGATAAAGTCCGAGAATCGGGCCTCACGTTGAAAGCGGGTTGCGGCATCGGCTATGAATTTTCTACATTGCGTCCCCATGGCGCGTTCGTGGCAGGTGCCGGGGCCAGCACTTCGGGGCCGCTCTCCTTCATGGATATTTTTGATGCCATGTGCCGAACCGTCTCCTCCGCCGGCGGGCGCCGGGGGGCGCAAATGGCGACCTTTGACATTGCCCATCCCGATATTCGTGATTTTGTCCGTGCCAAACGCGAAGATGGCCGTTTGCGCCAGTTCAACCTTTCCTGCCTCATCACCGATGCCTTCATGAAAGCGGTCCGGGACAATACCGACTGGGATCTGGTGTTCCCAGCCAACACCATGGAAAACCAAGATCCCGACTGCACAAAAATCTTTCGTCCATGGCCAGTTAAAGAAGGGTATCATACCAACGAACGCGGAGAAGTGGCCTGCCGGGTTTATGCAACCGTCCCGGCCCGGCGTCTGTGGGATTTGATCATGCGCTCTACCTACGATTTTGCCGAACCGGGATTCATCCTCATCGACAAGGTGAATGAGATGAATAACAATTGGTTTTGCGAAACGATCCGTTCCACCAATCCTTGCGGCGAACAACCTCTCCCCCCCTATGGCGCCTGTCTTTTGGGATCCATCAACCTGACCATGTTTGTCAAAAACCCTTTTACCGCCAACGCCTCATTTGATTTTCCCAAATTTCGCGAGGTCGTCGCCATTTTTACCCGGATGATGGATAACGTCGTGGCGATTCATGGCCTGCCCCTGCCCAACCAAGGGGCAGAACTCATCCGCAAACGACGCCATGGTATGGGCTTTCTCGGCCTGGGTTCCAGCATGGTGATGCTGGGAATGACCTATGGAGACGCAGAATCGATCCGATTTACCGAGGATGTCTCGCGGGAACTGGCCCTCACAGGATGGCAGGTGGGTGTGGAACTGGCCAAAGAAAAAGGGCCAGCCCCCATCATGGACGAACTATTCGAAATCACCCCCGCCATGCTCTCCCAACGCCCACAACTGGCCACAGATGGCTACACCCTGGGCGACCAAGTACCTGGAAAGGTTCTTTTGGCCCGTTATAGCCGTTATCTGCAACAGTTCCCAGAAAAATTGCGCGATAAAATCGCTGAATTCGGCTGTCGGTTTACCCATCATTCTTCCATCGCCCCCACCGGCACCATTGCGCTCTCTCTCGCCAATAACGCCTCCAATGGGATCGAACCGAGTTTTTCCCATCAATACAGTCGCAACGTGATCCGCCAAGGACGCAAAACCAAAGAAAAAGTGGATGTCCTTTCCCATGAGTTGTTTTGTTATCGCGCCCTGGTCAACCCCAACGCCGACCCCGATGCCATGGAGACCGAAAACCGGCTCCCCAAACATTTTGTCGATACCAACGCCATCGATCCCAAAGCCCATGTGGATATTCAAGCGGCAGCACAAAAATGGATCGACTCCTCCATCTCCAAAACCATCAATGTGGCGTCGGACTATCCGTTTGAAAAATTCAAGGAAATCTACCTCCATGCTTATGAAAAAGGGCTGAAAGGGTGTACCACCTTCCGCTTCAACCCCCAAGCCTTCCAGGGCGTCCTGGTCAAACAAGAAGATTTGGCCGCCACCCGGTATCGTTTTGTCCTGGAAAACGGAGAGATGATCGAAGCCAGAGGCGATGAAACCATCGAATATGACGGCGAAACACATACCGCCGCCAACCTCTACGATGCCCTGAAAGAGGGCTATTATGGAAAACTTTAGTTTGTTCATCAACAGGGAGTTTTGACGGCTGTGAAGATTGAAAAAAAAATTGTCGGCTACGAAGTGGTTTCCCCATCCCATGCGGAAAAAACGGACCCCCTTGCGCAAGAATCCCGATCCAAAGAGGGGAGCGGTGCAGATGTCATCTTGATGCAACCGTTGCTCAAACGACCCACAGAGCTTGAAGGATCCACCTACAGAATCCGCACCCCCCTGTCGGAACATGCCCTGTATGTGACCATCAACGATATTTTGGTCAATGGCAAACGCCGTCCTTTTGAAATTTTCATCAATTCCAAGAATATGGAAAATTTTTCCTGGATTGTAGCCCTGACTCGGATTCTTTCGGCGGTTTTTCGCCATGGGGGCGACGCCACTTTTCTCGTCGAAGAATTGCGCTCGGTCTTTGACCCCCGTGGTGGCTATTTTAAACCCGGTGGAAAATACATGCCCAGCTTAGTCGCCGAAATTGGCGAGTGCATTGAAAATCATCTGATGAAAATTGGCCTCATCCAACCACCGGAAATCACCCCGGAATTGGCGGCCAAACGGGAAAAAGCCCAGTCTATCGGTATTTTGGGTGCGGAACAGTGTCCCAAATGCGGTCAATTGGCCGTCGCCCGGCTGGATGGTTGCGACACCTGCCTGGAATGTGGTTATTCCAAATGCGGTTGAACCATCTGTTGTTCGGTGTGGGGGGATTGTGATAGATTGATGGCTGCCTTTCCTTAAAGCCTTTGCTCCCCGTCCCTTGCCAAAGGATCCGGGGTTTCTGAGCGGTTACCATTTCACATGGAAGAGTATTGGTCAAAAACAGTGGCTTCGGTCAAAGCGCAGGTCTCGCCAGAGGTGTATAATCTGTGGATCAAGCCCTTGCGCCCAGGGAACAGTCTTTCCGACGGACGCATGGAGGTGCTGTGCCATAACGATTTTGCCGCCGACTACGTGCGCAGCCATTATGGCTCCCTCCTGGAATCGGCCATCGCCGTGGAACGGGGGATCCACCAACCCCTCACCTTCCGCGCCGACCCCGACGCGGGCAACAGAATCGAAGAACCGGAAGCAGACCCCCCCGTCGCCAAACAAGCACCCCCGCCCCCCCCCCCTGCGGTTGAATCTCTTCCCGTGGCTGTCCCTCCGTCGGCCTCGGCTTCGGGCTTGATGGAACGCTATACGTTTGAATCTTTCGTGGTGGGGGCCTGCAATCAATTTGCCCATGCCGCCGCCTCCCGCGTCTCCGATGGCCCACCTTTGGCCTATAACCCACTCTACATCCATGGCGGTACCGGTCTGGGGAAAACCCATCTGATGCACGCCGTCGGGCACAAAGTGTTGAAAGATCGTCCACACACCAAGGTGCGCTACGTCTCCTCGGAAAAATTTATGACCCTGTTTATCGATTATACCCGCATGGGACGTGTCAACGATTTTAAAAACCAATTTCGCAGCGTAGACATGCTCCTGGTGGATGATATTCACTTCTTTGCCGGAAAAAAAGGGACTCAAGAAGAATTTTTTCATACTTTCAACGCACTTTATGGTGATGGCAAACAAATTATCCTCACCTCCGATAGCCTTCCCCTGGATATGCTCCTGGATGACCGGCTCCGTTCCCGTTTTGCCCAAGGGTTGGTCGTTGACCTGCAACTGCCAGACCTGGAAACCCGTGTGGCCATCCTTAAAAAAAAGGCCTACGTAGAAGGGATCGACCTCCAGGATGATGTCGCTTTTTTTCTGGCGGATGCCATTCATACCAATGTCCGTGAATTGGAAGGGGCGTTGATTCGCGTGTTTGCCCTATCCTCCATGGAAAGGGCACCCATTACCATGGCCCTGGTCAAGGAGAGTTTGCGCAATATCCTGAAAAATCCCGAAAGGCGGGCCATCCCCATCGAAGAAATTCAGCGTACCGTCGCAACGTTTTATAAAATCTCCCCCATGGATCTGCGCTCCAACAAACGCTCCCGGGAGTTCAGTCACCCACGCCAGATTGCCATGTATCTTTGTAAAAAATTGACAAACCATTCCTATCCCGATATCGGCGAACAGTTTGGCGGTCGCGATCATACGACGGTGCTGTACGCCGTGGGTCGGATCAATGAAAAACAATCCGAGGATTCCGCCCTAGCCAAACAACTCCAGTCCCTTTCGGAAATGTTGAGTCATTGACTTTCATACCCATCCAAGGTCACCTTTCATGGAATTTCATATTCAAAAAGAACCCCTTCTCAAAGCGCTGGCCCGCATACAAACCGTGGTCGAACGCCGCAATACCATGACCATGTTGGGGACCGCCCTGTTGGAAGCCCAGGATGGTCGCATCGTGTTATCCGCCACCGACCTGGAGGTTTCCCTGCGGACCACCTGCGCCGCTGAGATCATCCATGAAGGGACCATGGCCCTCAATGCCAAAACATTGTTTGAAATTGTCCGCGAGCTGGCACCGACCAATGTTGTGTTTCGGATGGAAACCGAGTCCAGGTTGATCCTTTTGGCCGGACGTGCGCGATTTGAACTGGCGGGATTTCCCATCGCGGAATTTCCCAAGATACCCCAGGCGGAGGGTGAACGGTTTGGGTTTGAACATGCCTTATTGGCGGAAATGTTTGGGAAAACTCATTTTGCCATGTCTTCCGACGATAGCCGGTTTACCCTCAATGGGGTCTTGTTTCAATTATCCCCCCCGTCCGATGATTCCGAAAGCCCCAAAGTACGCATGGTGGCCACCGATACCCACCGTTTGGCCATGGTGGAAAAACCGTTGCAACGGGAAATTGCCGAACTCCGGGAGGTGATTATCCCCAAGAAAGCGGTCTTTGAAATGCGCAAGGTTTTGGAAGAAGATCAAGAACCCATGGAGATCATCATGGGGACCGCCCATATTCAATTCATCAAATCGGAACTGACCTTGATCACCAAGCTGATTCAGGGGCGTTTTCCCGATTATCGACGTGTCATTCCATCGCAAAACAGCATACGACTGAGTATGGATCGCCTGGAACTTGACAGTGTGGTCAAACGTATTTCGGTATTGTCCCATGAAAAATCCCGGGGTATTCGGATGAATGTCCACGGATCTTTGATGAAAATTTCGTCCAACAATCCCGAACAGGAAGCGGGCGAAGAGGAAATTGCCGTCCAGTTTGACAGTGAAGAACCTTTCGCCATCGGCTTTAATGCGCGCTACCTTCGGGATATCCTGACGGCCATGGAGGGGGTGGAAGTTCGTTTTGTGTTCAACAACGATGAGACCCCGGTTTTGGTGTTTGATCCAAACCGTAACGATGCCTTGTTTGTTTTGATGCCCATGCGGGTCTGATGGGTGGTACTGTGACCGTTCAGCCCCCCTAAAAAACTATTAAAAGAAAAAAGGGGTCTGGGGGATTGCCCCCAGGGTTTTGCTTTTGAATTTAAAAAAAAAGATTTCCATGTTCCGCTTTTGACTTTGTTTTTGAATTTGCACTTGAATGAAAACAAAGTCAAAAGCAAATTCAAAAGCGAAGTAATGAAGCTTTTTGTTTAAAGTCAAAACCCTGGGGGCAATCCCCCAGACCCCTTTTTTCTTTTAATAATTTTAATGCGGGGGGGCTAAACGGTTACGATGGTTCTGGAGTGGCTCCGCTTGGTTGATTTTCGTAATGTTTCCCAGGCTGCCTTGCGGTTTCATCCGGGCATTAATCTTCTGATTGGGGATAATGGCCAGGGGAAAAGCAATCTATTGGAAGCGGTGGGACTGTTGGCCACCGGACGCTCGTTTCGTCGCGCACCACCGGAAGTTCTGCGCCGCCACGGATGCAAAGGATTTTATCTTCAGGGGGAGATTGTTTCTTATGAATTGGCCCATCGGTTGGAATTTCAAGGGGTGGGCAATCGCCAGACGGCGCAGTTGAATGGGAAATCGGTGGCCATGGCCTCCACCATGGATCGTGTTTTGGCGGCGGTTTTATTGACCCCCGACTCACCCGATCTGGTCCACGGTGGACCGGGAGAACGGAGAGATTTTATCGACTGGGTGGTTTTTTCCAGTCATCGCCGACACGCAACAACCGTGCGGGATTATCAAAATGCCCTGAGGGGACGGAACCGATTGTTAAAAAAAAATACTCTCCATCCCGGAGAAATGGATGCCTGGGAAGACCAATTGGCGGTTCTGGGGGCGCGTATTTTGGTCAGTCGTCAGCGAAGCCTGCGGCAAATCCAAGAAAATCTCCCCTCTTTTCTGGAGGCATTGGGATTGGACGACCGGTTATTTGAACTGTCTTATTCGAGTCAACTGGAACAGGATGGCGTCGGCATGGAGGAGACCGGATTGGTCAATCAGTATCGCACATTGCTCCAGCACCATCGCGGCAACGATCATCGATTACGCACCACCAGTGTCGGTCCGCATCGTGATGACATACGCTTTTTATTTGCACAGCGACCGTTGGGACGTTTTGGATCCCGAGGCCAGAAAAAACGTTTCATTTTGGCGTTGAAATTTTCCGAACGGCAATTGCTGCAAGCGGCTGTCCATGAACGGCCATTGCTACTTTTGGATGATCCCGCCTCGGAACTGGATCGCGAAGGGATTGCGCGTTTGCTGCGTCTGGTTGATCGGGAGGGGCAACAAATTTTTATAACGACCGTAAAAGAAGATGTTTTTTCCTCTACACACGTTCCCTATCACGCTTTTCGTGTGCAAGCAGGACAATTCGAACCGTTGATGGAGTATGCACAATCATGACCACCGCAGACGATCCCACCCCTGAAGTCAGCAGCGAACCTTATGAGTATGGGGCTTCGAGCATCAAGGTACTCAAGGGGCTGGATGCGGTCCGCAAAAGACCGGGGATGTATATTGGCGATACCGATGATGGTTCGGGTTTGCATCACATGGTGTTTGAGGCGGTGGACAATGCCATCGACGAGGCTTTGGGTGGCTATTGCAACCGCATCGATGTTGCCATGCACAGCGATGGTTCGGTCACCGTTCGTGACAATGGGCGTGGCATTCCCACCGACATTCATCCCGAAGAAGGGCGTTCGGCGGCGGAAGTGATCATGACCGTCTTGCACGCCGGGGGAAAATTTGATCAAAATTCCTACAAGGTTTCCGGCGGTTTGCATGGTGTTGGCGTTTCGGTGGTCAATGCCTTGTCGGAACGGTTGGAATTGACGATTCGACGTGGTGGTAAGGTGTGGTATTTGGAGTTTTGCAACGGTGATCCGGTCAAACCGATTCAGATCATTGGCGAAACCGACAAGACCGGGACATCGGTGACGTTTCTCCCCAGCCGTAAAATTTTTTCCAACGTTGAATTTTCGTTCGACATTCTTTCGCAACGGTTGCGGGAGCTATCTTTTTTAAACTCTGGCGTCAACATTTACATTCATGAGGAATCCACCGACAAATCGCATCATTTTCATTATGAAGGGGGGATTCGTTCGTTTGTTCAGCATCTCAACCGTGCCAAAACGCCGTTACAGGAACCGCCCATTTATTTTCAGGACAAACGCGATGAGATTTTGGTCGAGATTTCCATGCAATGGAATGATTCTTACCAGGAGAATGTTTTTTGTTTCACCAACAACATTCCCCAGCGCGATGGCGGTACCCATTTAATTGGTTTTCGCGCCGCTTTGACGCGGACGATCAACAATTATGCATTAAGCAGCAACATTCTGAAAAAGGAGAAAATTTCCCTCACTGGCGATGATTGTCGTGAAGGGTTGACGGCGGTTATTTCCGTCAAGGTTCCCGATCCCAAATTTTCCTCGCAGACCAAGGAGAAACTGGTCTCTTCGGAAGTCCGCACGGTCATGGAAAGTGTCGTTGCGGATAAGTTAACCACTTGGTTTGAGGAAAATCCACAAGATGCCAAGCGAATTATTTCAAAAACGGTCGAGGCGGCAGCGGCGCGTGAGGCGGCCCGCAAAGCACGAGAGCTAACCCGACGCAAATCGGCCCTTGAGATTTCTTCGCTCCCGGGAAAGTTGGCCGATTGTCAGGAGAAAGATCCCAGTTTATGCGAATTGTATCTGGTGGAAGGGGATTCCGCCGGCGGTTCGGCCAAACAGGCGCGGGATCGAAAATTTCAGGCGGTATTGCCGTTAAAAGGTAAGATTCTCAATGTGGAAAAGGCGCGGTTTGATAAAATGTTGTCCTCCCAAGAGGTTGGAACCCTGATTACTGCCCTGGGGACGGGGATTGGCACGGAGGAATATGATATTGCCAAATTGCGTTATCATCGCATCATCATCATGACCGACGCCGACGTGGACGGGGCGCACATTCGGACTTTGCTTTTGACCTTTTTTTACCGGCAATTTCCTGAGATTGTTGAGCGTGGCCATCTTTATATTGCCTATCCGCCGTTGTATCGCATTGCCCGTGGCAAGACTACGCGGTATTTAAAAAACGAGGATGCGATGGTTGAGTTATTGATGAGTTTTGGCTTGGAGGGGGCGGTATTGCTCAATGGTTCTCTTGAGATTGCCGGCACGGAGCTGGCCAATATTTCCCGGGACGCCCAGCGTTATGTTTTTCTTTTGAACCGTTTAGCACGGCATCATGATCGCCGGATGATTTTGGAGGCGACTGGGGCGGCGCAAATCACCCACACTTCTTTGGAGTCTCACGCTGCGGCACTGGCGGCGGCGGAGCGGTTGCGCAAGCGGTTGCAGCAATCGGAGAGTAATGACGAACGTCTTCAGATTGATTGCGCCCTCGACAGCGAGACGGGAACGCAATCGTTGGTCATCAACCGTTTGATTCATGGGGTACAATCGCGGAGTGTTTTGGATACCCACGTCACGCGGACCCCGGATTATCGGGAGATGGTGGAGCGTTCGGGACGTATTTTTCAGGAGATTGGGTTGGAACCGATTTGGTTGAAGGGGGGGCGGAGACAGCCGGTGGGCAATTTGGAGGAGTTGGTCAACTGGATTCTTGCCGAGGGGCGCAAGGGGCAGACGATTCAGCGTTACAAAGGTTTGGGTGAAATGAATCCTGACCAGCTTTGGGAGACCACGATGAAGCCCACCAATCGTACCATGCTTCAGGTGCGGGTTCAGGATAACGTGGAGGCGGATGAAGTGTTTACCACGTTGATGGGGGATCAAGTGGAACCCAGACGGGATTTTATTCAGGCCAACGCTTTGAATGTTGTCAATCTTGATATTTAATAGGCTTGGTTAGAAATTATTAAAAGAAAAAAGGGGTCTGGGGGATTGCCCCCAGGGTTTTGACTTTG
>JADGCQ010000072.1 GCA_015228925.1 Magnetococcales bacterium | reverse complement strand
ATTCAAAACCCTGGGGCAATCCCCCAGACCCCTTTTTTCTTTTAATAATTTTTCCAGTTCCAGCCAACATTCTTATGGTCATTGTCCCCACGGTTTCACCCCCTGCCAGGGCAATCCCAACTGCTCCATCACCCGAGACACAATAAAATCAACCAGATCCATGACGCAAGCCGGTTTGTGATAATACCCCGGAGAAGCGGGCAAAAGAATCGCCCCCATCCGTGTCAACCGCAGCATGTTCTCCAAATGGATCACCGAAAGCGGGGTCTCCCTGGGAACCAAAATCAATTGCCCCCGTTCCTTGAGGACCACATCCGCAGCCCGCTCAATCAAATTATCCGACAAACCCATGGAAACCGCCGCCAGCGTCCCCATAGAACACGGACAAATCACCATCCTGCGTCGTCCGCCCGAACCCGATGCCAACCCCGAATGCCAATCCAAAAGGCCATGATGCCGCACCCGCCGGTATAAACGATCCGCATCGGGATGGGTGGAAAATTGACGGAGTACCGAAACACACTCCGCCCCATCACCTGAAACGTTGAGTCCGCATTCCTGAGCCAGTACAGTACGGGCAGCGGTCGAAAGGAGTAAATCCACCTCCTGCCCCGCCACAAGCATCGCCTCGGCCAGACGTAGACCGTAAACCGCCCCCGATGCCCCCGTCACAGCCAAAATGGTCGATGTCCCAATCACGACGCAACCCCCATGGAGACCACCGTGTCGGTCTATACCCCAGTCCAAATCAAAGATCTGGAACCCGTTACCCACGCCCGATCTCTCGGACAACCGCTCCATCTGGAGGGGATCGCCCAAGGGATCATCAACAGCAATTTTCGTCTGACGACCGAACGGGGAACCTTCATCCTCACCCTGGTGGAAAATCCCGAGGAGGCCCGCGCCTTGCCCTTCGTCATGCAACTGTTGGAAAAACTAGGGACCGAAAACATACCCGTACCCATCCCCATCAAGGATAACCGGGGGCAATCCCAATTCACCCTGGCCGGTCGTCCAGCGGTCCTGGTGACCCTGCTGGAAGGGGTTTCCCCCAATCCACCCAATCCCGAACAATGCCGACAACTGGGTTCATGGCTCGGACACATCCACATCCACGGTTCCACCCTCCCCATCGACCAACCCGACGCCATGGGCCATGAAACCTGGGAAAAAATGCTCCAACGTCTCAGCACCACGCTTGACCCCATCGATCAAGACATCATCGCATGGTTCAAGGGGGAGCTTCTTTGGTTACGGCAACACTGGTTGCCCCTGCACCTGCCAACCGGTCTGTGTCACAGCGATTTATTTCCAGACAACACCCTCTTTGATGGCAACCGTCTCACCGGGATCATCGATTTTTACAGTGCCTGCCACGGACCATGGCTTTATGACCTTGCCATCTCCCTGTGTTCCTGGTGCTTCGATGACTCAGGAGACCCCTTTCCCGACAAGATTCGTGCTTTGCTCGCCGGTTACGACCAAGTGCGTCCCCGTCTTCCCAGCGAACACAATCACCTGACCACAGCGTGCCGCGCCGCCGCCTTTCGCTTCAGCCTGAGCCGATTCTATGATCATTGTTTCCCAAAGTTCGGTGCCACCGTCACACGGCGCAACCCGGAAAGCTTCATGGCCCGCTTGCGCACCCTGCAAACGACCCCGCTACCCGAAAACTAAAACGACTCTCAAACGTTGAAACGAAAATGCATCACATCGCCATCGTTCACCGTATATTCCTTCCCCTCCACCCGCAACTTCCCCTTTTCCTTGGCCCCCGCTTCGCCACCGCAATGCACAAAATCATCAAAAGCAATCACCTCGGCCCGGATGAATCCCCGCTCAAAATCGGTATGGATGACCCCCGCAGCGTTCGGTGCCTTGGCCCCGTTCACGACGGTCCAAGCCCGAACCTCCTTGGGACCCGCCGTAAAAAACGTCATCAAACCCAGAAGGCTATACGCATGGCGAATCAATCGATTCAGTCCCGGTTCCTTCAACCCCAAGTCATCCAAAAACGCCTGCTTTTCATCCGCCTCCAACTGGGCGATCTCCGCCTCCATCGCACCGCAAATGGCCACGACTTCCGCCCCTTCCTTAGCCGCCCTGGCACGAATCGCATCGGTCAACGGATGCTGACCGGGAATCTGAGCCGCCGCCGCAGACTTATCATCGACATTGCACACATACAAAACCGGCTTGGCCGTCAACGGAAATAAATCACGCAACACCTCCTTCTCCTCAGGGGTCAACCCCAAAGAGCGAATCGGCTTGCCCGCGTTGAGTCCCAAAATAACCTTGTCATAAACCGCCGTCAGGACACGCGCCTCCTTATCACCCGAACGCGCCTTGCGAATCACCGAATCCCGACGCTTCTCCACACTGGCAAGATCCGCCAGCATCAGTTCCGTCTCAATGATTTCCGCATCCGCCACCGGATCGATCACGCCGTGTACGTGCGTCACATCCTCATTCTCAAAGCAACGCACCACATGCGCCACCGCATCCACCTGCCGAATATTCCCTAAAAATTGGTTGCCCAACCCCTCACCCTTCGAGGCCCCCTTGACCAAACCGGCAATATCCAAAAATTCCATCACCGTCGGAATGACCTTGGACGGTTTCACCATCTCGGCAATCTTGTCCAAACGCGGATCGCTCACCGTAACCACACCCACATTGGGTTCTATGGTACAAAACGGATAGTTGGCGATTTGCGCCCCCGCCGATGTCAATGCGTTAAAAATGGTCGATTTCCCCACGTTGGGAAGGCCAACAATGCCACATTGCAATGCCATGACTATTCTAATCCCTTCAAATGCCGTGTATCGGTTGTGGTTGCTTTGGGTTGCAGCATACGCCCCAGGTGATTCATGGCACCGGAAACATCACCCTGGAGAAGAAATGGTAATAGCTCAGGAAGTTTTGCCAAAGAATCGTCAAGAATGACACGATCCTCGGTGGTGAAAGGTTCCAACACATACCGGGCCGGATCCATCGCCTTCCCCCCCCCCGGAGGCCGACCAATCCCCAATCGGACACGATAAAAATCGGGAGAGGACAAAGCCTGTTGAATGGACCTCAGACCATTGTGACCGCCATGCCCTCCCCCGCGTTTCATCTTGATCCGACCAGGGGCAATATCCAAATCATCGTGAAACACAACAACATCATCCGGTGCCAGTTTGTAAAAATGGACCACGGAACCCACCGAATCCCCCGAAAGATTCATATAGGTCTGAGGGCACAACCAGGACACTGGCTGTCCCGCGACCCGCCCCGTACCAAACCAGCCACCAAATCGCTCACCACCCGCAGTCAACCCAAAGTGGCGAACCAGACATGCCAAGGCGTCAAAGCCTATGTTATGCCGCGTCCCCTGATACTTTGGACCGGGATTGCCCAAACCCACCAACACCTTCATGGAACCAATCCTACTCAATCCAGATCCACCAACCCAGGTGGCTTACGAGGAAGCCGCCGGAGTCGCATCCGTTGTCGCCACGACCGCCTCTTCAGCCTGTTCCGCCTTGACACCCACAATCGATACGATGGACATATTCTGATCGCCGTAAACCTCGGCACCCGGTGGCAACGCGATATCTTTCAGATGAATCGCATGGCCGATTTCCAAACCCTTGATGGAAATGATAATAGCGTCGGGAATGGCACCCGCCTGACAGTGAACATCCAGTTCATGCTGCACAAGCTGCAAAATCCCACCCGCCTTGATACCCGGACTCAGATTCTCATCCACCACATGAACCGGTATCATCACCTGAATCTTCTGATGGGCATCAAAACGCATGAAATCAACATGTTCCGGGATACCACTGACAGGGTGAACCGGCAATCCACGCATCAACACCTTTTCCACCCCAACCCCTTCAATATCCAAATCAATCGCCTTGATGCGGATATGTTCCCCTTCCACCTCCAGGGTCTTGAGTAACCCCCTGAGTTCCAGAGAAAGGTTAATATTTTCCTTGCGTCCCCCATAAAGGACACCGGGAATACGACCATCCCGCCGCAGTTGACGGGCCACCCCCTTGCCGGTCCCGTCCCTTCTGGTGGCTTTGATCAATGCCATGACATCACTCCATTATTAACTGTAAGAATTGAATACCGGAGGAAATCCCCCAGTCACAACCGGCCTCCAGGGGTGCCGGTCGTTACGAAAAAACACCCAAACACCTACCGCTCGGATGCCACAATGCCCATCATCAACAATCCGCCATCACACAAACAAAGAACTGACCGATTCCTCATCACTGATCCGACGAATGGCCTCACCCAAAAGGCTGGCAACCGAATGACTTTCAATTTTTCCACAGGCCACCGCCCCCTCTGACAGCCGAATGGTATCCGTAATAATCAGCCCTTCCAAAGAGGACGATTCCTGAATCCGCTGAACCGCAGGGCCAGAAAGGACGCCATGACTCGCAACGGCCAGAACACTTTCGGCTCCGTGTTCTTTCAAGGCATCCGCCGCCTTGACCAAGGTTCCGGCAGTATCCACCATATCATCCACAATAATGCAATGTTTACCCGCGACATCGCCAATAATGTGATGCACCTCGGCAACATTCGCCGACGGACGCCGTTTATCGATGATCGCCAGTTCCAAATCCAACCGTTTGGCATAGGATCGCGCCCGCACCACCCCGCCCACGTCGGGGGAAATCACCATCCCATTCTTGATCCCCTTGTGCCGCACAGCACCCAACAAAACCGGCGTGGCGTAGAGATTGTCCACCGGCATATTGAAAAAACCTTGAATCTGCCCTGCGTGCAGGTCCATGGTGACAACCCGTTGAACACCTGCCGCTTGCAGCAGATCGGCAACCAGTTTGGAGGTAATCGGCGTCCTTCCCGCCTCCTTTCTGTCCTGCCGGGCATAACCAAAATAAGGGATAACCGCCGTAATGCGACCCGCCGAAGCACGCCTGAGGGCATCGACCATGATCAACAGTTCCATCAAATGATCATTGGCGGGCGAAGAGGTCGGTTGCACAACAAAAACATCCCGTCCCCGGACATTTTCATCAATCTGGACAAATATCTCCCCATCGGAAAAATGCCGGATGGTGGCGTTGGCCAATTCCATGGACAAATATTCACAAATACGCCGTCCCAACTCCGGGTTGGCATTACCTGAAAAAATCTTCAGCTTGTCTATTGGCATCGCTCTTATTCAAAACCGGTAAAGGTGATCAAAAGGTTTCTTGGGAAACTTGTTTTGGAATTGGGGTTTGCCATCGGGTTTTCTGTCGCGCCACCATCCCTACGCAACGTTGCAACCGTCTTGGGTCGCGGGTGGAAACATACACCCATCATCCCAGAATGGCAACCATCCAAAAAAAAACGCAATTCAATAAACACCACGACAACAAAACGACAAAAGCCGGAAAAATTTCCGGCTTTCTCCGTTTTTCCAAAATCCCACCCTTAAATCTTAGGCGATGACTTCGACCTCACCCCACGATCAACAGTATTCACCGTACTCCTGGGCAACAATAGCTTGACCACATGATCATGCCCTTTTGCCTGTGCCAATTGCAATGGCGTCTTGCCCATCGCATCCATCACATTGCAATCGGCCCCCGACGCAATCAACCATGCCGCCACGTCATACCGCCCGTTAAACGCCGCCCAATGCAAGGGCGTTTCCCCAAATTTAGCCCGTGGATCAATCTCCTTGCTCCGTTGCGACAAATACTTGACCACGTTTACATGACCTTGGCCTGCGGCCCAATGCAACGGTGTATCTCCCGAAACACCTTTCACACCCAAGTCCACACCGCGATCAACCAACAGAGCCGCTATTTCCATCTGCCCGTTTTTGGCCGCCAAGTGCAATGGCGAACGCCCACTCAGATTCAGCTTGCCAGGATCTGCACCCGCACGCAGCAACACCTTGACAACGCCTACACGTAACGAATCCACTGCCCAGTGGAGCGGCGTCTCCCCTTTGTCATCAGCCGCATCCACGTTGGCCTTATGCGCCAAAAACAAATCAACCAATGCCAAATTTCCTTCACCGGCTGCCCAATGCAACGGTGTACTTCCTTGAAGATTGGCTTGGTTCACCTCCGCCCCGCCATCCAACAAAAGCTTGGCAACATCCGAAGAACCCTGATGCGCCGCAACCATGTGCAGCGGCGTATCACCACGGCTGTCCGCCAATGAAACACGCGCATGGGCCGCCAACAATGCCCCCACCAAAACCAAGTTTTCCTTGATCACCGCAAAATGCATAGGGGTCAAACCAAACACATCACGATCATTGATCCATCTCTCCTCCTTGACATACGTCAAAGCCAGATCCACATTGTCGTTCTCAATGGCCTGATGCAATGGTGTTCGCGTCGTCTTTCTTGGTACCCCCTGCTCCCAACCACCCGCCTCCATCCTTTGGGCCTTGTCATCGGCACTCAAAACCTCTCCGACAGCTAACGCCATGGTCATGATCGTGCAACCCAGGAATACCAGCTTTTTAACTTGCCTCAACCCCAACACTCTGTCCGTCCGCATCAATCACACTCCCTATCCACACCGCCATGGGATTCCTTACCTGCCTGGCGGGAAAACATGCAATTGCGCGGCCAATTATCAAAACCTATGCTTTCTCAATGGCTTTAACATCATCACATCCCGGCACTCCAACCCAACCGTCAATAACCCCCTACACGGCATCCCGAAGCCTGACACAACACCGTGATCACCATCCCTATGCCATTTTCCACCCTTCCCACCATGCTCCCTGACCTCCCTTGGGGACAGCTCCTCCCCGCATGGGGTGCCATCACCATCGGTGCCATGATTCAAGGGACCATCGGCTTTGGGCTTGCCCTGGTGGCCGCCCCACTCCTCCTGCTCATCGCCCCCGACATGATCCCCGGACCCATGATGTTCGCCACCTTTGCCCTGACTTTCCTGACTTGGTGGCGTGAACGGTGGGCCGTTCATTGGAAAGACATCCCCATGGCCCTGATCGGTCGCATCACCGGCACCCTGCTCGGAACCGTCGCCATGGCGACCATCCCCTCCGAACTCCTGATCTCCGCCATGGGGCTTTTGATCGTATTCGCCTCGATCATGAGTGCCAAGCTGCCACCCTTTCAACCCTCAAACCGCATCGCCATCTTCGCCGGTGTCCTTTCGGGTGTGATCGGAACCATGACCGCCGCCGGAGGCCCCCCCATGGTACTCGCTTTCCAACATGTGTCGGGACCGAGACTTCGCGCAACCCTGGGAGCCATCTTTTCCATCGGAATCATCATCTCCCTGGCTTCCCTCTCTTTGATCAATCGCTTCGGACTCAAAGAGGCCCTCCTGGGATCATCCTTCATCCCACCCATCCTCCTGGGTTATCTCCTCTCCGGCCCTCTGCTGCCCATCATCAACAAAAACCTCTTCCGACGCTTTGCCCTCATCCTGGCCGGCAGCTCAGGTCTGTTCATTGTCATCAGCTCACTATCAACGTGGCTTGGGATGCGACTCCCCTGACAACTGCCTATTTCTTCACCCCTGCACCCGCCAAGTCCGCTTGAATATCGGCAATAGTCTGGGAGGCCAAATCGCGTATGTAGAAGGAACCTCCCGCGCTTTTACGTAAAATCCGACTCACCGTCACCCATTTGCCATCCGCCTTTACCAACCGGCTCCAAAACGACTCCGGTATCGTCGCTATCCCCCTGGAATCAAACGGTACCAAAAAGGCTTCACGCGGAACAAGTTGGAAAAAAAGGCCCATTTCCCCCAAATTTTCCCGGCTCACAACAAACTCATCCCCTTCAAAAAAGACCGTCCGCCCCAAAATATCCGCTATGGAAAATTGAATGTGATGGGCATCCGGCGCAGTGACGCTAAACCCAACAGCCGTTCCACCCCCCGCGTCAGGGACAGCAACATACGGTGCCTGCCAATACCGAACAATCGCAACGGTCGTCGGCTTGAATGGCTCTTCACCAGAAAGCCCCTCAAACACCTCCCCTTCTACCCGTAATGCGTCAACATGCGCTTTGACCGGCTCAACCCGCAATGGCCCCAAAGGCTCAACATGCAATGGGGTAGACATCTCCGCAGAAGAATCACCCGTCCCAACGACGCGAGGCGGATCCTTCGCCAATCCCACCTCAGGACTGGATACCGCCACCGGTTGCGTCACACCAACAGGGACCGCCCCTTTCTCCGATCCTTTCACCTGCGAGTCGGCAGGAGGAACGGGCATCACCGGTTCCGTCTTGACCTCAAGCACTGGGGCAACCTCCGCTTTGACGCCAGAATCCCCCCCCCCCACAACCCGAGTCGTTTCATCCCCACCAGCCTTGTTCGATGGGGACGGTGAGACCACCGGCACCGCAGCCGAGGACTCGGATTTATCCGCCGTCGCCGACAAAGGGACCGGTTCAACTTTCCGCCGCACCGTTTCAAAGCCTTTTGTCGCCGCTTTCTCGCTATACGTCGGCAAGGCATACGTATTCAATACTTTTTGCTCATGGGGATCTTCCTTGGGTAACATCAGCAGCAGCAATCCGATCACAATACCACCAGCCAAAGCACCGGCTCCCCACACCACCCCCATCCGTTTCCTTCTGGCTCCCTCAAGCTCCCGCCACAACTCCTCTTTCTTTTCCAAAATGGCCATAGTCCAACTTTCGCCACCAATTTTTCTCTTAAAATCCTCCGCACCACCAAACAATCCATGGATCTTTTCAAACACAGCATGCCGATCCCCAGGCGTCCTATCCTGTATCAAGTTGAGTCCAGAAGACTCCTCCACCTGAATTCTTGCCAAAAAACCAACGATGGCCAGCTTTTTAACCTTTACATCCTCCCCCTCCAGAGCCACCAAATACCGATGCGCCCAATAGGGTTGAACGTCTCTATAAAGCCAATTCTTAAAGGGTGAATTCATGATCGATTGGGTCATAGTCGTTCCATGATTTGGCAAACAGGCATGGCTCGGCAACCGCAGAAAGGCGGAACCAAGATCCAAAACCAGAAGATATCGAGGCCAATAAGCAACGAACATGCCGATCATCCACCGACAGCGGAAGATGATGACTATTTTATGGCGGTATCACCCTGACGAGGACAGACAAACCCCTCATAGTGAAACGCTTACAAACAGTGCGAAGTTTTTGACATCTTTACCCAACCATTAACAGAATCTTGACGGGATACCTTGAGGGCGTTCTGCAAATGATTGAATAAAATTGAATTATTTTTACTTTCGATATTGGCATTTCACTTGCATTAACCAAATCAACTGCTGCTGCAATGAAAGAACTTTAAAACCAACGGAGGCTTATCATGCGCTTAATCAACTCAGTGGTCCTGTTCCCCCAGGGGGGAAAACGTCTCCCCCCAGCGGTTGCTTTGTTCAATGGTTCCAGAAAAACTCGTCTCAGCCCTTCTGCCGTAAGGTCTCCGCGACCAGAAAAGCAATATCAAGGCTCTGCGCAGCGTTGAGGCGCGGATCACAGGTGGTCAGATAGCGGGACTTCAGGTGTTCCTCAAGAACTTCCTGGGAACCGCCCACACATTCGGTGACATCGCTCCCGGTCAGTTCAAAATGGACACCGCCCGGGACGCTCCCCTCCGCTTTGTGAATGGCAAAAAATTGCTGCAACTCTGACAAAATGTGATCGAAAGACCGTGTTTTATAGCCACTAGGGGTGCCATAGGTGTTGCCATGCATGGGGTCGCAACTCCAGACGATGGACAACCCTTCCGCTTGACACGCCTGGATAATCTTCGGCAAACAAGCACCGATCTTTCCGTGACCAAAACGACCGATCAACGTCAAACGACCTGGAATGTTTGCAGGATTGAGACTGGCACACAGTTTAAGAACCTCATCGGTACCAATGTTCGGGCCAATCTTAACACCCAATGGATTTTTCACCCCACGCAAAAATTCCACATGGGCACCATCAAGCTGACGGGTCCGATCACCGATCCACAGCATGTGCGCCGAACAATCATAATAATCCCCGGTCAGGGAATCCTTGCGCGTCAAGGCATTCTCATACTCCAAAATCAACGCCTCATGGCTGGTATAATACTCAATCTCCCGTAAAATCGGGGTGTTGCCGGAATTGATCCCCAACACCTCCATAAAACGGAGATTTTCGCTCAATTGATCCGCCAACTCCTGATAACGCTTCCCCTGGGGACTGGCCGCAACAAAGTCCTGGTTCCAGGTATGGACCTTCTTTAAATCGGCAAACCCACCACTGGTAAATGCCCGCAGTAGATTTAACGTACTGGCCGACTGAAAATAGGCCCGCTCCAGACGGGAGGGATCGGGTTGCCGAGCCGCTTCGGTAAAACTGGCATCGTTGACCGATTCGCCACGAAAACTTGGCAGAGAAACACCATCCTTGGTCTCCATAGGGCTGGACCTTGGCTTGGCAAACTGCCCGGCAATACGGCCAACCTTGATGATCGGCTTGCCCAGGCCATGCGTCAGAATGACGGCCATTTGCAACAACACCTTGAGCTTGTCGCGGATGGCATTGGCGGTAAACTCATAAAAAGACTCGGCACAGTCCCCCCCCTGCAACAAAAAGGCTTCGCCACGAGTGACCTGGGCAAGTCTGTCCTGGAGAGAACGGGCTTCCCCGGCAAACACCAACGGGGGATAACTGGCCAACCGCTCGCTCGTCTGGGCAAGTTCAGCGGCATCAGGCCACTCAGGTTGTTGCTGAGCGGGGAATTTTTTCCACGAATCGGGGGTCCAGCTTTCAGACACGGCAGTGTTCCTTAGATGCTTGAGGTGAAATGTCCACGATTAAAAAAACGACCATGTGCGTCACGAACGCTCATGGTGTGTCATTTTCCGTTTATAAAGTCAACCCGTTGCTCGCGATCAAACGCTTCATCTCCCTCTTTGGCAAGAAAACGGGGCGGCGGCGTTGACAGGCTGTGATGATCGATATTTTCAATGGCTTTGGTCAGATGCATCGTCAAAGAGTCTATCTTGCGGCTATCGAGCTTCAGACCAAAAATATCTTTCAAATAAAAAACATCCACCGCCCGTTCTCCATACGTGGAGATTTTCGCCGTCCGAATTTGTAACCCTTGGCGTTCCACTTCCCGGGTGATGGTAAACAACAATCCAACCCGATCCAACGACGTGATTTCAAGAATCGTAAATCCATCCATGCTGTTATCCACCTCGATGGAGACCGGAACTCGAAATGGACTCGGTGCAACAAATGCGGGTGCCACATGTTTCAACAAGGCTTCGGGCCAAGTTTTACCCTTCAGGATTGCAATCAGTGTTTGCTCAATTTTATCAAGCCGGTGCTTGCTCTCGATGGCCTTCCCTTGATTATTCTGCAAAACGAAAGAGTCAAAAGCCATACCATCCTTGGTTGTGGTGATGCTGGCCGAAAGAATGTTCACCCCCTCCGCCGTCAAAGCACCGGAAATCCGGGCCATCAATCCAGGATGGTCGGGGGTGTGCAACAACAGTTCGGTGGTACTGGTTGCCGGCGTCGTCCAGAAAACCACACTCATGGGTTCCTCACGCAGGGGGACAAACGCACGAAAATGATCGACCAAACTCCGTACATCATACTGGATAAAATAATCGGGATAGAAACGATCAAAATGTTGCGCCACCAGGATAGGATCGTTCTCAGGAACCAGCAACCGGATCGCTTCGGCCTTCCGTTCCTCGGCATGACGTGCGATATCGCTGGTCTTGAAAGCCCCTTTCTCCAGGGTTTCCAACGCAAAATTATAAAGTTGCCTAAGCAACGTCGCCTTCCATGGTGTCCACACCCCCGGCCCCACGGCGCGAATATCAACCATGGTCAACAAAAACAACATTTTGAGCCGTTTGGTATCCTTGATTTGTTCCGCAAAGGCGGTAATCGTCGCCGGATCACCCAAATCACGGCGAAAGGCAACCCGGGAAAACACCAAATGATTTTCCACCAGCCAAGTGACAATCTCACTCTCTTCGGTCGCCAAACCAAGCCTTTGACACACATCCCTGGCAATAATCGCCCCCTCCTTGGTGTGATCCCCTCCCCGACCTTTGGCAATGTCGTGCAGCAGAACCGCCAAAATGAGCAATCCATGGTTGTCAAGTTCGGAAAATACCTTGGTCGCCAAAGGGAGTTCTTCCTGCAATTTGCCATCCTGGATCAACCTGACCGCCGCAACCGCCAGCAAAGTATGCTCATCGACCGTAAACACATGAAACATATCGTGCTGCGACTGCCACATGATGCGACCAAATTCTGGAATATAACGCCCCAAAACCCCCAACTGGTTCATCCGCCGCAACGTCCAGGCGACGGCATGACGACCATTCAAAATCGCCAAAAAAACGTTAGCCGCTTCCTGACTCCGTTGAAAATCACGATCGATCAAATCCAAACGCCGACGGATCAACCGTTCCGTGTCGGGATGGATCGTTTTCATATGACGCTGGGCCACATTAAAAATTTTCAGTAATAACAACGGCTCTTGATCAATCTGTTCCGGTAGACGCAACGCCACCTTGTCACCCACCAGTTGAAAGTTTTCTTCCAACCGACGCTTGTTCCACCAGCGTATCTTAAGGTGTTCTTCCTGATATTTTCTCAGAAAAATTCGTGACAGATCACCCACCTGTTGGGCGACCTGATAATAACGACGCATGAACTGTTCGACACCCTGCCGCCCCGGTCGATCCCGATAGCCAAACTCCTTGGCAATTTCAATTTGGTGATGGAAGGTCAAACGATCCTCCCGGCGTCCCGCACGATAATGCAAGGCGTTGCGAACCCGGCGAAAAAAAGAAAGACTCCGGGTAAAAACACGATATTCCTGGGAAGTGATGATCCCACGCTCCACCAAATCCTTGACGTGATCAACCTTATACCGATACTTTGAAATCCACGCGAACGTCTGGATGTCACGCAATCCACCCGGGTTTTCTTTGATGTTGGGTTCAAGATAAAAAAATGAGTTACCAAACTTTTCGTGTCGTTTGGTCTGTTCCAGCAGCTTTGCACGCAAAAAACTGTCTGGATCCTTGTCCAACACCTTCTTGAACAGCTTCTTCTTATAGGTGTCAAACTGTTCCCGATCACCCGCCAGATAACGAGATTCCAACATGGATGTTCGGATCTCCAAATCTTGGCGTGCCTGTTGCACACACTCGTCTATCTGACGCACTGCGTGGCCGATATCCAGTCCCAGATCCCACAGGCAGTAGAGCATCCGTTCGACCAGTCTGTCATGTTCCTTGTGGCTGTTATCTGGAAGAATGAAAAGGAGGTCGATATCGGAGAAGGGGGCGAGTTCCCCCCGCCCGTAGCCACCTGTAGCAACCAGGGCAAGGGATTCTTTCTCTGGATTGGGGTGAGTATGAATCATGCGGAAGATGCGTTGCAGTACCACATCCATCAAGGCGGCGTGGCCTTTGACGATGAATTCCCCGGACGCTCCATTCCGGTGGATGGTCTGCAAGTGGTCCCGGCCAAGTCCGATGATCGTCCGTAACATGTCAATAATCTGACGACGGGCCTCATCGGAAGTAACGCTGGTAGCCGCTTGAGGAAGAAGGGCATTGAATTTGGATTCAAACTCAATAGAGTTAAGAAAATCCCAAACAGCAAACTCTTTCGGGATTACAGGCAGTTTTTTATGAGAGGAACCGTTGTTGTCCAAGAATTTTTCTCAACCTTGATAGGGTTTACAGGGGATGATAGTCTCAACCTTGGTGGCCGTTTTCCCTGATGGTTGACCGTTAGCTTTCTGTCCCTCCCTTAGCAATACAACAGGGACGCTTACTCCAAGTTCCAAGGACCGTTATGTTTAACAAGTTGATGGGGTTGTTTTCCACCGACATGGCTGTGGATCTGGGTACGGCCAATACATTGGTCTACGTCCGCGGTCGTGGCGTCGTCCTCTCGGAACCCTCGGTCGTGGCCATCCACGAAAACCCCCGGGGGGTTCGCAAAGTCCTGGCCGTCGGCAACGAAGCCAAACGGATGCTAGGACGCACACCCGGAAACATTTTCGCCACCCGACCACTCCGCGATGGCGTCATCGCCGACTTTACCGTCACCGAGGCGATGTTGAAACATTTCATCCGTAAAGTCCACAAGCGACGTTTGTTCACCTCACCAAGAATTATCCTTTGCGTCCCCTACGGCGCAACCCCGGTGGAACGACGCGCCATCCGTGAATCCGCCGACACCGCCGGTGCCAGAGAGGTCTATCTCATCGAAGAACCCATGGCAGCCGCCATCGGAGCCGGTCTTCCCGTGACCGAAGCCACCGGATCCATGGTCATCGATATCGGTGGCGGTACCACCGAAGTGGCCATCATCTCTTTGGGGGGAATCGTCTATTCACGCTCCATCCGGGTCGGCGGCGATAAAATGGATGAAGCCATCGTCGCCCATGTCCGCAGAAAATATCAACTGCTCATCGGTGAAAGCACTGCCGAAAACATCAAAATTCAAGTAGGATCCGCCTATCCGATGCCGGAACGGCTTCAGGTTGAAGTCAAAGGCCGCGATCTGGTCAATGGCGTTCCCAAACACCAGATCATCGGTGATCAAGAAGTCCTTGAGGCCCTCGCCGAACCCATCAACGCCATCGTCGAGGGGGTACGCATGGCTCTCGAACGGACACCACCGGAACTCGCCTCCGACATTGTGGATCGGGGTATCGTATTGACGGGAGGGGGAGCATTGCTCCGAGGATTGGATCAATTGCTGAGCGAAGAGACACAATTACCGGTATTCATCGCCGAAGATCCCCTGTCCTGCGTTGTCATGGGATCGGGACGCGCTTTGGAGGAGTTGGATACCATGTCGGATATTCTCATGGACCGATAGCACCAGGGAGGTTTTCCCTTGGACTATTTCCTGGTCCTATTCAAAGAATATCGTCATTCCATCGTCGCAGCGGCAACAATCATCATCTCTTTGTTGCTGCTCCTGTCCGTTCGGCCAGGAACGCGCAGCCCTGGATTCGTCGAAGATGTCGCTCTGGACGTGGTTGGCGGGATCCAAGACGTGATCCAAAGCCCCGTAGGGGTTTACCAGGATTTTTCCAAACGAATCGTCCAACTGCAAGAGATGGATCTGGAAAACCAAAGATTCCGCCAAGAGCTGAAAACGTTACGTCCCCTGGGGACGCAAGTCATCGAGCTTGAAATGGAAAACCAACGCCTGCGGCAACTGTTGGAAATGTCCATCGAACCCAAGCTGCGAAGCCTGGGTGCCAGGGTGGTGGGCGATACATCCACCGCCTTTGCCAATGTGCTGTTGATCAACATTGGTCGCTCTCATGGATCCCGTATCAACGCCTCCGTCCTTGTCCCCGAAGGGGTCGTAGGCCGCGTCGTCCAGGCCGGAACCTCGACCTCATTGGTACTGACTCTTCTTGACCTGAATTCCCGCGTTCCAGCCCTGGTGCAACGCTCTCGCGTCAAAGGGATCATCGCCGGTTTCAATGGACAAAGCCTGACCATGGAATACGTCTCCAAGGATGCGGATGTTCGCGTCGGAGATCAAATTTTAACTTCCGGTATCGCCGGATCCTTCCCCAAAGGATTGGTTATCGGCACCATCAAGGAGGTGCAGGAAGGGGATATCGGCCTGTTCCGACGCTTGTTGGTGCAACCCTCCGTGGATTTTGACCGCGTTGAAGAGGTTCGTCTGCTGATTCCGGGACAGGGATACCAACCCTCGGAACGTTCCAAACCATTCAGAACGACCAAAGCACCGTAATGCTATCCAGTCTGAATACCCTTTTACCCTGGGTGTCGATCTTCATCGCCATGGTGATCCAAGAGACGGCCATCCCTTCGGCATCCTGGGACATCCTCCGCCCCGATATGGTCATCATCGGCCTGTTTTACTGGCGTATGTATCGTCCCGATCTTTGCGGCCCGATACTGGCGTTCTCCACGGGACTGTTGTTGGATATCATCTCCACAACGCCACTGGGGTTGAATGCCCTTTCCAAAACAGTGTTGGTACTCCTGATCGGTCGCCATGGCAAAGTGTTCCGAGCTTTGGACTTCATCGTTCTCCTTCCAATCATTGCTATTTTGGTCATCATCGACGAGACCATTCAATGGATCTGGATCGTGACCACCAGTGGTTATCATTTCCGATGGGATATCTTGATTGGACGCCCCGTGGCCACCATGATCGTCATGCCGTTGATGGTGCGGGTGCTGATTTTTCTCCACCGCTCCTGGCTTGAGGCACGTTGACATGTTTTCTCTCGAAAATGAAAACGAAACGTTTAAAATCGATGCCCGACGTCGGATGCTTCTCCTGGGGGGATTGTTTGCCGGTGGCATCCTCATCATCGGGGGACAACTCTTTCATCTGCAAGTCATGAACGGCGGAGAATACCGCGATCTGGCTGAAAATAACCGCATCAGTCTACAACCCATACCCGCCCTCAGAGGGCGCATCCTGGACCGGCATGGCCGCATCCTGGTCGAAAACAGTCCCGATTTCCAGCTCGCCGTCATTCCAGAACTGACAGGGGATATCAAAACTTTTATCAAACGAATACAGCCTTTCATCGACATGTCACCGGATAAAATCGACAAAGTTTTACGACAGGCACAGCGGCAACGCTCCTTTCTCCCCTTGATGATCCAATCCCGTTTGACCTGGGCGCAAGTGAACCAGATTGAATCAAGAATCCATACCTTTCCGGGGGCCTCCATTCAGGTCCAAACGACCCGCAGTTATCCCAACGGCAATACCGCAGCCCATCTTTTGGGCTATCTGGGGGAAGTCAACGACAAGGATAACCTGCAATTTTCCGATATCCATTTCCGCTCCGGCGACATCGTTGGCAAAACCGGCATGGAGCGGATGTTTGAGATGGCCTTGCGTGGCAAAGAAGGTTTCCGCGAAATGGAGGTCAATGCCGTTGGTCGCCACATCCGCGAACTCAAACGCCAACCGGCCCACCCTGGTCCCGACCTGCGCTTGACCATCGATGTGGAACTCCAGGCCGAAGCGGAACGGGCATTGTCTGGTCTGACTGGGGCAACGGTTTGCCTGGATCCCAACAATGGCGAAGTTCTGGCCATGGTCAGCCAGCCATCTTATGACCCCAACCAGTTTATCCGGGGATTTTCCAACGATGAATGGAAACAGTTGGTGACCGACCCCAAACGCCCCTTGATCAACAAGGCGATTCAGGGCCAATATCCCCCCGGCTCCACATTCAAGATGGTCGTCGCCTTGGCCGCCCTGCGCGAAGGGAAAATTGATGCGCAAACACGCCATTTCTGCAATGGCAGTGTCGTCAAGGACAACCACACCTTCAACTGTTGGAAATCGGGTGGCCACGGTCATATCGATGTCGTCGCCGCCCTGGAACAATCCTGCGATGTTTTTTTCTACAAGGTCTCCGAGGCACTGGGTATCGATGCCATCGCCAGACAAGCCAAAAACATGGGGTTGGGGGAGATCACCGGCATCGGTCTTGAGGGGGAAAAGCCGGGTCTCATGCCCTCACGCACCTGGAAAAAAGCGACCTATGGCCATGCCTGGTATCCCGGCGAAACATTGATCACCGCCATCGGCCAAGGAGCCGTGCTGGCCACCCCCTTGCAGTTGGCCTGCATGATTTCGGCTGTCGCCAATGGTGGCCGCATCTTTCGACCCACTTTCGTCCCCACATCCAAAGACGACCTCCCCCCCCCAACCCATATCACCTCCTTCAGCCCCAACCATCTGGCGTTGGTACGCAAGGGGTTGACCGCCGTGCTGCATGGAAAATCGGGGACGGCACGTCAGTTCAAACCGGAAAAAGTGATGGCCGCCGGAAAAACGGGCACCTCCCAGGTCGTCAAGCATAAACGGGAAAAATCGGGTAAATTAATCAAGGAAAGCAACGAACTTTTTAAAGATCACGCCCTTTTCGTCGCCTACGCCCCGTTGGAAGATCCACGTCTGGCGGTATCGGTCGTCGTGGAACATGGCGGTCACGGTAGTTCGACCGCCGCCCCCATTGCCAAACGGATATTCGACTTTTATTTTGACAAGTATGGGACATCTTAGTCCATGAGTACGATGTCAGACGAAAAAAACATGCGTCTTTTGGGGGGGAGCAGCCTGGGCTGGCGGGATCGCTTGGCCCGCTTCCCGATAGGTCTGCTGGCCCTACTGGTCCTGGTGACCCTGGGCGGATTGGTCGTCCTCTATTCCGCCGTCGGGGGCGGTGACAACATTGATTACGTCTGGCGTCAATCGGCCCGTTTCCTGCTGGGTGTGGTATTGATGGTCTCCATTTCCATGTTGGGCGGTGAAAAAGTTTATCGCCGCTATGCCTATTTTTTCTATGGTTTTTCCTTGTTTCTGCTCCTGCTTGTTTTCGCCTCCGGCACCATCGGCATGGGGGCACGACGCTGGTTGGTCATCGGATTTCTCAACCTTCAACCTTCAGAATTGATGAAAGTGGCCATTGTGTTGGCCTTGGCGCGCTATTTCCATGATCGCTCCATTGCCACGGGGATCGGCATTTCCGACTTGTTCACCCCCATGCTGATGATTCTCGTCCCAACGATTCTAGTCATCAAACAACCCGATTTAGGAACGGCTGTCATTCTCGTAGCCGTAGCCATGGTGGTGATTATCGCCGCTGGACTGGAATGGAAACTATTCGCCGCCGTCATCATCCTTCTTGGGGCCTCCATGCCTTTGGGATGGAACTTGATGCATGACTATCAACGTCGCCGCATTCTCACCTTATTCTCACCGGAAAAAGATCCCTTGGGAGCGGGCTATCATATCATCCAATCCAAAATTGCCATCGGCTCTGGCGGCCTTTTCGGCAAGGGATTTATGGCAGGCAGTCAAAGCCAGCTCAACTTTCTGCCAGAACGACATACCGATTTCATTTTCTCGGTTTTGGCGGAAGAATGGGGATTTGCCGGAGGTCTTCTGCTATTGACCATGTACTGCATGATCTTCCTCCGTACCCTGTTCATTGCCTCCATGGCGGCGGATCGCTTTGGACTGCTGACCGTCGTCGGCTTGACGGCGTTGTTTTCCTTTCAGGTCATCGTCAATATGGGTATGGTAATCGGATTGCTGCCGGTGGTCGGCATTCCGCTACCCATGATCAGCTATGGTGGCAGTTCCATGCTAACCCTGATGCTCGCCATGGGGCTGATGGCCCATGTCAGCATCCATTCCAAACAACACGGTCGCACCATCTGAATTGAAAGGGGTTTGGGCATCATGAAGCTCTCCAATATGGCGGATGTTTTAAAGATGGAACGGTTGGGTGCCGATTGCGAAGTCGAAAGGGTCGTCCCCTTGGAACAAGCCGCCACCGGCGACCTTTCCTTTGTCATCAATGCGCAATGGCTTGAGAAATCGACCTCTGCCACCGCCTTGATCATCCAAAAAAGTCTGGTCCCTCTCATTCGGGACCAATCCTGTCTCATCAGCACCCATCCCGCCCTGGATGCCGCCCGCGCCGCTGAACTCTTGGGAATGCGTCCGTTTGAACTGGAACCCGGTGTCCACCCCTTGGCGGTCATCCATCCGGGTGCCCGATTGGGGAAAGGGGTTCGAGTTGGTCCAGGGGCACACATCGGTGATCGCGTCACCATCGGCGATGCAAGTGCCATCCATGCCGGAGCCGTCATCCTTGCGGATACCATCATCGGTACTCGTTGCGTCATACAGGCCAACGCCGTCATTGGCAGCGATGGCTTTGGCTATGAATGGGTTCAGGATCGTCACGTCAAGATTCCCCACTTTGGCCACGTCATCATCGGCGATGATGTCGAGATCGGTGCCTGCACCACCATCGACCGGGGGCGTTTTGGTGCCACAACCATCGGCAACGGCACCAAGATCGACAACCAAGTACAGATTGCCCACAATTGCCAGATTGGCAACGGATGCATCATCGTCGCGCAAGTCGGTATTTCGGGATCGTGCCACATCAAAGATCATGCCGTTCTCGCCGGACAGGCGGGGGTCATTCCCCATATCACCATCGGCGAAAGGGCCATCATCGCCGCCGGTACCGGCGTGGCAGAGGATGTCCCCGCTGGGTCAACCTGGTCGGGCTGGTGGGGACAAAATCATCGTGACAACAAAATACAGATCGTCTTGATGCGTAAACTTCCAGAACTGGTCAAGAAGATGCGATCTTTCATGGATAACGCGGAGAAAAACAATCCGGGAACGTCGGGCCAAAAATAAAAACGCCATGCCCGGTCTGGCCGCCGTTTCCCTCAACATCCTCACCCGCACCCCCGAAGCGGGAAAGGTCAAAACCCGGTTGATCCCCGCGCTCGGCATTCACGGTGCGTTACGCGCCCATGAACAACTCCTGACCCATGTGGTACGCACCGCCCAGTCCTGGTCTCTTGGTTCTGAGAACCGCAGTATAACCTTGTGGTGTACCCCCCGTATCCACCACCCCGTTTTTGATCCCCTACTCCCGCCCAATCAACGCCGATTGCAACATTCAGGGGACTTGGGACAACGGTTGGCAGCCATCGCCATGGAACAACTCCAACGATACCACGGCATCATCCTCCTGGGGGGCGATGCCGCTTCCGTCACGAAAGACCTCCTGGAACAAACCCAAGATGCCCTTGCCCACCACGATGCCGTCATGGCCCCCGCAGAGGATGGCGGCTATGTCCTGCTGGGGCTGACCCGATTCCATCCAACGCTCTTTCAATCCATCACCTGGGGATCGGCCTCGGTCGCCGCCGAAACCCGAAACCGCCTGACAACACTCCAGTGGCCATGGAAAGAGCTTGCACTGCAATGGGATGTGGATCGCCTGGAGGATTGGCAACGATTCAAGAATGAAAAGGATCTTCGTTCAAAACCATGATATAATCCGACAGTATCGTTTCCGAACTGACATCTGGTTTACAATCGACATGGAGCGTGCGCAACTTGGAAAAAGAGGGCAAAACCTATT
>JADGCQ010000071.1 GCA_015228925.1 Magnetococcales bacterium | reverse complement strand
CCTGCTGTTTATCCAGTGTACGGACATCCGCCACCACAAATCCGGCGGACAGCATCGCTTCCTGAATGGCGTTCCAGACGGCGTTCTTGGAGTTGTGAAACACCACCGTCATCCAGCGACCCGGTTTCAAGACTCGGTAATATTCCCGAAAACACCGCTCCATCAATTCCTGATATTCGGGCATGCCCTTTTTTTTGGCCTTGTCCACGATGGCTTCTGGTTGGGCATCGGTCACCACACGGTGCCAGGACTCTACCAAAAAATTGAGATCAGCGTAATAGAGATTTTCGCCGAAAGGAGGATCGGTAAAAATATAATCAATATTTGAAGTTGGCAATGGTAGTTTGACAACTGAAGAGTTATTAATGTACACTGCGTAAGAGGACTGTTCCAGCCCTAAGAATGCCTTTCCAAGGCGTTTTAATTTACCTTCATTGACATACCATGGACTGCATTCTGTGTGACTTGATGCAATATAATATATCCCTTTCATAAATCGAGCGACTTGGCTCGCTGATCCGTCAGCCCGGCCAAATTGAATAGGTTCATACTTGTTCATTATTGACATAGCCCAAACTGCCTGTTCCACAAAAAACAACAACATGTTCCGGGTGCGCGGATCAGATTGTGCCTGAGCCTTGCGCCACAGGGCGGCCAAGGCGTGGGCGGCACGAGTCAGGAAAAAATGGTGGACGTGGGTTACTCCCTGCCGGTCCATACGTGCCCGTTCGTGGGTCATGTGCATGTAGGGCAATTTGTCCTTGGGAATTTCTACTGGCCACGGCATCTCTTCGATTCGTTTCAGGATAGTCAAATCGTTTTCATCAGGTTTTTTCTCATATTTCCCCTTTCCGATTTTGTAATGAATCAAGACCGGTTTACGCTTAGGCGTTTGGATAGGATTACCAAAAACCGGATCCATTCTGGTCTCTTGGACTCGTTCCATGCGGGATTTGGTTAACGCTACGCTGCAATGCGGGCACGGAAAAGCCTCCCGCACACGCTTGCTCTCCTCGTCCAGAGCCTCATCCAGAAACACCACTTCCCCGTCACAATCTGGGCAACGGAAGACCTCGCTCCAAACGGTGTATTCCATGCGGCCTGTGCGCCCATCCTTATGCTGGGTTTCGTACATCCAACCCAGTTCCCGTTCCACATCGTCCAGCAATTTGCGTCCAGCTTCGGCGAAGGCAGCGACGTCGAAAGGCAAATTATAGTTGGCGGCGATGAAGGTGGCCGCAGGTGATAAATCATTGAGAATGGCCCGTCTGGCACCCCAATTGGGTTTTCCAAGTCCCTCTTTTTTCCAGATGGCCTCCAAATCATGTTTATAACGATCCGGCGCACAGCCGCAAAACTGAGCCGCCACACCCGTCATGCCTGAGCCGCAAAAACCATCCAGCACAAGATCCCCTGGTTCGGTATAGTGCAAAATGGACGGAATGATGGCCAGATGAGGCACCTTGGTATGATAAGAATGGGCCTTGTATAGGGCATCGGTCTTCCCCTCACTCACATCCACCGCGAACGGGGTGCGGTGATAGGGTTGCTCTGGATCGTAGGGCCTGCCGTAATGACGGACAAATTCCTCCAGGAATGGATTGGGGCAGGCGGTATAATACGGCGGATCGGACATTGCCAGAATGTCATCATCGGAACCCATGGGGAATCCCTCGATGTCACGGAATGTTGGATCTTTCAACCTCTCTCGCAGGATCTCCATGAAATGATTTCGCCGGGCATGATCGTCTGCGAAGACCTGACCAAGGCACTCCACGGAGCCACTTGGCACTATTCCTGGCTCCAAAGCATCGAAGGAGAGTTGTGTCTGCATGGAGATTAATCCTCTTTCAGGTTCGTCGCGTCGGTCATCCGGCGTCTTTTCAGTCGCAAACCCGCATCAGTCAGTACATAGCGTTGGTTGGGGGATTGTGGTTTATCCGGCATGGTCATGCGCACAATGCCGCCAAAAATCAACGGATCCATATGTTTCTGCTTGAAGTAACCTCGATTTGAAACACCCATCCGGTCGATAATTTCCAGCATGGATCGCGGCGCGTCGCAAAATTCCACCACAGACCATTGAGGTTCGGTGAGCCGATCAAGGGATTGAACTTGTGCAGTGGATAAGCTGGCAGTTTCATGCCCAGCTTGTGCAGTGGATAAGCTGGCGGTTTCATGCCCAGCTTGTGCAGTGGATAAGCTGGCGGTTTCATGCCCAGCTTGTGCAGTGGATAAGCTAGCGGTTTCATGCCCAGCTTGTGCAGTGGATAAGCTGACTGGCTCGGTTTGAACGTTTCCAGGGAAAAAACGGTCCCGAAGATGAGAGACAAGCTGGTAATGAACGCCTTCCTCTGTGGCTTCCAGCAACCCTTGCACTACAAGGCTTTTCAACAAAGATTGTGCATCGGGTCCGTTGAGGCTGGTCACTGCCTTCACATCCAGAATCGTCAGAAAACCAGTCCGACAGGCATACGCGAAGGCCTTTGCCTGATTGTCATCCAAATGAACGCCAAGACTGGCATGGAACAGTTCCTGCTTTTCGGTCAGCAATACCTCCTTCAACAAAACCAGTTCAAACGACTTCCCCGCTTTATCATTTTGGATGGTGGGAGGAACACACCCAAGTCTTTGCCAATTGGAAAAAATGGAACGGAGACCCGTTCCCGCTTGATCACTCAGCCCGATACGCCGAAATCCAGCCACAATGGAAGGATTGCGAACCTCTTTTGCTGTGGGGTCCAACAGTTGCTCGGTAGTGGTGCTATAGGCGTCGCCAGGATTCCAAAAAAGTGTCCGGTCCCGAAACAACTTGATGACCGGGGTGCGGGTCAAGTCACCAAAATCTTGATGTATCAGAAGGTTGATGACAGACTCCCGGAACGGGATATACTCAGGGGGAGCGTCATGACGCCGTAAAGTAGCCTCCTCGACAGAAAACGGTTTTTCTGCCAAACGCATGTACTTCTCCACGATGGACAACCAAGCCTGGATCAGATTTTCCTCAACGACCAACCGATCATGCCATCGCTTGTCAGGAGACCATTGGTCAAAATCGCTATCAATGCGTTGGAAATCCACGATGGGACGGGGAAGAATCTGCCGAACATATCTCCCTTTGCCAAACAGGAGTACACCCGCTCGTGTGGGGATCAAACGTTCCTGGGTTTCGACCAAAAAGCCCCATTCATTGAGAAATTGAATGTCGGTCAAATGTACGTGCCGCCCTGGATTTTTTTCGTTGTCGGTGCGTCGATACCAAGCCACCGAGTCAGGCGCGAAAAAACTTTCCGCAGTCAAATCCTGAATCTTCTCTCCATCATGTCGGTGGTCAGATGCGTCCCGCAGAAATCGCTTGATTTCATCCTGGGTGCATTGTTCGTCTCCACCACCGCGACGGATAAACGATTTACGGATATCCCCTTGCAGATAAACCGGTTTCTCCTGACGGTTGGATTCTGGAACATGAAAAATCAAGAGAATTTTCCCTTCGCAGTCAATAGCATCCTCTTGTACATTAATGACTTGGCTAAATTTCCTTCCTGCCCGTAAGACACTAAGGAAGTCATTTTGGACTTTGTCAACCTCAATAACGCCGACAATTTCCAGAGTGCCATTGCGGTCCTCCACGCCAAACACAAGCCATCCGCCCGAAGTGTTGGCAAAAGCCGAAACCGTTCTGTAGGCATCTTCGGATACACCACGTTGAGCCTTTTTGCACTCCATGTCGTTCCATTCAAATTTCTTCAATTTGGCGATCAGTTCATCCTTGGTCATGGATTGCACCGCCCAACACGACCCGCACCTTGCTAGGTTCCTTGCCCTTGATCAACCCGGTCAGAAAACGGTCAAACCGCTCCCGGAGTTCCTCCACCGTGGCCGGGGAACCGCCAGCCAGCAGGGCCTCACGCAATCGCTGGTCACTGACGTCAATTTTTTCCAATCCTGACAGAACCTCCTGTACAGCATGAATGAAATCTTGATCCAGAGGATCCGGCAAGGTGCGACTTTGCACAAAGGCATCCACCCGTTTCCGGGAATCGGGTTTCAAGAGGGCAAGATTCTCCTGGATGGTGGGATCTTCCAGGTTGTCCAACAATGACCGGGTCCAACCGGCGGCCATGGATTCCAGTTCCGTCTCCATCCGGTTCAGTCGTTCGGCCATAGGCGCACCCCCGCTTTCGGCATTGGGACGAAATGCGCAATGGGGACAGACCGGATTGACATCCAACTCCTGTTGGGTCAGTCGATGGCAAATTTTCAAAGCTGCCAATTGATTCTGGAATCCAGACAATTGGGCGGATGGCATCAATTCAATGGTAGCCAGTCGCTTCAACTGCTCTGTACGGGGATCGCACTTGATGGCCGTCGCTTTTTTCTCTTCATTGATCCCCAACCGGGCACGGGTATGCAGCGTCCCATAGATTGCAATGAATGCATTTTTCAACTCCGTGAGACGATGTTTGGTTTTCTGGGCAAAGGCTGCTTTGCCGCGCACCTTGGGGTCGATCAACTGGCCGATGATCTCCTGTCGCGCCTTGCGCATCTGCGAAACCCATTCATGCTCGGTGGGCAGAACTGTTTGCGCGATAGAAAGCCAGGAGGCCAAAGGCCCAAAATTATTGACCAGATCGTATAATGTTTCCCCCTCAATGAGAGTGGAAAACCCATCTTGATGCGCTCGAATCTGCTGGGCATTAAATTTTAGATTTTTCAATCGGCCAGGGGTGGTAAATCCCTGGAGAGACTCCAGAAACGCCTTAATTTCGCCCAGCTTGGCTTTGTATTCGCCCGCCAGGCTTTCCGACAGCAAAGTTTGGCCCCAGAACGGCAATCCACCCTGCAACCGTTGCCCCGTGATTACCAATCGTTGCAACACTGCGGCTACCTTGCCCTGGAGTTCCTGAATTGGTTCCGGTTTGCCCTGGGAGACCAATTGCGCCATGCCCGAGGTCAAGCCCAAGATCTCGAAAAGTGCCTTGATGGCCGGGATATCCCATTCCCGTGGACGTTCGACATGTTTGAATCCAACCAGATCATCCACGGAACATGCCGCCAGTTCGTTCAGGTTGGATGCATCGAATTTTTTTCCTGGAATGGTCAGGAGCAGTTCACCAGCATGGACCAACGCCCCCAGAACGACCGCGCACCACTCCAGTTCCAAACGCAAAGAGGTGGACGCTAGGTACTCCACGCCATATTCACTCTGAATCAGTTCAACCCGATTGACCACTTGGCCCGGCGGTTTCTTCTCCAAGAGGTCCAGAATATATTTGGCGTATCGGGAGTTGATCGGTTCCAGACGATCACCATCCAGGAGTTCCAAAGCATCCAAAACAGCGGCTGCCTGCCGGGTTTGGTTGCCGGTGGCAATGCCACGCAAGGCATCCTGGGCCGCCTGTCTGCGGTTGGCCGACGTAATCAGGAGCGAAAAATGGGGATAGTCTGGAGCCTGATCCTTGAAATGGGTGGCCAGAAGAGTCCCTGACATGATATTGATCATATCACGAAAATTGATCCGGTCGCTGGCACCAATACCGGACAACTCTCTCAGAGAATGCCCCTTGGCCCAATCCCTCAATACCTTGCGTCGTCCTTGATATTCAACTTCAAAGGCATGGGTTTCATTCTCCTGGAGCCATTTTACCAATTTCTGCAAAGAAGTTCTTGCCTTAGCCTCGTATGCGGATTTGGCGGTTCCCGAAGAAGTGGATGCCAAATCCAAAGCAGCGGCGTACTGTCGCAAAGAGAGCCTGAAGGCGTCGTCGGCGTTGGCCAAATAGAAAAAAACCTCGTCTGAAAGCTTCTCCTTCTTGAAATGGGGAGGCTCAAAAGGCTGTATGAAGTAAATATAAAAATCCCGTGGGGGCGCAGCGGTGGATCGCTCGTTGGGTGCGCCAAAAAACAGGTATCCCAAGCGGGAGGTCTTGCGCTCCCGCCATTCCAACTCATGCTGCCAGACCCGGTAGCCGGTCACATAGGTAGGTAAATCGGTGCATTCCATGACCCGCCGCAGGGCTTCATAATAGAATCGGTCCAGGTGAGAAGCTTCCAGACTCTCTGCCCGTCGTTCAATATAGGCGTCAAAGTCATCCGCCTTCTTGAGGTCTAAATAGAATTGTCGATTACTGGGATTGGAGGAGATGAACTGGCCACTGACCGTTCTGTGAATCTCCTTGAGTACGGTTTCCACCTGGGAAAGCAGGTCGTCGGATGGATCACCCCCCATATCTTCTATACCTGATTGATACAGACAAAGGGTATCCCGCAATTCCCGTGGGGTAGCTCCCAGGGGGGCGTAAATGTCGTGATGGGTTAGACGATGGATCGACAGGGCGTGGATGATGCGCAACGCCATGGGGCGATAAGCTGGGCGGGTGAAGGCTTGCTGGATGCGCACCTCCAACACCTGGCTGCAATCGATGACCGATTTGATCTCCGGCACGGAACGAAAGGAGGCATTATCGCATAGGGAGGCCCAATAGCGATCATAGGCAATCAAGCCCGGATGGTCTGTCGGCACCTCCTGTTCCAACAACCCACGCATGGCCAGGGAAAGTGTCTTTAGAACCTCCCGCTTTTCCACGACCGCGATGCGTTCAAAGGTGTCGATGTAATCGGGGTGAACGGGAAAGAGGGTGACAAACTCCTCCATCCGCTCATTCATGGTGCCGTAACAACAGGCAAAGGGGGTCAAGTAATCCCGGATGCGGGATTGCTGCTCCGTACTCTTCCTCAAAAGGCGTTGGGCCACCACGAACTTCACATCCCGACGGGCGATAAACACCTGCTCGAAGCGGTCTTTCACCCGCCGCACATTGTCGGCAACGAAGGCAAAGCGGGGGCTGTCGAAGATCGCCTCCTGCACCCCGGCCACGAAACGAAACCGCAGATCCTTGCAGACCTCCCCCACCTCCCGCAGAAAGCTCAAATCCAGAATAAGTTCCTGATCCTTGCGGGTGCGCAGGTAGTCCAGAAGTTCGTCCACCACCAGGAGCAATCCATGATCTGGATAATGCTGATGGAAGGCGGCCATCAGCTCCTCGAAAGTTCGCTTGTTGTTGGTGATGCTTCCGGCGGGCGGAAAGGAAAACTCTATCCCCATCTTCGCCAAGTGTTCTTCCAGTACCGCCGCGATGATTTCCCGCAAGGCCATGGTGGTGGACCCGATCTCAGCACGGACCACCTTGAACCGCCCCGCGATTCGCCTTGCCGCCGCCGCAACCACGGGGTGAGAAAGCGCGTCGGCAAGTTCCGGGTATTCCGCCAGACTGGAAAGCACCGACATAAGGTGGGATTTGCCGGTGCCGTAATTGCCCACCACCAGCAGTCCCTTGTTGTCGGCAGGCTCATCGAACTGCAATTGGGGAATGACCAGTTTCGCCAGACGGTCGGCCATTTCATCGGAGATGACGTAGGTCTGGACAAGCTGTCGGGCCAGAGTCGCCTGATCGGCATGGCACAGATGAATAACCGTTTCAATAGGATCAAATTGGATCAGATCGCCATAGATCACTGAAAAGTCCTCATATTCCGTTGAGATGCTTCAAATCCCCTCCAGGCTCACCAACAACAGCTCACGCGACGGATACCGCCTGAATTCCGAATGCTCCGGGACCGCGAAGGTCAAGTCGCTCTTTACCACCGAACCGTTCCAACTCGCCACCACCAGGCGATCCCTGGAAATCGTCTGCAACAAACGCAAAGGATCCAACTTCAGGGATGCCTCAAACAGGATTTCAGTGTTGTCCAGCCAAGTGACGGCTCCTCCAGGCGACCCGAGGCACCCCTCCAGCAGTTTCTGGACGCGCAAGGGACGCTGGCGTTCGGTCAGTTCCAGCATGGCGCGGGAGAGTTCAAGACCGAGATTGATAACACACCCACCCTCGGTCGCAGCCAATCTGTTCAATACCGTAGTTTTCCCAGAACCGGAAGGCCCGACGACCAAAACCAGACGGTGATAGAGACTTTCCGCCTGGGTGACCAAACGAAGGACTTCCTGGTCTTTCACCGGCATCATCGCTGTTCTCCTTCGCGAAAACATGAACTATCGAGAACCTGAGTACCTTGGATATGCCACGTATCCCTATCCCGATCACCTGACGGAAGTATGCCATATCCCTTGCTCCTGTAAAAGCCGTTTCTGCACGATCTTCGCCAAAACAAAAATCGATAAAATGATGGGTACATATACGGGTTGGCGACCAATAACAAGCCAGCCCTTGCTCAATAGGGAACAAAAGGCCATATATTTTGATGTCGTCTCAGGTAGAATCACACATGATAGGAGATCCTCCATGCAATGGACCAGGGAAAAACCCAAGGAACCCGGATGGTATTGGTGGCAGCCGATGCCCAATTATTCCGAGGCGGTATTGATCAAACAGGGATTCGTCTATCAAGTGGGCGAAGAACGTGGTAAACAGTTGGGTCTGCTCGCCGGTCACTGGTGGGGTCCACTCCAGATCCCACCCCGAGGGCCGGGTGCATAAGCCCGCTTCAGACATTGCGGAACACACGTCCCAAAGCGCACAAAAAAAGGACCACCATGAACAGGTTATCGTTGGTGCTTGCCCTATTGTTTTTCCTCCCCTTCCCCCTTCCTGCCGAAGAAATCGGGAGCGTTGACACCGTATTCAAATTCCTTGGACCCGACGATAAAATCGTCCTGGAGGCTTTCGATGATCCCAAGGTGGATGGGGTCGCGTGTCACATGAGTCGGGCCAAAACTGGGGGGATCAAAGGGGGACTGGGGCTGGCCGAAGACCCCTCCAACGCCTCCATCGCCTGCCGCCAGATCGGCCCAATCACAATGCACGAACCCTTGAAAGAAGGCGAAGAGGTGTTCAGCATCAAAACTTCCTTGGTCTTCAAAGAACTGCACGTCGTCCGCTTCTTCGACCGCAAACGCAATACCCTGGTCTATCTGGTCTACAGTGATCGCCTCATCGACGGATCACCCAAAAATTCCATCTCCTCCGTCCCCATCAGGCCGTGGGATAAGCCAGAATGATCACTCCTCACTCCAGGCAAACAACCCCCTGATTTCTTCTGGCGTCAAAGTGTTCCGACTCAGGGCTGACAAAGAATTTTGATGGGAAACCAACATGGCATTAAACGTCTTGATGTTGCGTTCCCATGCCCGCAGTTTGGCCTCCAAAATGTTTTGGTTGAACGGCTTATGGACAATATCATCACCGCCGGCATCGATACAATCGGCCAATAATTCATCGTCATATTGACTCGTCAAAAAAATCACCGGTACAAAACGTTCACCGCACCGTTTTTTCAGTTCCTGCACAACCTGGATACCGTTCATATCCGGCATCTGCATGTCCAACAACACCAAATCGGGACGCTCCTGGGTAAAAACACGCAAACCATCCATCCCCGAATGGGCCGAACATACCTCATATCCCCGCTGTTCCAGAATAACTTCCAACAGTTGGGCTATAACGGGTTCATCATCTATGGTCAGAATTTTCATCACCCAATCCTAAACATTGGCCATCCATGCGTAAGCTATTGCCAAAAAACAATCATCCCCCCCATAATGAATCATTCGCAAAAAATTTGATAGTGTTTTAAATCATTGTAAACTTACGATAATCTATTACCCTCATCCCAAATCATGGGGAACGTTGGAGAGTCAACAGGAGAAAAACAATGGCAAAACCCATCGTGGGATTAGACCTGGGGGGGACAAAAATCGCCTCTGGATTGGTCGATCTTGAATCGGGCACCTTGTTGGGGAGTGGGTTATCAACCCGCAAAACCTTCGATCCCGATCAAGATGCAGATGTGTTCGCTTCCCTTGTGGCCGCCATCCATGAAACCTTGTCGGTGAACGCCATGGGAATGCAGGATATTGGGGGGATTGGAGTCTGTGTCCCCAGTCCCGTCGATCCCAAAACCGGGTTTCTATACAACCCACCCAATTTGCGCGGTTGGGCCAATATACCCCTGCGTGACCGATTGCAAGAGGTCTGTGGCATCGCCATCGCCGTCGATAATGATGCCAATGCGGCAGCCTTGGCGGAAACCCGTTGGGGAGCGGCAAAAGGATTATCCCGCGCAATCATTTATGCAACCATCAGTACCGGCATCGGGACCGGAATCATCATCAACGGTGCCATACTTCATGGAAAAAATGGCCTCGCGGGAGAAGGTGGCCATGTCCCCCTGGATGGGTTTGGCAATACACGCTGTGGCTGTGGCAACATCGGTTGCATCGAAGCCCTCGCCTCCGGTACCGCCATGGTCAAACTGGCGCGGGAATTGTTGGTGCAACGTTCCGGTCATTCGTCACTCTGGGAGATGACGCATGGTAACCTTGAAACCCTCGACATGATCATGATTGGCGAAGCGGCCCGACAATCCGACTTATTCTCCCAGGAAATTATCGCCATTCAAGGAATGCGTTTGGGATTATGGTTGGGAGGGATGGTCGCCCTGTTTGACCCAGAAATGATCGTCATCGGGGGGGGCTGCGCCAATCTGGGGGAACCTTTGTTTCATGCCATACGCGAAACCATGATCAAACGGACCATCCACCCCAAAGCCGGGGAAATCCCCATCGTCCCTGCGCAACTGGGAACAGCATCGGGTGTCATCGGGGCTGCCAGTCTGTTGTGACAAGCCCGTTTTATTTTTTTCAAGCACGCACCAAAAACGGTCCCATCGCCAGGCAATCCAAACGGCCATCCAAAAAGGATTTCACGGCATCATCCGGCGTTGCCACGATCGGTGCCTCATGCATGTTGAAGCTGGTATTGACCAGGGAGGGGATACCGGTGGATTTATGGTATTCCGACAAGATTTCATGGAATCCCGGATTGACCCGCGCATCCACCAATTGCCCACGCGCCGTCCCGTCCACATGGACAACCGCCGGACTGGTCCGTTTCATCTCGGTGGTGCAGTCAAACGTCATGGTCATAAACTCGGCGGCATGTTCACACCCTTGAAGATTTAAATAACAACGGTGCCCCTTCTCCACCAAGGTAGCCGGGGCAAACGGCATGAACTCCGTCCGGGCCAGCCGCTTGTTGAGCCAGGTGTTGACCAAAGGATCGACCGTATGATAGAGGATCGAGCGGTTTCCCAATGCCCGAGGACCAAATTCCATCGCCCCATCAAATCGGGCAACCACAAGCCCCTGCTCCACCAGTTGGGCAATGGCATAGTGGATGTGGTCAACCTTTTCATAGGCGAGTCCACGACGTTGAATCGCCTCCTCCATAGCGGCCTCGTCGAATGCAGGCCCCAAAAAACAATGATCCAAACGCCGAGGCATGACCCCACGTTCCATACCCAGGTGATACAGTGCTGCTCCCAACGACAAACCGCCATCATCCATGGCCGGCTGCACAAAAATATTCCGAAACCCCATCCCCTTGATCTTTTGATTGACCCGGACATTGCCAAAAACACCCCCGGCCAAACAAATATCCGTATGCCCAATATCCGTAGGGGCATGGTGGGCAATCAAGGCCAGAGTGCGCCGTTCGGTCTCATCCTGAATGGCCCAGGCCAAATCTTCCCGACTGAAGGCCCCCAAATGACTTTGGCGCAACGCACGCAATTCCCGTAAAACCGCCTCCTCATCCTCATCGTGCAGGCGGTCGAACCAATTTTTCCGCCCCCGTTTCCAGGATTCCTCAAAAAACCGTCCCAGTGCCGTAACACAGGCGGGATTGGCATGTCCACGCGCCGAAAGACCCGTAATCTTGCCGCAATGCCGATCAGGATTAAAACCCAAAAGCCCTGTCAAGACCTCATAATTGGCCCCCAGCGGCATCTCGTTATAATAATATTTGGCCTTTGGAATCAGTTCCGACCCATCCCCTGCATAAACCGTTGCCGAGAGACAATCACCAAGACCATCGATGGTCACCACCATCGCCTTTGGAAACCCGGAACAATAATAGGCACTGGCTGCGTGTGCGGCATGATGTTCCACAAGATGCTGATACCCAATATTTTTTTCGGAAGCGTTCGCTTGTTCCACAGACCCAACGACACCACTCCCCTGTCCCCGGAGCAACCGTTTTCCCCAGGTTCCCAACAGAGAGGTCACACTTTTTGAAGTATTTAACCCCTTTCCAAAACTGGACGCCACAAGACCCAGATTGCGAACCACCTTGGCCCCCAACGGCATGTCCACCGTACATACGGGGGACTGGGGTACTGCATCGGGAAAATGTTCTGTCAAATCGGCGATAGCTTGTTCTGGATACCCTTTTTGCAACTTTTTTTTGGAATACCGCTCCTCGGCGGCGGCAAATAAAACCTGTCCCGTACCATCGACCAAAACGGCACTGGCACAATGGCTATCGTGCCAACCCAGAACCGTCCCCGATTGTTTGCCTCTGGTCTCATCCGCCATCATCATCACCTGGAATCCGGTTGAGTTGCTTTCACTCTCTGATGCCACGTCCCCAATCTATGCCAGACTTAACCCAACAGTCCACGGCGATTATGGCAAACATGACCGCTTCTTGTCCATCACGTTGCCAAGCATGTTTTGTCTCTGACGATAAAAAATGATAGAGTGGCCTTTAGAGGAGAGTGCGTAATGGGTATTCGTACAACAACGAAAACTTGTCTGCAATCTGTAACACGGTGTAACACGGTGTGGAAATGACCATGGCCTTCCCAGAAAATGAAATCAATCTCGGTCTCATCACAACCCACGTTTCCGAACATGTTAAACGTCATCTCACCGAATGGATCGCTTTATGATCTGGTCATTTGGTTTGACGGTCACAGCAGCCGGGACCATCATCTCGGTATTGAAGCTGTGGCCCTGAATGATATTTCGCATACCTGCCCACTACAAGGATGTTCAGGACCGGCCCCAAGGGCATCCGATTCCATGAAAGGCCACTGTCGATGCTGTTGTTTTCCAGCACTTGCCTCACCCTCGCAGGGTTTGCGTGGTTTATGGACCGCTGGTTGGGTGAACCACGGCGGTTGCACCCCCTGGTGGGATTCGGTAACCTTGCCAGCCGGTTGGAGCGTGAAATCCGTCATCGGTTTCCCATGATGCCCACATCGGCGCACTATGGGCGTGTGTTGGGCGTCATCGCTGTCGGCGCACTTTTAGCCCCCCCCGTCGTCCTGGCCATGGAGCTTGCCGCGATTCCAGCATGGGGTCTATTGTTCCAAATTCTGATGCTCTATCTGGCGTTGGGGGGAAAAAGCCTGGAAGAACACGCTTTGCGAGTCCATCAAGCCCTGGAGGATGGCAACCTGGAATTATCCCGAAGCCGCATTAGCCACATGGTGAGCCGCGATACCCAACACATGCAACCCCCCGAAGTGGCACGGGCTACGGTGGAATCCATCCTGGAAAATGGATGCGACGCCGTTTTTTCCACCCTGTTCTGGTTTGCCCTTCTGGGTGGACCGGGGGCGGTCCTGTTTCGTCTCAGCAATACCTTGGATGCTATGTGGGGTTATCGCAATGATCGTTACCGCTATTTTGGCTGGGGAGCGGCCCGTCTTGACGATATCCTGGGTTATCTGCCGGCCCGTCTGACCGCACTGACCTATATGGCCTGTGGTCACAGTCGTAAAGCCCTGGCCGCATGGAACCGCTGCACCGAACGAAAAAGTCCCAACGCAACCCTGGTCATGGCTGTGGGTGGAGGTGCCCTTGACCTGCGCCTGGGGGGAGGCGGCCATTATCATGGACACTGGCAGACCGCACCCATCCTCGGCGGTGCTAACCCACCCGCCACCCAGGATATCCAACGCGCTACCCGTCTGGTCTCCCATGCCACCTGGGTCTGGGTGATTGGATACTGCCTCTTTGGACTCGGAACCATCATCACCAGTCTCTATCCCTGACCTCAAGGATCAAAAACATGACCATCGAACTGGTTCTTGGCGGCGCACGCAGTGGCAAAACCTCCTTTGCCCAAACCCGTGCCACAACCCTGGGAAACGAGGTCACCTATATAGCGACCGCCCAACCCCAAGATCCAGAAATGCAGGAGCGCATCCGGTTACACCAACAATCACGCCCCCCCCATTGGCGTCTCATCGAAGAACCGATTCATCTGGCCCAGATCATTGCGACCCATGCCGCACCTGGGCGCACCCTGCTGGTGGATTGTCTGACCCTGTGGCTCACCAATCTGTTAACGCACCCCGAAGATCCACGCATCCTGGAACGGGAAAAAACGGCACTTTTAACCTGTCTTCCTGAGAGCCGCGCCACCATCATCCTGGTCAATAACGAAACCGGCCTGGGGGTTGTCCCCATGGGATCTTTGACCCGCCGCTTTGTCGATGAAAATGGCTGGCTCAACCAAGCTTTGGCACCGATATGTCACCGTGTCACCATGATGGTCGCGGGGCTTCCTGTTGAACTCAAAAAGGATTAAACCATGCTTTCCGACTGGATCCATTCCCGTATTCCCCCGATTTCGATAGCCCATACCCAACGGGCCAGCCAACGGCAGGATCAACTGACCAAACCACCCGGTTCTCTGGGGACACTGGAAACATTGGCGATTCGCTCCGCAGGCTGGCTGGCCAGCGATACCCCCGCGTTTGAACGGATACGCATCGTTGTTTTTGCAGGCGACCATGGCATAGCGGCTGCGGGCGTTTCCGCTTTTCCGCAGGCGGTCACGGTGGAAATGGTCCGTAATTTTTCCAACGGTGGCGCAGCCATTTGCGTCTTGGCCCAAGAATCGGGGGCAGAACTGGAAGTGGTTGACGCCGGGGTCATCACCGACCCAGGACCCTTGAAAGGGGTGGTATCGGGACGTGTCGCCGCAGGGACCGCCGATTTCCGCCATGCCGCCGCCATGACCCATGCCGAGTTCCATGCCGCCCTGGGGCTGGGAAAAATGGCCGTTGAACGTGGCATCGCCGCCGGTATTCAATTATTCGTGGGGGGAGAAATGGGGATCGGCAACACCACCGCCGCCGCCGCCATCGGCTCTGTCCTCACCGGGGTACCACCCGAGGCGATGGTCGGTCCTGGAACCGGCGTCAATCAGGAAGGTGTTGCCAAAAAAGCACGGTTCATCGCCGAAGGGATCGCCTTCCACCGCCCCACCCAAGACAATCCTCTGGAGGTCATGCGCATTTTTGGCGGCCTTGAGATGGCGGCACTGACCGGGTTTTATCTGGCGGCGGCCCAGGCGGGTATCCCCTGCATCGTCGATGGGTTCATCACCACCGCCGCCGCCCTGACAGCCGTTCGCGTTCAACCGGAAATTCTCCCTTGGCTGCTGTTTTCCCACATGTCCCAAGAACCGGGCCATATCGCCCTGATGCAGGCCATTCCTGCGGTTCCGATTCTCTCCCTGGGGTTGCGTCTGGGCGAGGGGAGCGGGGGTGCCACCCTGCTCGGACTTCTGAAACTGGCGTGCGCACTCCACAACCGGATGGCCACCTTTCAGGAAGCCTCTGTCTCTGGGAAACCATGAAGTCGGCCCCTGTTATCATCGATTTTTTGCGTCATGGCCAAGTCACGGGAGTCCCCTGTTTCAATGGCATCACCGATCCCCCCCTCACCCAGGGGGGATGGGATGCCATGACCAAGGCTTGCGAAACATCACAACGTGCCGATGGAATCATCACCTCACCCCTGAGACGGTGTGCCGCATTCGCCCATGAATGGGGAAAAAAGCATCAAATTCCCGTGACCATCGCACCCGATTGGCGTGAATATGCATTTGGCCTGTGGGATGGCCGGACCACCGAAGAGATCATGACCCTGGATCCCCAAGGGTTGGCCGCTTTTTGGCAAGACCCAACCAACCATCCCCCTCCGCATGGGGAATCCATGGCTCATTTTCAGGCAAGAATCGCCGCCAGTGTGCAAGATGCCCTCCACACACCCGCCAAAGGGCATCTCCTGGTCGTGACCCACGGCGGCGTCATGCGGCAACTGGCGGCACAGTTGCTGCAACGCCCATTCCAGGAGATGTGGTCCATGGATATCCCGCCAGCCACGTTATTGCGCACAGTTTTCATCCCAGGTATTAAAACCGCATCACCCAAACTTTTCTACATGGGACCGGCATGATTCAGCGACCGTTTTTCTTGGCATTGCGTCTTTTGACCACATTGCCCGTCCCTGAAGTCACCGATCCCAGTGAACGGGAACTGGGACTTTCCGTACTCCTGTATCCTTGCGTCGGGGTTGTATTGGGGGTGATCCTGTGGGGTTTGGCCCATGGGGCCGATCTATGGCCCGAAAATCTTCTTGCCGCCATCATCCTTTTTTTTTGGCTGGCTTTGACAGGGGGGTTGCATCTGGAGGGGTTGGGCGACCTTGCCGATGCCTGGGTAGGGGGGATCGGTCGTCCCGAACGGATGTTGGAAATCATGAAAGACCCCCGGTGTGGCCCGGCGGCGGTCATGGCCATCTCCATGCAGATTCTTTTTAAATTTGTCGCCATCCAAACCTTGCTGCAACAACAACATTTTATCGTGTTGTTTTTCGCCCCCATCATGGGGCGCACCGCCTTTTTACCGTTGATGCTCTCCACCCCCTATCTGCGCCAGGGGGGAATGGCCGCAGCGGCTATCAAAGGGGTTCCCAAAAAGGCTGGCTGGTTGGTGGTCGGTGCAGTCGGTTTGATGATCGCCATGGGTGGTGCTGCGTGCATCTTCTGGGCATTCGTGACAACTGCATGGCTGCTGGTGATTTTCCGATGGACGATCAACCGCCGCCTGGGGGGGATCACCGGCGATGTTTTGGGGGCAGGATGTGAATTGTCCGAAACTATTTTTCTCCTCGCGGCATTACTGTTGCCGATGTCCTGCTGACAATGATTCACGGGTCATTGATCATCGCGGCCAACTTTTGGATCTCCTTCAAATGGCGAATATTCACAACCTTATACAGTTTTTCGTCGGGTAAAGATCCTTGTTTGCAACACACCACAACAGGCCCGTCTTTACGCATTTTTTCAATCTTCTTACGTAGCTGTGCCATGATACCGGCATCGATAGTTTGATTGAACCCTAAAATTTCCCAACCCGGATCAACCTTGCCATCGGTACGAGGAACGGCGACCGACTTGGACACCGGGAAGGGGGTATCCGCAAAAGATTTGGCGGCGGCCACCGACATTTTCAGGGCAATGCCATGCTGGTTGATCCGAATCACTTCACAAGGAAAGGCAACATAGGAGGAATCCCATTGTGCAGAATCCCCCAGAGCGATTTGAATCATCCCGTAGATCCCCCGTTTGATCTCAGGGACCACCAAGTCCGTTTTGAACAGCACGCCGTTGAAACTGATATCCAGGGTTCTACCTTGAACTTTGAGTCCCGATTCCAGGGTCAACTCGGCCCGTGAATGAAATAGCGGGCGGGAAAATTTTCTTTTGTTCTCAGAAACTTCGTTTTCCGGTTTAACATCCAGGGTAAAGTAACGCCCTATCGTGGCATAAAGTCCGGCCCGATCCACGGGTTTGGTGATTGTGTCCGTCGCCCCCAGGGCCATGGCCGATGCTTGATGATCCTGGGTAAGCAGGACTGAGATCATGATGATCACAGCGCGATCTTCTTCATCAACGCCCCGTTGTTTTTCCACCCCCCGCATGCGGGCAACCACTTCATAACCGTCGATTCCCGGCATCACGATGTCCAGGAATACCAGGTCATAGGGATCCCCATCCATAGCGGCCATAACAAAAGCCGCAACGGCATCACGACCGTTGGCCGCACGCTCGACACGACCATGATTTTTTAACAGTTCCCGCATGAGCGTCCAGGCATCTTCTTCGTCATCGACCACCAATATTCGTAACGTCATTCTCCAATCTCCCAGCCAAGTAACGACGGTCCACGATAACAAGCTGTCGGACAACTTTCAACATGGAATCAATGCCGAATGGACAGTTTCTGGACGATCGACGAGGAAAGGAATCGTAAAATGAAAGGTACACCCATGGGATCCATCGCTTTCCACCCAGATGGCTCCCCCCCCCTTTTCCACCAATTGCCTGCAAATAGCCAACCCCAAACCAATACCGCCAAAATAACGCTCCGTCTCCCCACCAACCTGCGTAACACCGTGAAAAATGGGCATCTGGTCTTTTTTGGGAATACCGATCCCGGTATCCATGACGGTAAAGTGGACGGGAAACCTGCGCGGATCCATCCCCGTGCTGCCGGTACCGGGTTTGACGAGGATGGCCACAAAACCGGATTGGGTAAATTTGATGGCGTTATGGATCAGATGAATCAAGATCTGCCGCAAGCGCAGGGGATCACCCAAGAGTATTTCCGGGAGACCGGATTCACATTCCCACCGCAGACGGAGTCCTTTTTGTTTGGCCGGGAGATTCATGGTATCCGAGCTTTCTGCAACAACTTGGCGAACATCAAAGGGGATACACTCCAAAACCAGCTTCTCCGTTTCTAACCTGGAGAAGTCGAGCATGTTATCCATGATGGCGAACAAGGCATCGGCTGCCCGATGTGCCGTAATCAGGTGCCCACGTTGCTGCGCGTCCAAAGGGGTTTCCATGACCTGATCGATCATGTCAACGATGGTATTGATGGGAGTTTTCAGTTCATTGCTTATATTTTCCAGAAACACCCCCTTAGCATGATGGGTGCTGTCTGCTTGTTTCCGAGCCAACATCAATTCCTGTTCAAGCAAATTACGTTGCAGCCAATACCCTCCCAGGATAAAAAAAATCAGAAAAAAAACGGCCCATAAAAAAAATTCCGACTCCAACCCCGAACCGGTTTCAGGGAACATGGGGAGCGGAATAAAAACGGACGCCATCATGGCAGTATAATGCAGCCCACAAACAGCGGTCGTCAGAACCATGCCGCTGACAAATTTTTGCATGGTGATATCATCCCCCCGGCGTTGGATCATGCGGGCGGTAATCTTCAAGGCGATGTAGGAGGTGGCGACGGCGAACAAAATGGCTAGAAAAAACATGTCCGGCAGGTAGAGAATTTTTGCCGGCATCCGCATGGCGGTCATACCGACAAAGTGCATGGTTCCGATGCCAAGCCCCATGATCAGACTGGCCAGGATAAGCTTTGGTGCGGTCGTATTTTCGCTGATGGCCAGCCGCAAAGAAAAAAAAGCACTGGCGACGGCGGGGATGATGGAAAGAAAGGTGGTCATCAAATCGTAGGAGACGCGGCAGTGCATGTCATAAGCCAACATGCCGATAAAATGCATGGACCACACCCCAAGCCCAAACACCAGGGCACCGATGCCCCCCCAAATGACTTTGGCGGATGAAGTCGTGGGATTCCTGGTGTCAGTCTGTTCGACCCGAATGGCGATATCCAACCCCGCCAGGGAGGTAATCCCCGCCACGACAAAAGAGAGGATAACCAAACGCCAATCGTAGAAGCCAAACATGATGCTTGTCGGCAGAGGTCCAATAAGAAAAAAATTGGAAAACATGGGGATATCCAGACCAATAAAGGATGATTTTCAGGTTACTCTTAAATTTTTAAGGAAGGTGACCATCAGAGTACAGGCATAAGTAAGGCTCGCGGAAAAAATAAACGATCCCAGACCAATCGATGGGTCAGTCATGGGAGAAATGTTTATTGACCACCATTTTTCATGACCCAACCGTGACGCAATCACGCCCCATGGTGGAATTGTCCAGGATTTCATCCTTCCAGTCTACAAAAATAGGTCGAATCGGTTTCAATGATGCCCATAATCGGGCCGTATGGAGCCGTCGAAAGAGGCCGGATAAAAAAGCTGGTATCTTGAACAACATTTTGCGATATTGAAGTCTTCCCTATTTTGTTTTTGTTTGCCGACATGAGGGAAGGAAGGGCGTATCGGGTCGGGATGGGTTATGATCGTGTATAGCCTTGGGGGAGTGTAACACAATGCCGCACCTTGAATTGGGTGGTCTGACCCTTCTATTGGCACAGATTGCTGCGGTGATGTTCGTTTCGCGGATGATCGGGGTTGTTGCCCGATGGGTGGGGCAGCCGCTGGTCATTGCCGAGGTCATTGCGGGAATTGTCCTCGGACCCTCTTTGTTGGGGTGGATGTGGCCCGAAGCCATGACGACACTGTTCCCAGAGAGTTCACTGACAGTCTTGAGGATGTTGAGCCAGATTGGGCTTGTCCTGTTCATGTTCCTGGTGGGTCTGAAACTTGATCTCAAACTGTCTGAAGTGCGCACCGGGGAGTCCGTATTCATCAGTCACGCGAGCATTATTGTTCCGTTCGCCCTTGGTGCGGTTGCCTCCTGGTGGTTGTATGCGGCCTATGCCGCGCCCGAGGTTCCTTTCCTGTCATTTCTCCTGTTTATGGGGATATCGATGAGCGTGACGGCCTTTCCTGTGCTGGCGCGCATTCTTGAAGAACACCATCTGATCGAGTCTCGTGTCGGGGCAATCGCCATTGTCTGCGCCGCTGTCGATGACGTGACCGCTTGGTGCCTTTTGGCCCTTGTCGTCGCGGTGGCCAACAACCAAAGTATCGCTTCGGCCTCCTGGACCACAGTGTTGGCTCTGGTTTTTATCCTGGTGATGGTGTTTTTGGTGCGCCCGTTGCTGCGTATTCTTGGGACGCGCTTTGTGGGCCAGGAAGGGCTGATGCCATCAGCCGTGGCGTTGATTCTTCTGCTCCTGTTTGCCTCCAGTGCCCTGACGGAACTGATCGGGATTCACGCCTTGTTCGGCGCATTTTTCTTTGGTGCCATTTTGCCGAAAGAGGCTAAAATCGCGAAATTTCTGGTCGAAAGACTTGAGACGGTGACGGTCGTCCTCTTTCTGCCGCTGTTTTTTGCCTACAGTGGATTGCGTACCCAGATCGGTCTTGTCAATCAGGTGGATGAGTGGTTGGTCACCGGAATGTTGATCCTGATCGCCACGCTGGGAAAGTTCGGAGGCAGTGCCGTTGCCGCCAGATTGACAGGTCTTCGTTGGTCCGAGGCAAGCGTTATCGGCATCCTCATGAATACCCGTGGTCTGATGGAGCTGGTCGTTCTGAATATCGGTCTTGATCTGGGTGTCATCTCGCCCACGATATTTACGATGCTGGTTCTCATGGCATTGGTGACCACCATTGCGACGACTCCAGCCCTGCTTTGTATTCGCTTTTTTGATCGGAGTACGAAGGCCTCTTCTCCGTTCCCGGTTCAACCCCAGACTTCCATTTCATCGGTGGTTCCGGTGAAAAATCCTTGCCGTTGACCATAACGAACTGGATACTGGCTGGGATACTTTATTTTTTCCGCAAGCCTCAATGCAATCGGACCATGGTACCGTTCACGGTGCTGGTTCCAAAGAATTATTCTGCACTAGGGCGTGTTGACATTAAATAAAATTATTAAAAGAAAAAATGGGTCTGGGGGATTGCCCCCAGGGTTTTGATTTTGACCTTGTTTTTGATTTTGCTTTTCACGCGCCCCATACCCTACGCATTTTTTTTCGCGCTTCTTGTTTTTGCGAAAAAAAAATGCGCAGGGCGTGCGCCTTAGCGTGATGTTTTTCGCGGTTTTTGCGAAAAACATCACGCATAATGCC
>JADGCQ010000070.1 GCA_015228925.1 Magnetococcales bacterium | reverse complement strand
CTGGACGATGTTTTTTCGGACAAAACGTGACACCGTTTCGAAGAGAAAAGTTTGCGTCGATTCCCTGCAACCGGTCAATGCCCAAAGCGAACCTTATCTTTTCAGCCGTTTTGCGGCATGAAAGAAGATCGTGCTGGAGATTGTGGTGCAGTTTGTTGGGCATCCCACTAAAATTCATGGGAATTACGTGTATATCACCCAGACTTCGCATTGCCATCAATCAGGTTAATGAGTACGGCCCTCAAGAAAGCTGAAGTATTATGGTTCTTATCAACGGGTCGTTCATTAGAATTTTCATCAACACCTTGGATTACAGATAAGTTCGTATTTTCCCTCTGGCTTGCATATTTGCAAACACTAAACCAAGTGTCGCGAGGATAAATGCCGCCATCACTATTCCCCTCAATCTTAACATATAGGAGACCCTCCCCATCGCACCATAGGGAGTAATCAATGCACCCTTGACCTCCAAGTTTCTTAGCGGATCGATTGTTTATACTAATTTTTATCATTATATTTTCCTTTCAGCTTCTTGTTGGATGGTGTATGGCGTGTTTATAAGTAAACGCACTGATGCGGCCATCATATCCTCAATCATGACAAAATGCTAGGTATATTAAATTTAAAACTCAAGAAAAAAAATACCCAGCCTGGATCAAGACCGCAACATCTCTTGGGCGAAACATTCCAAAACCAAAAAGGCGGTTGATGTGTGCCTGACCCATGAATTCCGGGATATGTTTCGGCAGACTTCCAGAGGTGATGGGGCTGGTGTACTATCCAGGATGGGGAAAGGTTTCGCAGGCTTGACCTTGCGACAGGGGGTTTGCACAATGCCCCCCAGGCACCATCATGGGGCGGACAATTCATGAATACTTTCGAGGAAAACAAACGCCACCCGTGTGATCACGGTCAAACAGACCAGGAATGGGAAGCGTCGGTCCACCACTATTCCCAGGCACTGCAACACAACCCACGGTCGCCCGAAGCCTTGGTCGGACTGGGTAGGGGTTTGCTAAAATTGGGGAAAATGGATGAAGGGTTGGCGGTGCTGTCTACCGCCATCGCAATCCAACCCGGTCACATCGATGCCCTCCTGCTGTTGGGACACGGGTTGCTGGATCAAGGCCGTGGCGAAGATGCACTGCAATTTTTCCTGCGCGTGCTGGATTTGGAGTCCGATCACGTCATTGCTCTCCAGGGCATGGGACAAACCTTCCTCCGATTGGGCCAACTGCAACAAGCCAAAACCTATCTTTCCCAAGCCCTCCAACTTGCACCCAACCACCCGGAAATCCTGATACTCCTTGGGGAGGTATTGCATCGCCTTGGCATGTGGGATCAAGCACAAGAACTGTTGCGCCAAGCCGCAAAAAACCATCCTGATCCATGCGCAGCCCACAACACATTGGGCTGTGTCTTGCTGGAACAAGGTCACTTTGCCGCCGCCGAAGAACAATTGCAACACGCCTTGGCCATCCATCCCCAAGATTGCGGAATCATCAACAATCTGGGGGTGGCCTGGATGCGACAGGGCCATGTTTCAGCCGCCTTGGATCAATTCCGCCATGCTCTCAACCTCAAACCTGACTATCATGAAGCCGCCAATAACATGGGCCTAGCCTACCAGGAATTGGGTTTGTTGGATGACGCCTTGAATGCGTTTCGACAAGCGCAACACTTAAAACCTGATTTTGCCGACCCCTATTTCAACGAAGGGGTGATTGAATTGACCAAGGGTAATTTTGCCCAAGGATGGCGCGGGTTTGCATGGCGATTGCGGATGGAAAAATATCGAAATCACCGCCATCTGCACACCGCAACCGATCTCACCACCTTGGCAGGGCGGACCGTTCTGGTTGTATGCGAACTGGGCTTTGGCGATACCATTCAGTTTATCCGTTATGCCCGTCTCCTCCAAAGACACGCCGCGCAAGTCATCGTCGTCTGCCCAGAGCCGTTGGTACGCCTGTTGACCCATGCCCCTGGCGTCACCCAATGTCTTTGCGATTCCTCCCCCCCACCCCCCTGTGATACCCATGTTTTCCTATTAAGCCTGCCGCATCTTTTCGGGCATTCCATCCCGGATTTCCCGGCAACAATCCCTTATCTCACCGCCCATCCCCAAAGAATCAATTTTTTCCGCCAGTCCCTCAAACAACACCCCGGTTATCGCATCGGTATCGTCTGGCGTGGCAATCCCCAACATCTCCAAGACCGTCACCGCTCCATGACCGCCATGCAGTTCTCCCAACTCCTGAACGTCGCTGGGATCACGTTGGTCAACCTGCAAAAAGAGGCGTCACAAGAAGAAATCACCCTCTTATCGGCCAAAGGAAAGAATCGATGGGTGGATTTCCGATCTGAATTGCATGATTTTGCCGATACGGCGGCAGCCATCATGGCACTGGATCTGGTCATCACCGTGGATACGGCAGTTGCCCACTTGGCTGGAGCCTTGGGTCAACCGGTTTGGGTACTGTTGCCCGCCGTGGCCGATTGGCGCTGGCTCCTGGAACGACCCGACAGCCCTTGGTATCCAACCATGCGCCTGTTTCGTCAAACCTCCCTGGGCGATTGGCCCACGGTGCTGACCCATGTATTGGAACAATTACCCCGGCTACTCGCCAACACCCCCCAACCCGATTGAGTCCCCATGAATGCCGACCTGAAACACACATTGGACTTGGCCTTGCAGCATCTTCAAGCAGGCCACCTGGATGCCGCCCAGGATTGTTGTCTCAAGGTCCATCGCAAAAACGCACATCTCCCCGAAGCACTCCATTTGCTGGGAATCATCGCCCTGCAAAAGGGACACGCCGAGGAGGCGATCCGCTGGATTCGTCGGTCCCTGGCAAAAAATCCGACCCTCCCGGAAGCACACAATAATCTGGGCAATGCCCTCAAGGCATTCGGACAGTTGGATGAGGCGGTGATCCATTATCATCAAGCACTGACTCTACGCCCCGACTATGCCAACGCCCACAATAACCTGGCTGCAACCCTTCTGGAGCAGGGGGCCTATCAGAAAGCGGTTGATCATTTTACAAAAGCCCTGGCCCTGATTGGACCTCATCCCCAAATCATCAACAATTTGGGGAACGCCTTCCAAAAGTTGGAACAATGGGATACCGCCATCACCCACTATCAACAGGCACTACACCTAGTCCCCGCATTTCCAGAAGCCCTCAATAATCTGGGGCAAGCCTTGGTCAACCAGGGGCGTATCGATGAGGGGTTGGAAAAATTGGCCCAAGCGGTCCAAATCAAGCCCGATTATGTCGATGCCCTGATCAATCTGGGTGCCGCCCTCAAGGAAAACGGCCAAAAAGATGAAGCCATTCGGATCCTACGCCGTGCCTTGGATGTTCAACCCGATCATATCCATGTTTGTTACAACCTTGGGACCATACTCCTGGAACTGGGACGGATGGATGAAGCAACCGACTGCTACAACCAAGTTTTGGAACGTGATCCCAATCATTTGCTGGCATGGAATAATCTGGGAGTGACCCACCAAAAGCAAAACCGCCTGGATGCGGCGATCAACGCTTTCAATCAAGTATTGTCTCTGCAACCCGATTTTTATCAAGCGATCAACAATCTCGGAGTCACCGACTTCAAGAAAGGACAATTCCGGGAGGCCATCGAAAAATTTCTTCGGGTCGAAACCGTGGCCCCCGATTATCCCGATGCCTATTACAACGAAGGGATGGTTCGTCTGGCATTGGGTGAATTCCAACGCGGTTGGATGTGTTGTGAGTGGCGTCTGAAAATGGATTCCTTTCGTATCCGCAGCGACGTAAAACTCCTGACAGACCCAAACACCGCCCAAGGGCACCACGTCCTGATCCATTGCGAACAGGGGATTGGCGATAGTATTCAGTTTGTCCGTTATGCCGCCATGGTCAAACAATTGGGGGCGACGGTCGTGGTTTTCTGTCCAGAACCTTTGGAAACGGTATTCAAAACCATCACGGGAATCGATCATCTATCATCCCATCCCGACGACCTCCCGGAGTGTACCCACGTCATCCCTACCCTCAGTCTGCCATGGCTTTTTAAAACCGATGCCAACACCATCCCGGCACCGATCCCCTATCTTTTTGCCGATCCTGCACGTATTGCAAAGATGCGCGGTCAGTTACCTGACATCACAGGTTTCAAAGTGGGTCTGGTATGGCGTGGCAATCCCAAACACACCAATGATAACAATCGCTCCATCAAGGCTGCCGTGATATCGCGCCTGTTGGATGGCATAAACTGTCATTTTATCAATCTGCAATTGGAACTGAATGCCCAGGAACAAACCCTGTTTGCCGGAAAAGCCAACTGGTGGAACGTGAGTGATGCCATTTCAGATTTCGCCGACACCGCCGCCCTTGTAGAACAATTGGATCTGGTCATCACCGTGGATACGGCGGTGGCCCATCTGGCCGGTGCCATGGGGCGAGAAACCTGGGTTCTACTGCCCGCCGTTGCCGACTGGCGTTGGCTCCAACACCGCAGTGATAGCCCCTGGTATCCCTCCATGCGTCTGTTTCGCCAACCCGCATCGGGAGATTGGCCATCGGTGGTGGCAACCGTCAAGGCTGCGTTAACTGTCCGTTGCCAACCAGAGTGACAATGGATCATGCCCACTTTTACACCGTCATAAAATACGGTCACGCTTTGTCATTATTGTGAGTTTGGGGTAAAGTGCCTGGGGTGTGTGGCGTTCAAGACCTGTGACGTTTATCCGTAGTTTTGAGGACAAGGACCATGACCGAAATCCAACCCGGGGTCCCATTGCATATGATCAAACACTATGACCGTGATCACGGTCTGTTTGAGGAATTCATCGATATCAACCTCAAACTTTTCAAGGCGTTCATCACTGAAAATGCCCTTCAGATCTACGACATCAAAGGGTTCGTTCTTCCACGCGACGTTCTTGTAGAACGCCTGGAAAGCACAACTTCCAAAACCATTCATGAAGTGGATGATCTTATGATCATCCGCATCCTCACCTTTCTGGAGGATGAAACCCGATACATTGCCGAAATTATCCAGGGTGAGTTCAAGGTGTTGCGCGATTTTTCCAAAACGGGGATCGTGCGCGATCCCAAATATTTTGGCTATGCCTGCCAAAGATACCTAGTCAGAATGTTGGATAGCCGCCTGGAATGGATCGAATACCGGCGTTTTCGGGAATTTAAACTAGAAATTCAAATTCGCTCGATGCTGCAACACACCTGGGCCGAAATCCAGGAAGTGCTGTATCCATCCCACCGTCTGGCCCACATGGCACCAGAACTGTTACGCGATGGGGCGCGTGTGGTGGGTTTCCTGGAATTGGCAGACAGAGAACTCAACCGTATCCACGCGAACATGACCCCCGCGTCACAACCCAAACCCGAAACGGTCGTCATCCAGGCCACCCCCATCACGGACCCAGTCCCCGCCCCATCGCGGACGCACCAAGAGGCCGAAGAAAACACCGTACCGTTGGCTGTCGCCCCCGCGCCACCCCCCGAACATCCCACCGCCAACCCAACTGTAGCGGAAACGATGGTCATCGCAACCCCGGTTTCCGAGGTCGTCATAACCCCCGAAGAATTGGCCCGGACAAAACAAGCTTTGGAAGCGTTCAAAGAAAAATTGACGCACTGGGTCTTGGGTAATGTCTCGGTACGTCTGATTGACCGCGACATTGCCGACATCTATGACGTACCATTACGCTTCGATGAATCCTTCTTGACCGGACTGGCTGGTGCCAACGGTCATCTCGAAGACCTGGAGGATGGTGATCTTGAAAAAGTCCTCTTGGACAATACGGCCCGCGTCAAAGAGTTGGCTCGGCAAACCTTCGGCGAACCAGGAAAAGTGGCGTTAACCCATATGGCCAGAGGGGCGGCCCTGTTATCCCTGGGGAGACTGCTTGCCGAAAGAATGGGAGCTGGTCGTGTCTCCCTTGCAGGGCTGGCGGTCGCCCAAACATTGCTGGTACAAAAAAACAACAGCCCCGCATCGGCATGAATCGCTCAAAAGTTCCAGAAATGGATAATATGGATACCAAACTTTTAGACTATATCAATACGATACCCCTCCTCACCGACGGTCTGCGCCAATTGGAGATTTTACTCCAACGGATGCTGCGCTCGGCTGGACTTTGTATCTGTAAAATGGAGTTCACCCTGAAAGATGGGCCGAGTGTGATGGCGCGATTGGCCAGTTCCCAGGAGGCTATCAAAGGGATCGAAGACCTACCCGGATTGATTGAGGTGCGCATTATCGCCCATTACGCCAGCGAAATACCTAAAATCTTGACGCAATTATCTCAATTTTTCCAGGTGGTCGCCCGCAACCATCCCCGTGAACCCATGACCCAAGATCCTTTTGTTCCCGGCTATCCCATGGAACATCTGGTCGTCCGTATGCCCAAAGACCGTTTGGATTTGGTAGAATATGAAGCTTTGCGCAAATTTAAAATCGATCTGCAAGTATGTTCTCTGGCCCAGTATGTTTGGATGCACCTGGAACACCAGATCGGCTATTCCGAAGAAAACTTTCCCAAAGAAAAAACACGGGCATACAGCCAACTCGCCTACATGCTGGAATCATTTGACAACGAACTCGACAAACTGCGCGATTTTCTTTCCCCCTACGTGTGGCCAAAAAAAGAGACCGAAATTCAATATCACCAACCCGACGCAAATCCAGACCCAGAAAAATCCGCCGGGGTGAAGAACGTTCGCAAACAAACCGAGGATGCCATGGATGAAAATGACAACGATGGCCCTGATAAACCTTCGCCTGGATTAATTTTCGATGTGGAGGGGTTAAAGTTGTCCAAGGAACTTCAAGATTTGACCCTGAAAAGCTTGGAACGCTTCATCCTGGATAATGAATTGGTGCGACGTATGGATGGCATGTTGGCTGCGCGCTATGATACGCGACTGATGTACAGCCAAGCGGCTGTTGATAAACTCTATGAAGCTTTAAGCCATACGCCAGAACTCAAGCAGGTTGCCGATTTGGAAACCAGTCTTTTTGAGATGCGCGATAATGTCATCAATGCCGCTGTCGATCTTTATGATAACGGCAACGGCGGCACACATGAGACCATACAGAAGGGGTCGGTCCTCTGCGTCCTGGTCACCCTGCTCATGGCGCGTAAAGGGGATAAAGTACGTCTGCGATCTTTTATTGAAACGTACTCTTTCGGCGCAAATCTGATGAACAAAAGTCACGTCCGCATGTTCATGCGACACTCGGAAGGGCGTATCAAACGTTCGCCCGATGCCCAGGGTTGATTCCACACAATCGGATCATGCTCGCTTTGCGCTCATTTTCCAGAATACCACCTCCTGCGGGTAAACACGGGATCCGTGTGATCCCGCATCCCGCAGAACATGGTTTCAACTGGCGGTGCTGATGGACAATCAGGCGACCGTGATCACTTCCGAAGCTTTGAATTCTTCGCCTTTGTCATCCTTCCAGGTCACTTCAACCGGCCCCGTCTTTTCGGCGCGCAGGTGAAAACCAAGGAAAGGATTCTTGGATACGGCACCCGTCCAAACGGCATCCAACACCAGCTTGCCATCGTAGACTGCTTTCACACTGGTGATAAAATGGGCGGGGACGACTTCACCCGTCGCCTTATCCTTGCGCAACCCACTCTCCATGGGATGTTGAATCATTGTCTTGATGTTAACCTTATCCCCTTTTTTGACGGGATCTTTGGGTACACGAACTTTTGGGCTACCAATGGCCATAATACATCCTCTCGACTTGTAGAAAATTCGGTGGTCAGGTTGGGATCAGATGCCGACTAGCCGGAGCATCCACCCTCAGCGACTTCAATTTTTTTGGTGAAGCCGTACAATGCACCGGAGTTACTCTTGGCAACCACGCGCACATTGGAGGCTTTTGCCATTTTCAGACGAAACTCAATATCAACCGGGCCACTTTCGGGAATAAACGCAAAACTGGCGACGAAAGGATTGGGATTCTCATCCACAAAAACCGCCACTTTCTCGATATAGTTATTCGGTTCCATGGGATGATTCACCACGACGGGAATACGGACCATAGCCCCATTTTCCGCCTTGTCGGGTGTGTCAACAACCACCTTATCCATGGTGACAGCCCCCGGCCCCATATGCTCGGCAATCAGGGCATCGACGGCGGCAGAGGCATCCCTGGGAGTACCCACAAAAACGCCGCCACCAACGACTGCCGCAGCCACACCCACGCTACCGACAGAATGAAAAAATCCCCTTCGGTTCATCGCTAACATATCCTTATTTTCCATGCTCATCTCTCCAAAAAGTAACAAATAGTTCGGGTTGTTGGCCAAGATACCCGCCCTCATCACACAGCAGGCAACCTGTGCGATGAAAAACTGTCAAAAACACAACAACCAAGCGTTATTACCATGTCTCCGTGCGGATTCTTAAGAGACGGGGCACAACAGGGACTAAAAAACAATCCCTTAAACAGTAGAGAAGACGACTCATTTTTTGCCCGCTTCCCCAGCCGACTCCTTTTGGGCATGTTCAGCAGGGGCAACCGGCTCTTTATGGACCAAACCCGAATGGCAATCGACGCAAGTCTTGTCAGCACTTTCCATGACCCGCTTGTGTTTACGCGCCGCTGACTTATCCTGCTCTTCCATGTCCATGGCATCGAAAGAGTGGCAAGACCGACACTCCTTGGAATCCCTGGCACGCATATCGGCCAATACGTTCTGCGCCAGATGCCAGCGGGCTTTCTCAAAAGATTCCCGCGTCGGATACGTCCCCAGCAAATGATGGAAAATATCCTTGGAACCGATCGTCAACTTGGCGAGAAATTTGTCGATGTAATCGCCAAAAGTTTTACCGTGGGGAACATGACAATCGGAGCAAGTGGCGCGGACCCCGGAAGCACTGCTGTAGTGCTTACTCTCCCGGTACTCCTCGTAGACCCCTTCCATTTCATGACACGATATGCATATTTCCATGCTGTTGGTAGCGTTCATGGTGAAATGAAATACCAGAAAGAAGACGACACCAGAAAGAAAACCACCCGCCAAAAGAATCCCCAATGCAATCTTCTGACTGGGACGCATCAACAGAGTCCAGAGCTTTTTCATCAATCCCATGGCACAACAATCCCCAAACTAAGAAAACATTGACCAAGTAGACTCTGCGCACGTTCAAAACGACCTGAGTACAGCAGAGCCTACACAAAGCCCCATGGCAATGGCAAGGGCAAACCCTATGGAGACCACGCTTTTGAATCACATCGACTGTGCCGGACAAAAAAAACCTTTTTCCAAAAGGACCATCCCCTCTGCGACCGGGGATAAAGGCTGAAGCACAACAAAAAAACGGGGTGCCTCACGACACCCCGCTCCATGATTCTCAGCGTCCTTCCATGGCCCGTTACAACGCCATCATCAAGAAAAGGTGTCGGCCATGATGCTTTGATACCAGCTTTCGTTGTAGACCGCTTCCTGCGCCCGAACAAAATCGGGGGCATCACCTGCGGAAAGGCCACCACCGACTTCCTTGATTTTACCTTCCACCAGCTTGTAAACCGCCGCCACCGAAATACCGGAGGTCGGACTCAACAAGCTGTAGCAGGTATTGACATAGGACGGTTCGCCCGGCTTTTGCCCATTGAGCAACGCCACGATGGCCGCTGCGGCAACCTTGGCCTCGGAATTTGCGGCATAACCCGATTTGGGCATTGGGGAAGCCACGCTTGAATCGCCAATCACATGGATATCCTTGTGGATTTTTGATTCGAACGTTTCAAAATGAACCGGACACCAACCCGACTCGTCGGTCAATTTGGCCATTTCGGCAATGGCACCCGCTTTTTGCGGAGGAATGATATTGATGCAACTCGACTTGAACTCCGCCATTTCCGTATGAACGGTCATGGTCTTGGCATCCACACGGGCCACCTTACCACCTTCGCCACCGGGAATCCATTCAATCAAACTCTTATCGGTGCCATACCCATACAGCTTGGTCCACCCACCGGTAAACAGCCCCATCTTGGAAAACTTATCCTTGGGATCCAAGATGATAACCTTGGACTTGGGCTTGTTTTTCATCAGGTAATGCGCCACCAAACTGGCACGCTCGTAGGGTCCAGGGGGGCAACGGTACGGGTCCGGCGGTGCCACCATGACAAAGGGATCACCATCACGCATCGCCATGAGCTGCTTCGTCAAGGTCACCGTCTGCGGCCCGGCAGCACTCCACGCATGGGGCATTTTCTCGCTGGCTTCGGCGTCATAGCCCTCCACAGGTTTGAAATCGACACCCGGACTGACAATCAAACGGTCATATTTGATTTTCGCACCACTCTTGGTGGTCACAGTCTTGGCAGCCGGATCAATCCCGGTCGCTTCTTCATGGACCATCTTCACGCCATGTTTCTTGAGACCTTCATAGCCCCATTTCTGCACTTCAATATCACGGAATCCAGCGATCACCCAGTTGGACAACGGACCGGAATAATAAAATTCGTTCTTTTCAATCAAGGTGACATCAATGCCGGGATCAGCCATGCGAATATATTTGGCCGCAATGGCACCACCATAACCGCCACCGATCACAACAACATGCCCCTTGGCAGCCGCAAATCCCTTGCGAGATACCGTTGCAGCCGAAAGTCCCACAAGGGCAGCCGCACCAGAAAGTTTTACAAAACCTCTACGATTCAACATTGACATAATAGTCCTCTCCTCTCACCAAGGTTACTTCTTGGAGGCGTAAAAGTGGGCAATGGCCGTAAGATCTTCCAAAGAAAGCTTCTCGATGGCCGTCTCCATCTTTTTCGGTTGCGGGACCTTCAAGGCGGCGTTTTTGAGATCCTGCATTTTGAAAAGCAGGTAATCCAACCACTGCCCGCCAACACGGGGGGTGTCATCATCTTGGAACACGCCACCGTCCTCGTGACATTTGTCACACTTGGCACTGGCCTGCAACTCCGCCCCCTTGGCTGCCAGGGCTGGATCGATCGCCGTCGCTTTCTTTGAATTGGGATGACTTTGGGCACTTTCCCACTTAAACTTCGAGAACGCATCGGCAAGCAGGGCATTTTCTTCGTCGCTATACCCCTTGGCCAATCGGCCCATGATCGTGGAGGGACGCGAACCGTCCTTGAACTGCTCCATGACGGTCTTGAGGTAGTTGGCTGGCAAACCGCCGATGGTCGGCATGGCAGGCCCACCCGAAATACCGTTGGTGCCGTGACACCCGGCACACGTATTGGCCAACATGGCCGCAGTCGCTCCCGCCTCGGCTGCGGATGCAGTCGAACCGCTCAGCAGCCCTCCCGCCACAAACCCACCAACCAAGACCAACATGTGGATTTTTTTTCGATGCATAGTTCCCTCCAATGACATCATCTAAAGAAACACGTTATGGGTGTATCCCCACAAAAACAACCACCACCCCCCCTGCACCTTGTCACAACCTACAGCCCTCAGAACTCACCCTTGGCGGCCCCTTGAAGCATCTTCCAGATCACATTGCGAACCCTGATTGCCTCCGTCCGCAACTCTTCCGGCAACCTTTTGCCACCATAAATCATCATGTCCAGATTCATCGAATACAACCACAACTTCCCATTTTTATCCTCCACCACCGAAACGCGGCAGGGCATAAACCCCGTGTACGCATCGCGATAATCGGCCATCATCTTCCCCACCTTGGCGTCACAAAAACTTAAAAAAGCGATGTGGCGATAAGGCTGACCCGTCACCGCTTCAACTTGCTTGTAAAAAGCCGACTCACCCACATAAAGAAAATTATTTTGGACCGCCAAACTCTTGAGCGACTCCTTGACATCCTCGACCTTCAATGACGGATCTTCCACCGGAACCGCCCACATCATCGCCTCACCCGGATCCTTCGTGGTCAGCAACTTGGTCGCAAAATCCTTATAGATTTCCATGTAGCCAGGGTCAAACTCCGACATGATGGGGGCAATCGCCACAAATGCATAACCGCCAGCCAGCAAAGTCACCAAACCCAATACAGCAAATATATTCCTGATTACAGCCATCTTGTCTCCTCCAAAAAAAAATGGACCCGCACCACCCACGGTCAAACAACAAAAACACCCCCGGCCCGGCACACCGAACAACCATGTCCCGGCCACTCACAAACCCACCATTAACTTTTTTCTATGCTGTCAGAACGGTGTCTTATGAATAAATGATGACTGACAGGGAAGTCAATCCTATATTTGTTAATATAATTTTCAGAATACAACCATATCATTATATTCTAACATGTTTTCCATGACCCCATCCCCTGCCACAGTTCATGCGTATCACTTTCTTAAACTCCGTACCCTCCTGACAAACTAATGATTTTTACCTTCATTTACAGAAATTTACCAGTTTGTTACACAACACAATCATGGCCGAATTCTTTGAAATTGTGCATACGCACAAAAAGAACCCAAAGTTCGATAATGAATCATTCTTCATGATCAACCGGGCGCGATAACATTATTTAATTTACAAAAAAAAATTCTATGGATAGAAACAATGCCTGATTATTCATACCAGGACTGTTCCACCCTCCCCAGATAGACTGTCCGGGAAAGACCATGGAGGTAAACCGACTGAAGCTCTGGACCGATGGCGGGGTAAAGGGTTTCTCGACCTAAATTCTCCAGGGGAACCCAAACCGCCTCGAGGGCCGACGTTGCGGCGTGGTTACAGTGCGGTATCCCGAGCAGTTCCTGAATGACAAAAGCAAGGTGCAGCACATGGCGACCGTGGATCACCGTTTCACAGCAAAACAACAAGTCTCCGGGGATGATACCCACCCCCAGTTCCTCACGATATTCACGCTGCAACGCTTCCACAGCCTGTTCGTTATCCTCAACGCCGCCACCGGGCAGGTTAAACCGATCCTGGTCGGCGTAATGATAACGCATCGTCAACAACCGATTCTCACGGATCGACACACCACAAGGACGAAGAATCATGACACCACCTCCAACCTGATCAATGGCCCAGGGGTGGTTCCAACGGACGAGAAACGTAAAAATGTCTGGCCTGTTTCATCCATCACCTTGTGTTGCGATAACCTTTTACGGTAGGGATCCTTGCCGCTTTCACCGTTCATCTTCCTTCTTTTTGGCCCGCCGCCCTTTCAGTTCCACAAAGGCATCGGGGCGAACCTGAACCTCCTTGTCCCCAAACAAAACACTCTTCAACCAAGCAAACGCAAAATCGGTCAACGCCAAATCATCCGTCCGAATCAACCGCTCCGTCTCTTCATCCACATGGAAACGCTTTAAAAAACTGGAATCAAAAACAAATCGCCGAAATACATCGGGATTGGTACTGGCCATATAAAAATATTCGGAAAGCTGCAACCCCGTCGCCACCGTATCTCCAGCCGAACGGCGTTTCAGAATAAACTCCATCCATCCCCGGTTCTGAACATCATAACCATCCGAACCTTGATCCCTGCGCCACTCGGCAATACTCCAATCCTTGGTCTCCCGATGCCCGTGGCAAAAATCCTCCTTGATCAAAAAATAAAACTCATCATCATCCTGAGATTTTTCACCCTCGGATTGCTGCTTATGCATCAACGCCATCCCGATGGGATAATACCGGCAGGCCACCGGACGGTCGCTGTAAATGCTGCACCCCTCAGGACCATTGAACGGACATTGGCCGCTCTGAGCATCCATGCGGATCAACGGGACCGGAAGCTGTCCCTTGGTCAAAGTAAAAGGGGTCGCGTATTGGTTGAGAAAACTTTCTACATCCATGTCCAAACGCCGACGAATCCGTATCAGATCATAGGGCGTTAAAATAATCTCAATGTTGCGACAACACGCATTAAAACATTCAATGCCAGAGTGGCAACGAAATTGAAAATGCTCCTTACCCGTCAAACGCACCGGATGCAAAACATTACGCACCTCCTGCGGAAGATCACGCAACTCCTCGTCAAGCTCCAGAGCCTGATCTCTGGCTTTCTTATAATCAGTCACCGATGTCTCTTCCTCATGGTTCTTTAGGGCGTGTTGGGGCACTGACACTGCAAATATCGGAATCGTCGCGGGAAATACATAAAAAACAAGGGGATGAAGCATCGCGCTCCATCCCCTCACATCACAAAATTACGGCTTGGTCACAAGATCCTTGTGCGCCCGCTTGAAGGCAACCCACTCGCCCGTCTCGGGGTTGATCTTGCTATTGACGAAACACTTCCAATTCTTCTCGTCAACAAAATTGTAAGTCATGTTGTAGTAGAAGCCCGGATAGCGGGTCTCTTTGCGGAACAACATATGCCGCAAATGCGCTTCACCCGCATAGATGCGATGGAAATTCTCCCATGCACGCATCAGCTCATGAAGGTCACGCGCCATCATCTTGGCCGAGTCCTTCTTGAGTTCGGTAAGCTTCTTGACGGCAATTTCCATCATCTGCTCGTTGGTGACGTACATGGTACCCACACCCGCCACATACTCGTCCATGATCTTTTGCAGACGCATCTGCAACATCTTCGGCGTGATCAGGTGAGGATTGACCTCCGCCATGGTGCTGTAATCCTTGTGTTCCATCCAATTACGCACCGGCATGTAAATCTCTTCCGCCAACTGCTGCGGAGTCTTCGACAAAGTCGGCTTGAAATCCTTGTGATCCATCACCCACGCCAACATCGCTTTCGCCGCAATACGCCCTTCCGCATGAGAACCAGAAGAGAATTTATGACCCGAAGCACCCACACCGTCGCCAGCCGTGAACAAACCCTTCACCGTGGTCATACGATTGTAGTTCTTCTGGCCAGGTGCCGGATCCTTGCCCGCTTCGGGAGGATTGTCACCCCACTGCCATTCCGGCGGTGCCAAATCGGACGGACCCGTGGTCCAAATACCACAGCAACCCGAATGGGATCCGAGGAAATACGGCTCGGTCGGCATCAATTCGGAAGGAACCTTCTCCGGCTCGATGTTCTCACCCGCCCACACTCCGGCTTGACCAATGCACATGTCCAAAAAGTCTTCCCAAGCTTCCGCTTCCAAATGCTTGATCTTCTTCTTGGCTTCCTTGGGACCAAATTCATCCTCGTAGGATTTCGCCAATGCCTGCAACGCCGTGTCGGTCCTCATGTAGATCGGACCACGACCTTCACGCATTTCCTTCATCATCAAATGGTTACGCAAGCAGGTCGCCGGAACCTTGGCCAAACCATACGGGGGATAATCCTTCAACATCTCGGCGTTGGTCTCCATGTAGACCTCACCCTTGACGTTGGTTGCCTTGGCTTTGAACAGCAAAAACCACGCGCCGACCGGACCATAACCATCTTTGAAACGGGCCGGAACAAAACGGTTTTCCATCATGGTCAATTCGCCGCCCACCTGCGCCACCATGGCGTAGGTCGAACCGGAATTCCACACCGGATACCAAGTACGACCCATCCCTTCACCCACGGAACGGGGGCGAAATACGTTCACCGCACCACCAGCCACGCACAAAATAGCACTGGCTTTGTAAACATAAATCTTGTCTTCACGATTGGAGAAACCGACCGCACCCGCAATACGGTTGGATTCCTTGGCGTCCAAAAGAAGCTTCACAATGAAAATACGCTCTTGGATCCGATCCATCCCAAGGGCCTTCTTGGCCGCTTCGGCAACGATGGTCTTGTAGCTCTCACCGTTGATCATGATCTGCCATTTACCGGAACGGACCGGCTTGCCACCCTGCTTCAGCGTCTTTTCCTCATCGCCGGGCTGCTTCCAAATGGGAAGACCCCACTCTTCAAACAACTCCACCGAGTTGTCCACATGGCGACCCACGTCATAAATCAAGTCGTCGCGGACAATACCCATGAGGTCATTGCTCACCATCCGCACATAGTCGGCAGGATCCTGCTCACCCAGGTAGGTGTTGATCGCCGAAAGACCTTGGGCAACCGCACCACTACGCTCCATGGCCGCCTTGTCAACCAAACGGACCGTGACACCCTCAGGAAGCCAACGCATCAGCTCGAACGCACAACCACACGCCGCCATGCCGCCGCCAATGATCAAAATATCGGATTGCATTTCAACAATATCCGGATTCCCAAAACTCCCCATTCTTCTCACTCCTTGGTCTTCGTAAATTGATGTTCAATCCTCGATCAACCCAAAACGATTACTTCATCGTCCTGACAGGGCCGGTGGAATTGAAAAACCCGGGTTCACTCAATTTGGACATGTCCGCAGCCGGCTTGCCAGCATAGGGATCGATGGAGCCTTCCGCCGTGGTACGGATGGGAAACTTGAAACGCTTCACTTCCCCGTTGCGGAACTTGATCGTCCACATGATGGAATCGGAACCGCGCAACGGAATCACCGCACCACCCATGGGGACGATATCGGCATAGGCACGCACTTCAATGGCCTGCTGCGGGCAAATCTTCACGCAGGAGTAGCATTCCCAACATTGCTCCGGCTCCTGGTTGAAACCTTTCATCCGCTCCTTGTCCAACTTCATCAAATTATTCGGGCAGATGTACATGCAGGCCGTCTTGTCCTGGCCCTTGCACCCATCACATTTAGCATTGATTACAAAACTTGGCATTGGCTGCCCCTCCGAATATCGTAAAGAGTTGATTGAATGTCCACGATCGACCGTCGGTATCAGCCGGTCGCAGCCTTGTTAAGCTTGATTTCCACCTTTTGATCCTCTTCAAGACCCGCATAATAGGCTTGAAGAATCTTGACAACTTCCGGTCGGCTGAATTCGGCCGGTGGTTCCTTACCCTCAGAAAGCGTTTTCCTCAAAGCAGTACCCGACAGCAGGAGACGATCATCCTTGCCATGGGGACAAGTCTTCATCGATGCCATTCCTTGGCACTTGTAACAATAAAAAGTCCAATCAATCTTGAGGGGCCGGGTCTTCAACATCGATTCCGGCACCTGATCAAAAATATACTGCGCATCGAAAGGACCATAATAGTCGCCGACACCCGCGTGGTCACGGCCTACAATGAGGTGAGAGCAACCATAATTCTGCCGGAACAAGGCATGAAGCAGTGCTTCCTTGGGTCCAGCATACCGCATATCCATCGGATAACCCGACTGCACGACGGTATCCTTGACAAAATATTTGTCGATGAGAACATCGATGGTCTTGGCGCGCACCTCCGCAGGGATGTCGCCCGCCTTGAGCTTGCCCAACACCGAATGGACCATGACGCCATCCAAAATCTCCACGGCAATCTTGGCGAGAAACTCATGGGAGCGGTGCATGGGATTACGGGTCTGGAAAGCGGCAACCTGGCTCCACCCCTTCTTCTCGAACAAGGCACGGGTCTCGGCAGGACGCATGTAGATGTCGCTGTATTTCTCGGGAAAATCACCTTCAGACAACACCTGAACCGGGCCACCAATGTTGATCTCCCCCTGACCCATGACCATCTGTACCCCAGGATGGGCCGCGTCGGTGGTTTGAAAAACACTCTGGCACTCCAGATTCTTATCGATGGAATATTTCTCTTCCACAGTGATGATGCCGCGAATCTCGCCACTTTCATCATCGATCAATGTCACTTCCTGGCCAATAGAGAGCTTATCGGCTGCCCCCTTGGAGGTGGACAAAGTGATCGGAATAGGCCAAAAAACACCATTGGCCAACTTGGTATTGCGGCAAACCCCTTCCCAATCCGCTTTGTTCATGAAACCATCCAACGGCGTGAAGGCCCCAATCCCCAGCATGATGAGATCGCCTGCCTCGCGCGAGGATATCCGCAACGACTCCAACCCAAGGGCTTTCTTTTTTGCATTTTCCAAAGCAACCCCGGTTAGCAACAGGGGTTTTAAATCTCCGCCACCATGGGGTGGAACCAGTTTTGACATAATGTGACTCCCTCTTATGATGAAATAGTACGATTCGGATAAGTTATCACAACGCTCAGCGCAACGACACCAGCCGATCAACAGCCCCTTCGGCAGTCTTGATTGGCAGTATTTTTGGCAGTCCTTTTGCCAAAGCCTCCAATGCCCGCCCACGGTGACTGATCCGATCTTTCTGTCCTGCGGACATCTGCGCAAAAGTCAATCGCTCCCCATCGGGGACAAACACCGGGTCATACCCAAAACCATTGGCACCCCGTGGCTCAGCGATGATCGTGCCATGGACAACACCAGAAAACCGTTCAATCTGGCCTTGGGGATCACACAAACTCAATGCACATTCAAAGCGTGCCCGATGATCAACCCCGCCTTTCCTCTTCAGAGTTGCGAGCAGCAAATGAAGATTTTGTGCGTCTGTTGCCCCTGGACCGGCAAAGCGGGCCGAATGGACACCTGGAGCCCCGCCCAGGGCATCCACAACCAAACCAGAATCATCCGCCAAGGCATGGCACTGGGTGTAACCGGCGATGGCTCGAGACTTAAGATCGGCGTTTTCTTCAAAGGTACTCCCGTTCTCCGCAACCTCTGGACTACCAGGGAAGGCATTCAGACCAAGAAAGACGATCTCGTTTCCCACAAACATCCGCCGAAGTTCTTCCACTTTTTTGGGATTGCGCGTGGCGAGAACAATTTCCAATGGGAGCATACCGTTCTTTGGTTTTATAGTCCGATCAACAATCATCCGGTTATTGAAGGCAAATGTGAATGGGAATGCCTACGGTGTCAAGATTCTGTGAACGGATGGCGTCATTTTTTTACCCCTACCAGTGGACAACATCAAAACATCCGAAGAAAAGGTTGACAAACCTCACCGTTGCAAAATCGTGAGTATGTGCGGGGTAAAATAGATGATAATGCCAAAAGCCACCGCGATCACCACCCCCATGAAACCAATCCACAGCTTGATAATCCATTCCGCCACATCGATGCGACCGGTCAACTTGCCGGTGATTTCCACCAGTTCCTGGCCCAGATAGATATTTTCGATCACCATCCCCAGGTGACTGGCCGCTTTCTCAAGGACAATCCGATCTTTCTCGGTAAACCCCTTGGAACCATCATCGCCAATCTTGTTCAACAGTTGGATCGCGCCAGGGATCTCATTGCGATTGGGGCTTTTGATGGGAACACACAACATACTCCTGGTCTTGAATCCGGTCAGAATCTCAACCTTCTTGGCAAAGCTGGATTTTTCCTCATCTGCGGTTAAATTGACATACCGCCCGGTGGCAATCACCTTGCCGACGTTGGAACCCGTCTTGGGAATGACGATCGCCCGTTCATCAAGGCCGGTACCACACTTCAGCCAAACCCCATCGCTCACGGGATCATGGATAAAAATACTGCACCGTTCGGCGTGGAGGGCCGATGCGAGTATCTCCATGAAAAATTCCAACAATTCCCGATTCTGGGTTGGATGCCAAGTTTTGTGAATACATTCCTGCCAAGCGATCAATTGTTTGAGGCGGTTCCCAAGCTCCTGTTTTTTGGACATCTTCCTCTCCGTAGACTCCTTTTTGGCACCCCCAGGTCACCATCAGCCTTCCAGCAGTGCCGTCGGTTTCAAACCAATCGCTTCCAGCCACAGCGCATGTTAACCCGGATCGCCGTACCGGACTAAGGAAAATCGGCATCCCCCATTAGGCTCAAATATTGGCTGAGTTCATGCATTATAGGCCAGGGACGGCAACGTCACTGTTCAATGTCATTGCCAAAAAGGGATCCTTTATGCCGGAACAATCTGGGTTTGACATGACCGAATTGGTGGACTCCATCCGCCAGACCCTCATCATGATGACCGCCATCGGCGGTTCCTTTACTCTGGCCATTGCCGTGCCTCACGGTGTAGAGTACGCATTCGGACTGGTCGTCGCCTTGTTTGTCCGATAACCTTACTTACCATCGGCATCCGAGGTCGCATGAAGGATCATCCTCCCACTTACGAAAACCGACGTACCTTTGCCATCATCGCCCATCCCGACGCCGGAAAAACAACCTTGACCGAAAAGCTGCTCCTCTTCGGAGGTGCCATCCAGATGGCGGGTCGTGTCAAGGCTCGTGGTCAAGCGCGGCGTGCCCGCTCCGACTGGATGAAGGTGGAACGAGAACGGGGCATTTCCGTCACCGCCTCGGTGATGACCTTTGAACACGATGGCCATGTCTTCAACCTGTTGGACACCCCAGGACACGAAGATTTCAGCGAAGACACCTATCGCACCCTGACCGCCGTAGACACCGCCGTCATGGTCCTGGATGCCGCCAAAGGGATCGAAAGCCAAACCCTGAAACTCTTTGAAGTATGCCGCCTGCGCAACGTCCCAATCATCACCTTCATCAACAAACTGGATCGCGATGGTCGCAGCCCCTTTGAACTCCTCGATGAAATTGAAAACCAATTGGCCCTGGAAGTGACCCCCGCCTCCTGGCCCATCGGCATGGGACGGGAGTTTCTCGGCTGCTATGATCTGCTCCATGATCGCCTGATGTTCATGAAACGGGGCGATGGCTCTGAACTTCAGGAAGCGGTCCCCTGTCAGGGACTCGACGACCCCATCCTGGAATCGCTCCTCCCCCCCCCGGCCTATTCCACCATGCGGGAAGAGGTTCTCATGACCCGGGAGCTATGTCCCACTTTCAACATGGAGAGTTTTCTCCGAGGGGATCTGTCACCTGTGTTTTTTGGCAGTGCCGTCAACAATTTTGGTGTGCGGGAACTCCTGTGGGGCTTGGCAACCATGGCCTCGCCCCCAAGGCCGCAACCTGCCAGGGAAAGAACAGTCGCTCCCGGTGAGGAAAAAGTGACCGGATTTGTCTTTAAGATCCAAGCCAACATGGACCTCAAACATCGGGACCGCATCGCTTTCATTCGCCTGTGTTCTGGACATTTCAAGCGCGGCATGAAGTTGACCCATCAACGGACAGGAAAAAGCCTCAACGTCCACAACCCCATGATTTTCCTGGCCAGAGAGCGGGAGACCGCCGAAGAGGCCTGGGCAGGTGACATCATGGGGATACCCAACCATGGGGCGTTGCGTATCGGTGATACCTTGACCGAGGGGGAAACTCTCAAATTTACCGGCGTCCCCAGTTTTGCCCCGGAACTTCTCCGACGTATCCGCCCCGATGACCCCATGCGGACCAAACATTTGGGCAAAACCTTGATCCAACTGGGGGAAGAAGGGGCCGCGCGCGTCTTCAAGACCCGGTTTGGTTCCGATTGGATTGTCGGTGTCCTGGGGGCGTTGCAGTTTGAGGTCTTGGCCGACCGCATCCGTACCGAATACGAAATGGTCGTCCATTTTGAACCCACCCCGTTCTATACCGCCCGCTGGGTAGACAGCGACGATGCGGCAAAACTTAAAAGTTTTGCCGATGCCAACACCATGGACATGGCCGAAGATCATGACGGATTGCCGGTCTACATGGCCCGCAACGCTTGGCGTCTGGACAATGCCGCCAAAGAGTGGCCACAATTACGTTTCATGGCCACCCGGGAACAACTTTGATCTGGGAGTGACACGATTGCGGGTGAAGCAGGGCAATCGCATTTGCAATTGGCACGTCCAAATTCCCGGAAATGATCAATTATTAAAAGAAAAAAGGGGTCTGGGGGATTGCCCCCAGGGTTTT
>JADGCQ010000006.1:62209-73145 GCA_015228925.1 Magnetococcales bacterium | reverse complement strand
TCAAAAGCAAAATCAAAAGCAAAACCCTGGGGGCAATCCCCCAGACCCCTTTTTTATTTTAATAGTTTATTTAATTGAATGTCAACACGCCCTATATCATAAGTAAAAATGTGGGATAGATACTATGGAAAACCCCAGTTGGATCATGCTCTCGCATGTTTTCGGTGCCACCGTGCCGGTTTATGGTGACACCCACGCCCACCCTGGCGTCGAGGCGGTCAAATCCATTCGGGCCGGCGATAGTGCCAATGTCTTTCGTATCACCCTGGAAAATCATTGGGGTACCCATTGCGATGCCCCCGCCCATTTTTTTGACCATGGGAATAAAGTCGCTGATTTGACAGCGGATGAATGGGTCTTTTCCCATCCGCATATCGTCGAGGTCACGGTCGGACCAGGAGAACTGGTTGGTGCTGCCGCACTGCAAAGTCTGGATACGCAGTGTGATCTGGTATTGCTCCGCAGTGGCTTTCAACGCCATCGCGGAGAAGATCTTTACAGCCATGATAATCCCGGTGTCCATGCCGAGGTTGGATTTTGGCTCCGGGCCAACCGGCCCCGTGTACGCGCTTTAGGAATGGATTTTGTCTCATTGACGGCACGCCGCAACCGCCAGGCGGGTCGGGAAAGCCACCAAGCCTTTCTGGATCCCATGGCCTCGGGACAACCCATCCTCATCATCGAAGATATGGATCTGGCCCATCCACTCAACCGCCTTACCCAAGTGATCGTCGCCCCCCTACGCATGTCGGCAATCGACAGTGCCCCGTGTACGGTGTTGGGACGTTTGGATTAAACGGCAAATCCCAAGGGATAATGGAATCGCGTCGTGCGCACAACCTGACCCTGCGCCTGGGTGGCATGATGGCGACCTCGGTGGCCGTGGTAGCGGCACTGGTAAAATTGCTTTGATTTCTGGGAAGAAAGTGTCAATACGTGTGCGATCACCTAAATACATTCCCAGAATTTGATTGATTTTTGCGGTGAATAAGTCATAATGCGGCTTTTATTTTGATGAATATCGAAAATACAAGTCGAGAGATGTCATGATTTCATCCCCCGCATCCGTTGATTTTCCAGATTTTATACCCGTAGCGGAAGCCGATTTCGACGAAATTTTGCGCTTCTCCGATACGGAAACAGAAATAACCCTCCCTGACGCAACCATACTCCTTGAAGGACACTACCAGCGTGCGGGTGATGATCTGGTCATCACCGCTCCCGATGGGTCTGCGATCACGGTCGAAGGTTATTTCACCGCTGCGATACCGCCGATTCTGACGGCACCCAATGGTGCCCTGCTCATGCCGGAAACCGTCAATGCCCTTCTGGTGGTCGATCCACCCCAGGGGGCCACCTTAGTCGCCGGTCCCACCATGGTCGCTCAAACACCCACGGCCACCGGAGGAGACACCACGTTGCCCCCCGTCGGCAAGGTTGGTGAAATGCTGGGGACAGTGATGGTCAAAGGGGTCGATGGGGTAGAACGGGTCGTCAAGGAAGGAGATCCCATTTACCAGGGGGAGGTCTTTCAAACACACAAAGGAGGGTTGGTCAAACTGGCCTTTTCGGACGGCACCACGTTTCAGTTGGGCGAAGAGGCCCGTGCCATCCTGGATAAGTTTATTTACGATCCCGAAGCCAAAAAGGGGGGATTCGAGGCAACCGTCACCAAGGGGATTTTTAGTTTTGAAAGCGGTGCCATCTCGGGATTGAACGCGGGTCGCCACTCGACGATCAAAACACCCACGGCGGTGATTGGCATTCGCGGCAGCCAATTATCGGGCGAGGTCACGGAAGATGGTTCGACAACAGTGGTCCACACCGCCGGTATTTTGGACATTTCCGATGCTCGGGGACAGGGGACGGTCACTCTGATCGAACCGGGCACCGCCACCCAGGTGGTTTTTGGCGCAGGTGCGCCGCAACCGGTGTTCAAGGCCCCCGCCCAATTCATCTCCCGGTTGGAAAGCCAGTTGGATATTAAAAAGGTGAAGGAGGAACAAAAAAACGAAGATCGCGGCGGCAACCAGGAACCAAAACCGGAAACACCAACGGGGGAACAGGGACCACAGGAGGGAAAACCCGAAGGGGGGGCGGCAGCCGAACCCACCCCAAGAGGAAATGCCGAGGAGACGACCAGCACCCAGGAAGGGGTGAGTGAAGAAATCGCTCCCGAAGACGGTCCCCCGGTGGAACCCGTGTCCGGCGACGTGGGTGTCGGTGTGGAAGCGTTTTCTCTGGCCGAATTGATTGGTACAGGTGGTGCGTTGCAAGGAGCCGCTGTGGATCTTGGGGCCGGGGAGAAAGTGATCAGCCTGGTAACGACACAACCGGAAACACAACCCAACAAAGGTGCGGAAGTCAAGAGTACCCTCCCCGATCCGCCCCCGGCCAAAACAACCGTACCACGCAAGGCCGAAGCACCCGAACCAGAAAAAACGCAACCGACTCCAGAACCAGAACCGGAACCAGAACCGGAACCGGATGTTTCGGACGAGACCGACGTTTCGCTGGTCGATTTCCTGGGGATTACCGAACCGGTCGCCGCGCCACAATTGACGTTGGAGATGCTGACAAACGCCGCTGAAGTTTCGCTGGTCGATTTCCTGGAAATTACCGAGCCGGTCGCCACGCCACAATTGACGTTGGAGATGCTGACAAACGCCGCTGAAGCACCACATGCCACAACGCCGAGTGTCCCGGTCGCAGAGCCGACAATCCCACCCACGGTCCAGGAAACCCCGACGGTGGTTGTCATTCCACCATCGACGCCCCCTGTCAGTGTGGTTGTCAATACCGACGTACCCACCCCCCCATCTTCCAGCGACACACCAGAACCCTCCGTTCCAGTCACACCCCCACCCGCACCGTCCTATGTCAACGCACCCCCAATGGGTTCGGTGATCATCCACGGCACGGCGATACAAGGACATACCCTGACCGTCACCCACACCTTGTCGGATGCGGGGGGATTGGGGACGATCCATTATCAATGGCAAGCCAACGGCATCGACCTTTCCGGGGCCACGGGTGACACACTGCTTTTGACCGAAACCCATGTGGGCCAGACCCTCACCGTCATTGCCCGCTACACCGACGGTCGCGGAGTGGCGGAACAGGTCACCAGTACCGCCACCGATCCCGTGGTCAACATCAACGACTCCCCGACCGGGGCAATCACCGTCGTGGGTGATCTCATTCAGGGAGAAACTTTGACCGCTGTTGCCTCCCTGGAAGACCTCGACGGTTTGGGGACAATCTCCTGGCAATGGTTGGCCGGTGCGGTGGAGATTGTCGATGCAACTGGGGACACGCTGCTGTTGACCGAAGCCATGGTGGGGCAGACGATCACTGTCATTGCTCGCTACACCGACGGTCGCGGGGGGGCGGAACAGGTCACCAGTGACGCCACCGATCCCGTGGTCAATATCAACGACTCCCCGACCGGAACGATCACCGTCGAAGGTACCCCCATTCAGGGAGACACTTTGACAGCCGTTGCACCTCTGGAAGACCTTGACGGTTTGGGGACAATCTCCTGGCAATGGTTGGCCGGTGCGGTGGAAATTGCCGATGTGACTGGGGACACGCTGCTGTTGACCGAAGCCATGGTGGGGCAAACGATCACTGTCACGGCGCGTTATACCGATGGTCATGGATTTGAGGAAGCCGTCTCTAGCACCCTCGACGACAACGTCGCCAATCTGAACGATGCCCCAACAGGGGCAGTGGTTATTTCGGGAAACACCGCCGTAGGTAGTTTGCTGACCGCCGACACCAGTACGATTGCCGATGAGGATGGTCTGGGAATCTTCTCCCTTCAGTGGCAAACGTCCACCGACGGCGGCGTTCTCTGGAGCAACCTCGCCGGGTCCACCGGCACCACCTATACGTCGAATACTTCCAATATTACCAACCCGATTCGTCTCACGATCTCCTATACCGATGGCCATGGTACGAATGAAACGCTGGAATCCAATGCCATCACAACCATTTCCCAGGCAGTCGTGCAACTCTCCACCCTGAACGGCAGCAACGGTTTTCGGCTCGACGGGGTGGCGGTTGAGGACGGGATCGGTCGTTCGGTCAGCAACGCCGGGGATGTCAATGGCGATGGCTTTGACGACCTGATTGTCGGGACCCATTGGGCCGATCCGGGTGGCATCTATTCCGGGGCAAGTTATGTCCTCTTTGGCAAGGCTAGTGGATTTGTTTCGCAACTTGGTCTTTCCACTATGGACGGCAGCAACGGTTTTCGGCTCGACGGGGTGGCGGCTTGGGACTGGAGCGGTTTTTCGGTCGGCAACGCCGGAGACATCAATGGCGACGGCTTTGACGATCTGATCGTCGGTGCCTTTACAGCCGATCCAGGGGGCAGCAATTCCGGGGCAAGCTATGTCCTGTTTGGCAAAGCAAGCGGCTTTGCCTCCCAACTCGATCTGTCCACCCTCGATGGTAGCACCGGCTTTCGGCTCGATGGGGTGGCGGCTGGGGACTATAGCGGTTATTCGGTCAGCACCGCCGGAGATGTCAATGGGGATGGCTTTGACGATCTGATTGTTGGGGCCAACAAGGCCGACCCGGGTGGCAGCAATTCCGGGGCAAGCTATGTAGTTTTTGGCAAAGCGAGCGGCTTTACCTCCCAACTTGATCTCTCCACCCTTAATGGCAGCACCGGGTTTCGGCTTGATGGGGTGGCGATTGGGGACAATAACGGTTATTCGGTCAGCACCGCCGGGGATGTCAATGGAGATGGCTTTGACGATCTGATTGTTAGTGCCGTTGGGGCCGACCTGGATGGCAGCAATTCCGGGGCGAGCTATGTCGTGTTTGGCAAGGCAAGTGGCTTTGCCTCCCAACTTGATCTGTCCACCCTCGGTGGCAACACCGGATTTCGGCTCGATGGGGTGGCAGCTTGGGACTGGAGCGGTGGTTCGGTCAGCACCGCTGGGGATATCAATGGTGATGGCTTTGACGATCTGATTGTTGGGGCCGCTTTGGCCGACTCAGGTGGCAGCAGTTCCGGGGCAAGCTATGTCCTGTTTGGCAAAGCGGGTGGCTTTACCCCCCAGATTGATCTCTCCACCCTCGATGGCAACACCGGGTTTCGGCTCGATGGGGTAGCGGCCAATGACCGGAGTGGTGCTTCGGTCAGCACCGCCGGAGATGTCAATGGGGATGGCTTTGACGATCTGATTGTGGGTGCCAATTTAGCCGACCCGGGTGGCAGCTATTCCGGGGCAAGCTATGTCATCTTTGGCAAAGCAAGCGGCTTTACCTCCCAGATCGACATCTCCACCCTTAATGGCAGCACCGGATTCCGGCTTGATGGGGTAACAGCCGGGGACTATAGCGGTCGTTCGGTCAGCAACGCCGGGGATGTCAATGGGGATGGCTTTGACGATCTCGTGATTGGTGCCCCTTTGGCCGACCCAGGTGTCAGCAATGCTGGGGCTTCTTATGTCTTCTTCGGCAGCAATTTCACCAATGCACTCACCACGGCCCAAACCCTGACCAGCACGACCGGGGCTGATATTTTGCGTGGCGGGTTGGGGAGCGATACCCTAACGGGCGGGGGTGGCGCGGATGTGTTGATCGGGGGGGCGGGTAACGACGTTTTAACCATCTCCGATGCAACATTCAAAAAGATCGATGGCGGTGGCGGTATCGATACCCTGAAACTGGATGGATCGGGATGGACTTTGGATCTTTCCACAACCGGGATGAGCAACCGGATCCAGGAGATCGAAACCATCGAACTGGGGACCGGCAATCGCTTGGTGATCGATACCGCCGCCCGCATCAGCCAAATCACCGGCACCGGACGTACTTTAACGGTCAAAGGAAACGCCGCCGACCGGGTAGTTCTGACCACCGTCTGGTCCCGCACCGCCAACCATGCTACAGAAGGCGGTCAAACATACGATCTATATCAGAAAGATGGCAACCTGCTTTTGGTCGATTCGGAGATCACTACCACACAGGTTTCATCGGCGATTCAACTTTCGACGCTGAATGGAACCAACGGGTTTCGGCTCGATGGGGCGGCGGCAGACTGGAGCGGTCGTTCGGTCAGCAACGCCGGGGATATCAATGGGGATGGTTTTGACGATCTGATCGTTGGGGCCCACTATGCCGCCGACCCGGCTGGCTACCGTTCCGGGGCAGGCTATGTCCTATTTGGCACAGCGATGGGCTTTACCTCCGAAATCGATCTGTCCACCCTCGATGGCAGCACCGGGTTTCGGCTCGATGGGGTGGCATTCTATTACTATAGCGGTCGTTCAGTCAGCGACGCCGGGGATGTCAATGGGGATGGTTTTGACGATCTGATCGTTGGGGCTCCTCTTGCCGACCCGGGTGGCTACCGTTCAGGGGCAAGCTATGTCCTGTTTGGCAAAGCGATGGGGTTTGCCTCCCAACTCGATCTGTCCACCCTCAATGGCAGTACCGGCTTTCGACTTGATGGGGTGACTAGAGAGAGTAGTGGTCGTTCGGTCAGCAATGCCGGGGATGTCAATGGGGATGGATTTGACGATCTGATTGTTGGGGCCTATGAGGCCAACACAGGTGGCAGCTTTTCCGGGGCGAGCTATGTCCTATTTGGCAAAGCAGGTGACTTTGTTTCTCAACTTGATCTTTCCACCCTCGATGGCAGCACCGGCTTTCGACTTGATGGAGTAACGGCTGGAGACCAGAGCGGTTTTTCAGTCAGTACCGCCAGAGATGTCAATGGTGATGGTTTTTGCGATCTGATTATTGGAGCTTTTGGAGCCGACCCGGGTGGCAGCAATTCCGGGGCAAGCTATGTCCTATTTGGCAAAGCGGATGGCTTTACCTCCCAATTCGATCTGTCCACTCTCGATGGCAACACCGGATTTCGGCTCGATGGGGTAGCGGCTCAGGACAGTAGCGGTCGTTCGGTCAACACGGCTGGGGATGTCAATGGTGATGGTTTTGACGATCTGATTGTTGGTTCTCGGGGGGCTAACCCGGGTGGCAGCTATTCTGGAGCAAGCTATGTTCTATTTGGCAAGGTGGGTGGTTTTTCCTCCCAGATTGATCTGTCCACCCTCGATGGCAGCACCGGATTTCGGCTTGATGGGGTGGCGGCTCAGGACCATAGCGGTTATTCAGTCAGCACCGCCGGGGATATCAATGGAGATGGCTTTGACGATCTGATTGTTGGTGCAGTCTATGCCGACCTTGGTGGTTTTAATTTCGGGGCAAGCTATGTCCTGTTTGGCAAAGCGACGGGTTTTACATCCCAACTCGATCTGTCCACCCTTGATGGCAGCACCGGGTTTCGACTTGATGGGGCGGCGGCTCAAGACTGGCTTGGTTCTTCGGTCAGCACCGCCGGGGATGTCAATGGGGATGGCTTTGACGATCTGATCGTTGGGGCCCCTCTTGCCGACCCGGGTGGCGGCAATTCCGGGGCATCCTATCTCTTCTTCGGCGGCAATGTTACCAATGCACTCACTACGGCCCAGATCGTCAGCGGCACGACCGGGGCGGATATTCTGCGTGGCGGGTTGGGCAACGATACCCTGACGAGCGGGGGTGGCGCGGATGTGCTGATCGGGGGGGCGGGTAACGATATTTTGGCCATCTCCGATGCAACATTCAAAAAGATCGATGGCGGTGGCGGTATCGATACCCTGAAACTGGATGGATCGGGATGGACTTTGGATCTTTCCACAACCGGGATGAGCAACCGGATCCAAGAGATCGAAACCATCGAACTGGGGACCGGCAATCGCTTGGTAATCGATACCGCCGCCCGCATCAGCCAAATCACCGGCACCGGACGTACCTTAACAGTCAAGGGAAACACCGCCGATCGGGTGGTCTTGACCACAACCTGGTCTCGTACCGCCAATCATGCCACGGTGGATGGTCAGTCCTATGATCTTTATCAAAAGGATGGAAACCTGTTGCTGGTCGATTCGGACATCGCCACCACACAGGTCTCATCGACGATTCAACTTTCGACACTGAATGGCAGCACCGGGTTTCGATTGGATGGAGTAGCGACCAATGACCAAAGCGGTTTTTCGGTCAGCAACGCCGGAGATGTCAATGGTGATGGTTTCGATGATCTGATTATCAGTGCCCATAAAGCCGACCAGGGAGGAATCAATTCTGGTTCAAGTTATATCATTTTCGGTAAAGCAAGCGGCTTTGTCTCGGAACTCGATCTGTCCACACTTGATGGCAATAACGGGTTTCGTCTTGATGGGGCAGGCAACTCCGACTACAGCGGTGTTTCGGTTGACAATGCCGGAGATATCAATGGTGACGGCTTTAGCGATCTGGTCATTGGGGCCGAAGGAGCCAACCCGGGAGGAACCCATTCTGGTTCAGCTTATATCGTTTTCGGTAAGGCAAATGGATTTTCTTCCCAACTCGACCTTTCCACCCTGGATGGCAGCAACGGATTCCGACTCGATGGAGCCTCTGCTTTTGACTACGCTGGCCGTTCAGTCAGCTATGCAGGAGACATCAACGGCGACGGTCTGGACGATCTGATTGTCGGTGCCCCTTTAGCTGACCCTGCTGGCGATGCCTCTGGAGTCAGTTATATCATTTTTGGCAAAGCAAATGGATTTGTTTCTCAACTCGATCTGTCCACTCTGGATGGTACCAATGGTTTCCGCTTGGATGGAAAAATGGCTTGGGACTACGTTGGTCGTTCCATCAGCGATGCAGGAGACATCAATGGTGATGGCTTTGACGATATCCTCGTCGGTGCCTTTGGAGCCGATTCGGGTGGAGGAGGCTCTGGAGCAAGTTATATTATTTTTGGCAAAGCGGATGGATTTGTTTCTCAATACGATCTTTCGGCTTTGGATGGCAGCAATGGGTTTCGATTGGACGGGAGCATAGGTGACTGGAGTGGTCGTTCAGTCAGCAGTGCCGGAGACATCAATGGTGATGGCTTCGATGACTTTATTATTGGAGCTTTTTATGCCGATCCGAGGGGCATCACGAATTCTGGTTTAAGTTATGTAATTTTTGGGAAAAATAACGGATTCAACTCACAATTCAATCTATCGGATCTGGATGGCAGCAACGGATTTCGGCTCAATGGGGTAGCAGCTTCCGACCGAAGTGGTTTTTCAGTCAGCGGCACCGGGGATCTCAATGGCGATGGCCTCGACGACCTGATCGTTGGTGCTTATTATGCCAACCCAAGTGGCAGTGATTCTGGATCAAGTTATATTATTTTTGGCAAAGCGAGCGGGTTTGTTTCTCAATTCGATCTTTCCACCCTTGATGGCAATAATGGTTTTCGTCTGGATGGAACAAATGCTTCCGACTGGAGTGGCCGTTCGGTCAGCGATGCCGGAGATGTCAATGATGATGGCTTTGACGATCTGATCGTAGGTGCTTATCGTGCCGATCCGGGTGGCAGCGATTCCGGGGCTTCCTACGTCTTTTTCGGCGGCAATGCTACCAATGCGCTCACTACGGCCCAGACCGTCAGCGGCACGACCGGGGCGGATATTCTGCGTGGTGGGTTGGGCAACGATACCCTGACGGGCGGAGGTGGCGCAGATGTGTTGATCGGGGGGGCGGGTAACGATATTTTGGCCATCTCCAATGCAACATTTCAAAGAATCGATGGCGGTGGCAATACCGATACCCTGCGCCTGGAAGGATCGGGATTTCATCTCAATCTGACGACGACGGGACAGGCCAACCGCATCCACGACATGGAAATCATCGACCTGCAATCGGGAAGCGGGGCGCAGACCCTGACGCTTGCGGCGCGATTTGTCAGCCAAATTACCGGGGCGGGATCGGACCTTCGCATCATGGGTGATGGCAGCGATACGCTCCATATCGGCACCGGCTGGAGCTATACCGCCAATTTTAGCACCATCGACAGCCAAGTGTACCACCGCTATGTCCAAGGGGGTGTTTCCTTGCTGGTGGATTCCGACATCGCCACGGGACTCGATCCCATCGTCCTGGATTTAACCGGCAATGGGATCGATCTAGTCGATATCCAACACGGGGTCCACTTTGACATGGCCCTGACGGGAAAAACTCAGGCTACCGGTTGGGTGGGACCAGAGGATGCCCTGTTGGCCTGGGATCGCAACCACGATGGTCGCATCAGCGATGCCACCGAACTGTTCTCAGAACGGATGTTCGATGATGCCCACTCCGGCATGGCGGCCCTCACCCGGTTGGACAACGACAACAACCATTTACTCGACGCCCTGGATGCCGCCTATGCCGACATTCTGGTCTGGCAGGATTTTGACCAGGATGGGGTATCGGACCCGGAAGAACTGGCCACGCTGGCACAAAAAGAAATCGCAACCATTCCCCTGGAGACCACCGCCAACGGATCCTGGCAGCAGGGCAATCAAATTTTGACCGATGGCCATTTCACCGATCAACAGGGTCAAAGCGGAAATCTGGCCGAAGTTTCCTTTCTGTATCGCCCCGACACGTCGCCCCCCCAAGCCGTAGATCCCGATGTGTTTGAAGAACAATTCATCAACCTGATGACCGCTCTCGCCCAAGCCCCGCCACCGCCCATGGATGATTCCACCCAAGCCCTCTGGAATCATATTCAATCCATGGAAGGGACGATGGCTCCAGGGTATGGTGACTTGTTGGAAAATCCCCATGATCTTGGCATGAATATGATCGCCATGGCCGGGGGAGAATCCCATGACCATGGCTTATTCCAACCCAACCTTCATGATTTGTGGATTCCAGAGTAGCCCCCATGAGCGTGAATAGGGTATGCTGTGGTTGGTTATGACCCTGGAAGGAGATTTCCCCCATGCATGGATTCCTGATAAGTGTGCAACTTCTCAAAGTTGAAGGTTAATCGGGTTTCAAGGAGGACCAAAAAAAGTGAAACAACGGCGGTTGATCAGCTTCGACTGGGCCTTGAAACGCCTGCTAC
>JADGCQ010000006.1:41725-61807 GCA_015228925.1 Magnetococcales bacterium | reverse complement strand
AAGAGCTATTCAAGCGCAAAACGGTTCAGGAAGTCTTTCCGGCCATCTATTTGATTTTGGTCAAACGGTTCAACGAGGTTGCTAAAAACACGTTGGATGAGTGGGTCTATTTCCTGAAGACAGGCGATATCCGCGACGAGTTCACCGCCCGTGGTCTGGAAAAGGCCAAAAAAATCTTGGATATCCTGCAACTTTCCGACGCCGAACGTCAAGCTTATGAGCAGTTCCAGGAAGATCTCCGCTCCCAGGCCAGCATGGTTGATAGCACATGGAAGGCTGGAAAATTAGAAGGCAAGAAGGAAGGTATCAAGGAAGGTATCAAGGAAGGCATCCAGATCGGTGAACAAAAAGGACGACAGGAAGAAGCTACAGCCATGCTGCTTAAACAAATGCAGCGCAAATTCGGCCAGATCCCTGAACCAATGACCGAGAAAGTGAAATCAGCCAAATTACAACAGATCGAGATGTGGGGAGAAAACATCCTCTTCGCCGACTCATTGGATGATATATTTGCATCTTGAGGTGGACCTCATGAGCCTGAATAGGGTACGCTGTGATTGGTTATGACCCTGGAAGAAGATTTCCCCCATGCATAGATTCCTGATAAGTGCGCAATTTCTCAAAGTTGAAGGTTAAACGGGTTTCAAGGAGGACCGACAAAAGTGAAACAACGGCGGTTGATCAGCTTCGACTGGGCCTTGAAACGCCTGCTACGCAGCAAGGCCAATTTCGAGGTTCTGGAAGGTTTCTTGAGTGAATTGCTCAGCACCGACATCTGCATTGTCGAAATCCTGGAGAGCGAAAGCAACAAGGAGAATGCCCACGACAAGTTCAACCGTATGGACATGAAGGTCAGGAATGGCGAGGGCGAACTGATCCTGATCGAGCTACAGTACGAGCGAGAGTTTGATTATCTTCAACGGCTGATTTTTGGTATCGCTAAGACCATCACCGAACATGTGGATGAGGGAGAACCTTATTCTAAAGTCCCGAAAGTAATTTCCATCAATATCCTTTATTTCGATCTTGGAGAGGGCAAGGATTACGTCTACCTGGGCGAAACATCATTCAGAGGGATGCACACCGAAGAGGAACTAATTCTCAGCGAGGTACAAAAAGAGCTATTCAAGCGCAAAACGGTTCAGGAAGTCTTTCCGGCCATCTATTTGATTTTGGTCAAACGGTTCAACGAGGTTGCTAAAAACACGTTGGATGAGTGGGTCTATTTCCTGAAGACAGGCGATATCCGCGACGAGTTCACCGCCCGTGGTCTGGAGAAGGCCAAAAGAATCTTGGATATCCTGCAACTTTCCGACGCCGAACGTCAAGCTTATGAGCAGTTCCAGGAAGATCTCCGCTCCCAGGCCAGCATGGTTGATAGCACATGGAAGGCTGGAAAATTGGAAGGCAAGAAAGAAGGGATCAAGGAAGGGATCCAGATCGGTGAACAAAAAGGACGACAGGAAGAAGCTACGGCCATGCTGCTTAAACAAATGCAGCGCAAATTTGGCCAGATCCCTGAACGAATCATCGAGAAAGTGAAATCAGCCAAATTACAACAGATCGAGATGTGGGGAGAAAACATCCTCTTCGCCGACTCATGGGATGATATTTTTACATCTTGACTTCCCACGTTCCGATATACAACTTAACCCTGTGCATTGCTTTGATTTCCGGGAAATTGGAAAAAACTCCATGATAGAAAAATATTACATAAAAACCATCCCGGTTTATCCATCTTAGCGTGGTCCCCATGAATATTCCTGAAAATCAATCAACCCCGACATTGAACATCCAGGGTTCCCGTCTGTTTACACGCTGGTTGCAGGGAGAACAGGCTAGTCTGGTCTTCACAACCTACCAAGCGGGAAAAATATTTTTTGTCGGCGTCAAACCGGATGGCAGCCTGTCGGTCTTTGAACGCAGTTTTGACCGGTGCATGGGATTGGCCATCCACCGTCAAACCCTGTGGCTCGCCTCACGCTATCAACTGTGGCGTTTTGTCAACATCCTCGATCCCGGCCAATTGCATGAAGGTCATGACGCCCTGTATCTCCCCATGGCCAGCCATACCACCGGCGATATCGATATTCATGACATCGCCATCATGAACAACCAAACGCCGGTGTTTGCCGCAACCTTGTTCAATTGCCTGGCCAGCCTGGGTCATGATCATTCCTTCCGCCCCTTCTGGATGCCACCGTTCATCGACCGCTTGGCGGCAGAAGACCGCTGCCATCTCAACGGTCTGGCACTGGACGATACCGGACACCCCCGTTACGCGACCCTGGTGCGCCGCTCCAATGTGGTGGAAGGGTGGCGCGAACATCGGACCGGGGCCGGGATACTCATGGATGTCGTCACCAACGAAATTCTCTGCGAAGGTCTCTCCATGCCGCATTCCCCCCGCTGGCATCGCGGACGGGTGTGGCTGCTCAACGCCGGAACCGGGGAAGTGGGCACCGTCGATCCCAATACAAAAACATTTCAACCCATCGCCTTCTGTCCCGGTTTTTTGCGTGGTCTTGCCTTCGTGGGCGATTATGCCGTGGTGGGCATGTCCAAACCACGCCACAACGGCACCTTCAACGGCCTACCACTGAACGAACGACTGGAAAAAGAACAAATTCAACCCCGTTGCGGCCTCCAGGTCATTCATACCACCACCGGCGACGCCTCCCACAGCTTGATTCTCGAAGGAGTCGTTGAAGAACTTTATGACGTGGCGGTGTTGCCCGGAATACGGCAACCGATGGCCTTGGGAATGAAAACAAATGAAATAGATCATATCCTTAAAGTCGATGAACTCAAGCCCCTCCCGTGACGATTCATGCCGAACACCTTTGCCAATGCCTTGAAAGCGCACCAACGTGGGGATTTACAACGTGCCATCACAGGGTATCAAGATCTCCTGGGCAAAGAACCGCAACACCTGGGGGCATTGACCAACCTAGCCATGATCTGGCATGTGCTGCGCCGGTCCAAAGAGGCCGAACAAACCTTACGCCACACCCTCGCCATTCATCCCCACCATATCGAAGCCTTGAATGGTCTGGGGGTGGTTCTGTCCGCCCAACACCGTTTTGAAGAGGCGGCCCAGGTCTATCGCACCTGCGTCGCCCACGATCCATCCCATGATATGGCTTGGCACAACCTTGGACTGGCCCATTCCCGGCTGGAAGAAATGGAACAGGCAGTCGCCGCCTTTGAACAGGCGTTGACCCTCGCCCCTGACCGCGCCGACACCCTGACCCAGTTTATTTTCCACAGATTGCAAATCTGCGCCTGGGATGATCGCCTGGATCAGGCCATCACCCGTCTCAGTGCCATGATCCACCAAAATATCGGTGCTATCGATCCCTATCTGTTGGTGTTCATCTGTCGCAATTCCTCCGAACTGCAAAAAGCGGCACGCAATCACAGTCGGCGTATTCTGGCCTCGGTCACCCCATTGCCACCGCGATCCACCCCCCCTGCCGTACAACAGCACCGCGTGCATATCGGTTATCTTTCAGCGGACTTTCACCAACATGCCACCAGCGTTCTCGTGGCGGAACTGTTGGAATCCCATGATCGCAACCAGTTTCAGATATCCGCCTATTCCGTCGGCCCCGAAGATCACAGCCCCATGCGGGATCGACTGTACCACGCCTTCGACCATTTTTGCGACGGCAGCACCCTGACCGACGAAGAACTGGCTCAAACCATACGCCAGGATGGAATCGACATCCTGGTGGACCTCAAAGGGTATACTCGGGATGCCCGCCCACGGGTTTTGGCCATGCGCCCCGCCCCCCTGCAAATCAATTATTTGGGCTTCCCAGGGACCATGGGGGCCAGCTTCATGGATTATATCATCGCCGATGCCATCGTCCTGCCGCCCGAACAGGAACCCTTTTTCGACGAACACTCCATCCTGATGCCCCACGGCTATCAGGTCAACGATTCCCACCGTTTGATCGCCCCAGAGCCTCTCTCCCGCCGCCAAGTGGGGCTTCCCGACCAGGGGATGGTATTTTGTTGCTTCAATCAAAGTACCAAAATCACCCCAGAACTCCTGGCCCTGTGGTTGCGACTGCTCAAACAAATCCCTGAAAGCGTCCTGTGGTTGCTGGCGTTTCATCCCTACGCCATCCAGCGGTTACAGACCATGGCCGCCTCCGCCGGCATCGAACCCAAACGGCTGATCTTCGCCCCCCGCCTGCCATTGGCGCAACATCTTGCCCGTTACCGTCTGGCCGATCTGTTTTTGGATACCCTCCCCTGCGGTGCCCACACCACCGCCAGTGATGCCCTGTGGGGCGGTTGTCCCGTTCTGACCTGCATAGGATCCACCTTCCCCGGTCGCGTGGCGGCCAGTCTGCTCATTCACCTGGGATTGCCCCAACTGGTCACCACCAACCTGAAAGAGTATGAACGCCTCGCCATGACGCTGGGACAAAATCATCGACAACGGCAACACATACGTCACCACCTGCACCAACAGATCGCCTCAAGCCCGATTTTCAACGGACGCACCTTCGCACGGCATCTGGAACAGGGCTTCCTCGAAGCCTGGAGACGCCATGTGCAACACCTCCCCCCCGCCCCCATTCACATCGGAAGGTGAAAACGCGCTCAATGGTTATCTGCGTAGTCTGTTCATGGACCAAGTTCCCCAAACTACGAAACATTATCGGCATCATTTTTTTCTGGATCGTTTGTTTTTTGTCTCTCCGAGGCAACCTGAGCAAGCGAGAAGTGAAGCGCGGTAATTTGTTCCGAGACCAACCCAACAAGCAAGGTCATAACCGCCACGGTGAACAAAAGGACCGGCATGTTGGTCAAACGGCCCGTGGTGAAATACACATGGAGATACCACCCCAGGGCAGTGAAGAAAAAAGTTAAACTGACCGGCAAAAAAATACGCATGGGGGAATAGAGGGTAATCACCTTCATGATGATGATCAAGAAGCGGGATCCGTCACGAAAAAACTTGATTTTGCTGACCCCCTGCCGCAGTTTGGCACGCATGGGATAAAAGGTGACCCCCAACCCGGAACGCATAAAAGCCATGGTGATGGTCGTCGGGTAGGAAAATCCGTTGGGGAGGAGATAGAGAAACCGTTTGAAGGTTGCCCCATGGACCGCCCGAACACCGGAAGTGAGATCCGGGATCGGTTGTCCCGTCATTGCGGAGGCAAATCGGTTGAGTGTTGCATTACCCAACCGCCGCGCAAGTCCGGCATGGGTCTCCATTGAGCGTGCCCCAACGACCATATCAAACCCTTGGTGCAAAACAGCCATCAGTTGCCCAGGGAGTTCGATACCATGTTGCCCATCGGCGTCCATGAACACCAAATATCGGCCTCGGGCACACCGCGCCCCGGTTTTCACGGCGGCCCCATTGCCTCTGTTTTTCGGATGCCGAATCACTCTGGCCCCGGCGTTGGCGGCCATAACCGGGGTCTGGTCCTGAGAACCATCATCCACCACCAAAATTTCCCATGTGGGATAGGTCGTCTTCAGGGCAGCCACGACGCCGCCAACGGCCAATGCTTCGTTGTAGGCGGGGAGTACAACAGTCACCTCAGGCTGGGTTTGCGACATGGATCATGCATCCTTCGGTCAGGAATCGGCGCAGGAGACGCTGCAATAGAGTCCACTGGTCCGCTGAACCATCAATTGCCGAGGAACCCGTGTATGGCAGCGAACACAAGAGACAAGGGCATCATCACCACTTGTCCGTTGTTGTTCGGCGGCATATCGCTTCAGCCTGGGTGCTATCAAAAGGAAGTTCAGCAGGCGGTATCCCCAATAAAACAAAATTCCAAACAAAAGGAACCGTAACATGAAACTGTCCTCCGAATCAGCGTTCAAAGAAAAAGTGCGCCCAATCGCATAAAATGTGCTATCTCTATCCAGTCATGTTCGTTTGGTGCCATGCCAAGAATCCCATGGATTTCCATACGTCGTCCAGGGTTTAATCATCCATGTTTCCGAGGGAAAATTTATGAATACATCCGACAAAAGCGGCGAAAAAACCAAAGATTCCACCAACGCGACCTTGATTCAGCGTATCGATGTCACACCACGCTTGGCTATTTTTCGTGTCCGCCCCGATGAGGCATTCCATTTTGAATCGGGTCAGTTTACCGTCCTCGGACTCCCCCACGCCGCTTTGCGCGTCCCGGACGCCGATCCCCATCCGGTGGACCCCGCCAAAGCCGACCGTCTGATCCGGCGTGCCTATTCCATCAGTTCCGGCAGCAATCAAAAAGAATTCGTCGAATTTTATATCACCCTGGTGGGAAGCGGACAGTTGACACCACGCCTGTTTCACCTCAAACAAGGGGATCGGTTGTTTATGGGACTCAAGGCGACCGGCGTTTTCACCTTGGACCAGGTACCCGCCGGAAAACACCTGCTGCTCGTAGGCACCGGCACCGGTCTGGCCCCCTACATGAGCATGGTGCGAACACTCTCTTTGGGAGAGGGATGCCCGGTACGCCCTATGGCGGTCTTGCATGGTGCCCGTTATTCCTGGGATTTGGGCTATCGGGACGAACTGGAATCCTTAAGCCAAGTTTGCAGCGGTTTTACCTATTTGCCCGTAGTCAGCCGCCCCGATGACGATCATTCCTGGAATGGCATGAGGGGGCGACTCAACGAACTTTTGGAATCCTCGGAACTGACCACACGGATCGGTTTCAACCTGGATCCCCAAACATCCCATATTTTCCTGTGCGGCAACCCCGGCATGGTCGAAGAGGCCATCGTAACCTTACAAGGACGTGGTTTCGATCTGGGGAGCCGTAAGGAACCCGGAAATCTGCATGTGGAAAAATATTGGTAAATTGAGCCAGAAATAGGTAATCCGCATGTTGGGTGACCTATGGTTTTCTGACGCTTGACCCGTACCGCCATCATCCCTCCCAAAAGGACGGTACTATTCCCCCGACCCATCACGCAGGACGCTGGAGTGACCATGGAAACCAAAGAACAAGAATTTATTTATGGAATCAATCCGGTATTGGCGTTGTTGAACGCAAGCCAACGCCCGATCGAATCCATGGTAGCACTAAAAGGGGGACGGGGAGACAAATTCCAACAAGCCCTGCTCCTGGCCAAAGAACGGGGGATCCGCCCCCGTTTGGTGGACCGCCAAGCTTTGGATCGACTCACCGGAACCGCCACACACCAAGGGGTTGCAGTCCGAGTCGGCGTGCGTGCGCAACCCTCGTTTGATCAATTGCTGCAACGCCTAACACCCAATGCCCCCGACCTTCTCATTATTCTCGATGGGGTTGAAGATCCCAGAAATCTGGGGGCGATCCTCCGTACCGCCGAAGCCTTTGGTGCCCTTGCCGTCGTCCTCCCCAAAGATCGTGCAGCACCACTCTCTGGAGCCGCCATCAAAGCCTCCGCCGGCGCAGCGGAACGGATGGACACCATCCGCGTCACCAACCTAGCACGCGCCATGAAGGAACTTCAAACACGCGGCGTCCAGATGATCGGACTGGATGCCGAGGCACCAGTCTCCCTGAATGACCAAACATTCCAAGGCACTATCGCCCTGATTTTGGGCAACGAGGGGAAAGGATTGCGCCGCCTGACCAAAGAAAATTGCGACCTTCTGGTCTCCATCCCCATCCAAGGTGGCGCAGGATCCCTGAACGTCTCCGTCGCCTGCGGCATCGCCTGCCATCAGTCTCGCAGCCGTCAAACCATCATCACTGTCCCACCATCATGAATGCCGACCAAATATAAGGGGCAGACCACATCGGGGAATCAATCATCTGCAACTGGGACTCCCGCAGAGCTTGGTGGGGACTCTTCCCCTGGTTCAGACGTTGATACATATTGGACATGAGTTCTTGGGTACCCGCGTCGCTCACCTCCCACAGAGAAGAGACGACCGACTGGACACCCGCCTCCTGGAACGCACGCCGCAAACCATAGACCCCTTCACCCTCATGAATTTCGCCCAGTCCCGTCTCACAAGCGGAAAGTACCGCCAGCTTCGTGCCGGAAAAATCGCGCCCCATGACCTCCAATGCCGTCAGCACGCCATCATTATCGGTATCCATTTCACCCAAAAACTGGGCATTGGTATTGATACCCGCAAACGCCAGTCCAGAACGCAGTAAGGGATTATCTCCCGGAGGGACCATCTGAATATCGGCACTGCGCTGTAATTTTAACAGACGCTTTCTCAAATTGTCATCCGGTTTGAGAAAAAATCCGTGTGTGGCAATGTGCAAGAGTTCGGGAGGCTGAGTCAGTTCCGAGATCACCTTTTCCTGGGCCGCATTTTGGGTATAAGTCCGATTTTCCCTTTGACCCGTCTTGGAAATTTCAGAGATCAATTCCCCTTCCTTTTGCGCCCCTGGCAGCGGCTCAAACCGTAAACCGCGCATACCGGATGAAAACGCACGCAGACCCGTTTTGAGCGAAGCCGAACGCCTTTTCTTTAACTCAGAGACGGGGGTACTCGAAGCGACGATCTGATCATAATTATAATCAGGCCCTGCAAGAATCAAATATTGCCCCTTCGCGGATGGAATATCCGAAGGGATCAAATCCCGGCTGGAACCGAGAAGATGCAGGTCGGTACTTTGGGTAAGATACTTTCCCTGTCCATCCACCATGGCAGGGAACGGCAAAATATTCAGAATGCCATCGGGGACCAGATACACCGATTGCCGAACGCCGATCCGCTTGGCAATGGGCTGCCAGATCAATCCATAAACCGTCTGGCCCGTGGCGATCAGGTCATCTTTATCAGCCTCCTCATCCTGGATGATGGTGCGATAATCGAGTACCGCCTTTTGAATCGCCTCCAATCGCGGATAAACGACAAAATCAAAATGGGCCTTGTCCTTGTTTTTGATGAGGAGTCCCGCGAGCAGTTTTTCCTCGTTCCCATCCTTGAAAACGAGAAAATCCACCAAAACCGAATCGTTGGGAAGGTTGTCGATGAGTTGTTTGACAACCACATCGCCAATGGAGCGGCGAAAACGTTTGCTGTTTTGCCCCAATTGCATCTGAAGATGATTAATTTTTTCTTCCAACTCCTGGATACGCACCAGGTGGGTATCCACCGTTTCTGGCGTAGGACCGGACAGGGTTAAAGAGGCCAAATCCTTGCGCGCCTGGGCAAGATCCTTGCTGGTGGCTTGCAGTTGCGGATCCTGGGAAAGATGGGAAACCTGTTGAATCTCCGAGGTTATTTTCAGGAGAATTCCTTTACGTTTCAGACCAATATCCAAGGCTTCCCGCCCAGCCGTAGCGGTATCCAGATGGGACAGACTGGACATATAGCTGTCGAGTTCGGGACGATGCAGACGGATGGTCCCTTCCCGGGCACTGTCCCCGGCGGTCCAAAGCATACGATTCAGAAACTCGGTCCTCCGGGAAAACCCTTCCTGCCGTATCTGAAAAGCCCCTTCAAAATTGGATCCCTTCTCCAGCACCTTGGCCAAGGTATTGATGGTCTCGAAAGTGTAGGGGTGATGCTTACCCAAAACTTGATCGTCCAGGGACAACGTTTTTTTCAAGAGTTCCTCAGCCTCTTTATCCCGTCCCATGTCATGGTAGAGGCTCGCCAGATCGTGCATGGAACGCAAAGTATCCATATGCCGTGGTCCCAACACTTTGGACCGCTGGGCCAGTGCCTTTTGGAACAACGCCTCCGCCTCCTTCAATTTTCCCAATTTTTGGGTGGTTCGCGCCAGATTGTTCAGTGCTTTGAGGGTCCGTTGATGGTCCTCCCCAAGCGTCTCCCCCCACAAACCTAAAATTTTCTCGAACAACGGAAGTGCCTTGGCGTATTCCTCCTTGAGCAGGTACAGGTAAGCCAGATTATTGATGATCGCCACCGTATCGGGATGTCGCGGTCCCAACACCTGACTCAGGGTATCGATCGCCTGTTGGTACAAGGGTTCCGCCTTGTCAAAATTGCCCTGGCTTTCGTGGAGAAGGGCCAGATTATTTTGCGCCGTCAAGGTTGTGGGATGGCTCTTGCCAAAAACCTGTTCCGACAGCGTAACCGCCTGGCGCAACAGGGGTTCGGCATTGTCGTAAAGCCCCTCCGACTCCATCATCTGCCCCAAATTATTGAGAACGGTAATGGTGGTGGGATGCTTTTCGCCGAACACCTTTCTGTAACCCGTGAGGGCCTCATTTAATTCCTTTTCCGCCTCATCAAGAAATCCTTTTTTCTCCTTGATACCAGCCAGATCGGTCAAAGCGGTCAGAGTGCTGGGATGATCGGAACCCGATTTGGCTTTGTTTTCCTCATAGAGGGTGGTAGCGAGAACCTGCGCTTGGTCAAATTCCCCCGAATCCAACAAAACACGGGATAAAACGGTGCGGGCATCGGCTTGGAGAAACCCCAGCCCCACAGGATCCGTCTTGATGGTATCCAGAACCGATTCCAATATCTTTTTGGCTTCGGGAAGCTTGCCCAAATCTCTGTGAAGGCCCGCCAAGGTGATTTGCCCACCGACAACCTTGGGATCTTGTTTGGGGAGGATGTTGGCAAAAATAGACAGGGGGTGTTGGAGTTCCTTGAGGGCATCATCCAAACGACCCTGCCCCCGGAGAAGCTCGGCAAATTGTTGCCAACACGCCGCCGTTTCTGGGTGCGTAAACCCATAGGTTTGCGCCACCAAAGGGCAGGTTCCCCGGAGAATTTTTTCACTTTCCCCGGTGTTCCCCAAGTTTTTCGTGACCCGAGCCAACGCCAGATCCGTTTGCAACTTCATGGGATCGTTGGGACCAAGCCCCTTGTTGGCATTTTCGGATATCTGCCGATATCTGGCGATGGCATCATCCAGTTGCATACGACTTTCTTTGAGTTCGGCCAGCAACGTTTGGGCGGCCAATGTTTCGGGATGTGCCTCACCCAAAACTTTTTTGCCAAGATCCGCCGATTGTTGGAACAATGGTTCGGCGACATCCAGTTGTCCATTTTGGACGTGAATATTACCCAGTTCGCGCAACGTCAGAATGGTGGTGGCATGTTCTTCGCCAAAGTTTTTCTTGGTCACATCCAGTGCTTGTTGCCCCAAAGCGACGGCCTTGTCAAAATCACCCTCCTGGGCGCGTGCCATCGCCTGTTCCAACAGATCGGACCAATGGGAAGAAATATCCGTTTTCTCCGGTGGGACGGCCCCCGCCTGGATCAGTTTTTCTTCCACCCATGGGGGGGGAACTGTCACCAGTTCGCTGATACGCTCGTTGGCAAAGGAGGCCACCGCCACATCCCCCTGGGAGGCGGCTCCCTGGGAGGCCGCTTTGAAATAGGAGAGGGCCTCACTGGATTGGCCCGCCTCCATGGCAAGAGACCCAAGGCGTTTTGCAACCTCCGGGTTGGTGGGATCCAGTGCATAGGCTTGGGTCAAAGCTTTGAATGCCGACTGGGAATCCTTGGCACCTTCGGCGGTGATCGCCTGTTTCAGTGCCTCCCCCGCAGCCTGCTTCTTTTTGGCGTCGATCCCTTTGGCGACAGGCACCACCAACAATGGAACGTAAGCCCCCTTGGTTTCGGTTGCCGCTGGTTGACTCCCGCCGTTTTTATCATCGACATGCTTCCCCCATCGGTCTAAGGCGGAGGGGACTTTCGGAAGCGGTTCCGGCTTTTTGTCCGCCGCAACCGTGGAAGCCTCCTGGGGTTGCTTGGAAACACCACGCTTGGCATGTGGTGCCGGTGGAGGTGACGTTTGGGAATCCAAGTTAAGACTGGCCAATTGAACCAAAGGGGGCTGGTTACCAAGGGATTTGTTTTGGGCCAAAAGGGTATTCCTCCCTTTGAGGGCTTGCTGCACAACATCGGCAGACAAGATACCCTTTAAGCGATCTCTCCCTCTTTTGGCATCATCCTGGCCTTGTTCGGCGGCGAGGGCATACCATTGCAAGGCTTTGGTATCATCTTTGCCAACACCCTTTCCTTTTTCGTACAGAGAAGCCAACAAATATTGTCCCTCTGGATGGTTTTGTTCCGCAGCCTTTTTCAACCATTGGGCCGCATGGGTCGGATCTTCGGCGATCCCCATGCCCGTCAAAAGCATGGAAGCCAGATTGATCTGCGCCCTGGGATGTCCCGACTCCGCCGCCGATTTGAACCAACGAAAAGCCTCCTTGGGATCGGACGCCCCACCAAAACCCGATAAATACATGGTTCCGAGATAGTTTTGTGCCTCGCTATCGCCAGCGATTGCGGCGGCCTTGGTTTTATCCAGCAATGAGGAGACACGACGGTTCCCTGCCGTGGCCGGTTCCCAGGTTGTGGAAGCCATGGAATTGGCTCGGTTATCTACCGTTCCACGGGCCTGAGAATTCGTTGGGGGAGGTTGTATCGATGACTGCACTGGCGGAGGAGATATCTTTGCGGGCAAATCAACATGCTGGGCGGCCAAGACCGGCCCCTTTTCCACCGTGGGCCATGGGGCCTTGGCCAAACGGGTCCATTCATTGCGGGCAAGAAGATTCCCTTGTTCCCCCGCTTTTTTGTAGAGTTCCTGTGCCTTGGCAACGTTGGCGGTAACACCCATCCCCAGTTCATACAAGGTGCCGAGGAGATGGCTCGCCTGACCATTGCCGCGATTGGAGGCAATTTGGATCCAGTGGTGGGCTTGTTGCAAATCTTCCGCAACCCCCTGGCCGGTGAGATAAAGCATCCCCAGGTTGACGCTGGCCAGGGGATGTCCCTGTCGCGCCGCCCGTTCGTACCAAGATGCCGCCGTCTGTGGATCGTAGGGTGCGCCAACGCCGGTGGCAAACATAACACCCATCTGATTCTCCGCTTCACCAGATCCGGCTTTGGCGGCGTCCAGGGCGGGTCTAAAACAACCAACCGTGCATAAACCAGCCGGTGCAGAGCGTGGCACTCCGGGGGCCACCAGGAAAAGGAGACAGACCAGTAACAAGAGACCGCCCGGAAACCACCAATTTGGTTTGCCAACAGGGCCATGTGCGGAAACACGGTTGCGTGCGGGGCATGGATCGGGATGCATCAAAACCTCCTGTTCGAGTGGAGGACCATGGGAGGATTTTCGGCTTAAAATATCTCCACAAGGATGCAACAAACCCTCTCGGAAAACAATAAAAAAAGCATTTTTTTCATCATATTTTCATAAGTTTCCATAATTTTATTTGTAACATTGTTGTCTGTTTTGTCAATGACTGTCTACCATCTGAATGTGCCGTAGCGATAGCAGACCGTTAAACCATGACAAAACGTCAATGCCACGTCACAATTCTTGTCCTATGGCGATGAGACACGCCACTCTCCCTTGTGCCAATGACTGCATTCAATGCAGAATGTCGCCACATTGTCTGCCGCGTTTTTCAGTACCGCCATCAGTGCTTCTCGAAGAATACAAGATTTTTCCCGGAATCCCTCCTCGTAAAGAAAAACCTATGCAACAAAATTCAACGAATTCAGAGCAAACAAATTTCCCTGGGAACAACAAAAAACCAAGCCCTTCGGATCCGTTCAATGCCCAGGAAAACCATTCCCTGGCACTACCCGATTATGCCGAAACCATCCTCCGATTGTTTCGTAAACATTCGTATACCGCCTTGCAAAAGGTGTTATCACGCATTTTCCCTTCCGACCTAGCGCGTATTCTCGATGGTTATTCAGAAGATGAGGCAGCCAAGATTTTTTTTGTCATCCCCTCACACAGGTTGGCGGCCAGCACGCTCAAGTATATGGGCCAGGAGTTGCGCAACCACCTGATGCAGGAATTTTCTCCCGAAAAACTGATCCCCATCCTGGAAGAACTCCCACCCGATGATCGCGCCGACATCATCGGTCACCTCGATAGCAGTTTGGCCAGCCGCTTCATGGGGGGCCTCGACGAAGAAAGTATGCGTGAGGTCGCCGACCTGCTCCAGTATGACTCGGATACCGCCGGGGGGCTGATGACGCCCGATTTCTTTGCCCTCACCCAAGACGCCACCGTCGGGGCCGCCATCGAAACGGTCCGTTCCCTCCCGTATATCGAAATGGTCTTCTACCTCTACGTGTTGGATGACCGTGGACGCTTGGTGGGTGTCAGTTCACTGCGCCAGTTGATCGTCAATGATCCCAACAAAACATTGGCTGAGATCATGACGCCAAGAATTATCTCCGTCGCCACCAATACCCCCAGCAGTGAGGTTGCCGAAATGGTCAAACATTATCGCCTCCTGGGTGTTCCGGTGGTGGATGATATGGATGTCCTGGTGGGCGTGGTCACGGTCGATGACGTTATCAGCACCATGGAACAGGATCTTTCGGAAGATGTGTTGAAAATGCCTTTCATTTCCATGCACGATTCCGGCGTAGACCCTCCGCAGCCGCAACCTTTTTTATCCTATCTCCCCTGGCTGTTGGCTTCCATGGGCGGGGGAATCCTGGCCGGAGGTGTCATTACATCCTTCATGATTCTGCTTAACGCTAAGTTGACACTGGCCGTTTTCATCCCCCTGGTGATGACCATGGTGGGAGACATAAGAAAAGTAATTGAAAGCCGCTTGTTGGGCTTGACCGATTTTCGAGAAACCCCATGGCCTGACACCATGCGCCGCTTATTGAAAGAACTGGGTATGGTCCTGGGACTGGGGAGCGGTCTTGGTCTGATCGGCGGAGTATTGGCATGGTTGTTCTTTCATGAGATGCTATTGGCGCAGGTGGTCGGTTTGACGATCCTGTTCAACGTTGTTTTTGGAGCAACCCTCTCCGTGCTGCTGTTTTTGTTTCCCGGTCGTCTGCGCCACTTTCCCAAATTTGACGCCAACCGCACACTCAACACCCTACGCGATGTCATAGGGATTCTCATTTATTTCCTTATCGCAAAGATGCTGTTGGGAGTATGAGCTATGCTGCACAACAAATGCCCCGTTTTTGCCTATCTCCTGGATGGCAAAGGGGGGGGGCGGGAGATCGGCTGGAAAGAAATCGGCGAGTGGCAACCGGGAAAGGGGCTATTATGGTTGGTCAGTCACCCCGGTGGTGGCGAAACGCAACGTTGGCTGCGCAGAGACAGTGGCCTGCCACAAGAGGCATGGGAAACTTTGCTGGCCGCCAATAACCGACCCCGTTGCGTCACCTTTCGCCAGGGGATCCTGGTAACCATGCTGGTGGTGAGTCCCACACAGCAACCCATGGACGATGAAACAATCACCGTCAGCATCTGGATCGATGCCCATCGTTTGATTGCCATCCGTTCCGCCGTAACCCACTGTTTTTCCGAAATCCGCCATGAAATACATACCCATGAAGGTCCAACACGAACAGATGATATTCTCGCACAAGTCGTGGAAAAGATCATCGCCAGGATGGAACCTTTCGTACTCAAGCTTGGCCGCGATGTCGATGACCTGGAAGACACGATCCTCCTCAACCCCAGTGCCAAAATGCAGCCGGAACTCGTAGCCTTACGACACCGCCTGATCATTCTTCGCCGTCAACTGGTGCCACAACACGAAGTTCTCTCCGCATTGCAACAACGCAACCCCTGGATCAACGAAACCAACCGGCAATTCATTCAGGAGACCCAACGTCTGCTCCACCAACAGCTTGGCGATCTGGATTCCACCCGTGAACGGGCCATCCTCATGCAAGATGAAATTACCGCCAATCAAAACAGGCAACTCAACGAAACCATGAAAATCGTGGCGGTTTTCACCGCCTATCTCATGCCCGCCAATGCCATAACCGGCCTGTTGGGGACCAATATCGAGGGAATCCCGTTTCAAACAGGGACCAATCATTCGTTTGGTTTTATTTTGGAGGTATGTTTCCTCTTTTTGGTGATGCTCGTCAGCTTTTTTATCTTCAAGAAGAAAAAATGGTTTGACTGACCGTGGCCTATCAAGAAAAAGCCCGATCCACCTCATCCACAATCTGGGCATCCACCTCCCCGCTATCCCGAAGTTTGCCGATAATCTCCATGGTCCGTCTGTGGCTCAAAGATTTACGGTAGGGACGCTCCTCCGTCAGGGCCTGATAAATATCCAAAACCGTCATCAACCGGGCATTAAAATCCAACGCCTCTTTTCCAAGCCCCAAAGGATAGCCCCTTCCATCCAGTTTTTCATGATGATTGGCCGCCCACTCGGTAATCTCCTCGAAGCCTGGGATCCTTTCAAGGCAGAGCCGCGTGTAGTAGGTATGAATGGTGACGGTTTGCCGTTCCTCATCGGTGAGTTTTCCCGGTTTATCCAGAATCGCGTTGGGAATCGCTAACTTGCCCACGTCATGCAGGCTGGCGGCGATCCGCAACTTTAACCGCTCCTCAGCACCCTTGTTAAAATGGTCGGCCATGTGGCCCACTTTTTCCTCCAAACCACAAGAATGGGACAGCGTAAACCGAGATTTTGAGTCAATGATGCGGCTGAAAACCCGGGAAATCTCCAAGACACGTTCCCACGTAATCTCCACAGTCCATTCCGACATGGTACGATCCAACGCCGCCTGGATGAAAGGATCATGCAGATCATACCAAAAAGCAGGACTGGTACTGACCTGCCGAAAAACATCTACCAAATCAGGAGAGAAAGCATGGCCTTTCCTCTGGTTCACAAAATCATGAATGGTTGCCCAGTTGGCCGGATCCGGGGTCTGAAAACGGCACACCAAATCAGTATAGTCGGCCAGTCCGATAATCTGCGCCATCAGCGGGATGGCGTCTCCTTGCCGCCCAAAAAAACCGGACCCATCCCAATGTTCGTGGTGATCATTGATGATGCCAGGGACAACACGCTGAAATGGAAATGCGGAAACATTCCCCTCCCCGATGAGGCAGTGTGCGGGGAGATCTTCCACTTGATACAAGCGATCAGCGTGGCCGCCGTGATGCGTCAGCCTCTCCTCGGCCAAGCCATTGTCGTGGAGAATAGCCAACGCCGCGATATCGAATATCTCCGCATCGGACATCCCCATGGCTTTGGCCATACGCATGGAGACGTAGGCCACCCGCTTGCCATGATTGGTGGTGACACCCAATAGCTCACTTTCGACGCAATCGATGGCAAAAGACAGCCCCAGCAAGTAACGATTCAGATTAAATTTCATAGATCATTCCAAAAAAATGATGCTTTTTCGGCTGATCCGGGTTCCTGGCGCAATGGCCACGAAACCCGGACAACATTTGGTCTACCAACATCAATAATTACATGGATTTCATGGCAATTGCAATACCATCGGCATAGGCGGGATCCACCTGTCTGAAATGATCCAGTGCCCTGGTCACAATCTCTTGCGGCACACCTTGGATGTGACGGGCAATGTTACCGCACAGTTGCCTTTGCTGTTCGGACGACATCAGACGAAATAAATCTCTGGCTTGGCTGTAATAATCCGCATCATCCCGATGATCATAATGGTCAGCAGCACCGTCGATGGCAAGAGGTGGTTCGGCAACGCTGGGATCCTGGGCATACAGACCAAAACGGTTGGGTTCATAGTTGACCTGATCGCCATGATTGCCATCCACACGGGAGGCACCGTCGCGGTGGAAAAAACGGGCAAAGGGACAGCGCGGCGCATTTACCGGAATCTGATGATGATTAACCCCCAAACGGTAGCGATGGGCATCGCCGTAGGAAAAAAGGCGGCCCTGGAGCATCTTATCGGGTGATGCGGCAATGCCTGGAACCAGATTGGCCGGGGTAAAGGCCGCTTGCTCCACGTCGGCGAAATAGTTCTCTGGATTTTTATTCAACTCAAGAACACCCACGTCCAGCAGCGGGTAATCGGCATGGGGCCAAACCTTGGTCAGATCAAACGGGTTGATCCGATAGGTTGCGGCCTCCGCCTCCGGCATCACCTGAATTTTAAAATCCCAACGGGGAAACGCGCCACGCGCAATCGCGTTGTAGAGGTCAGCCTGGGCCGATTCACGGGTATTGCCCACAATCTGGGCCGCCTCGGCATCGGTCCAGTTGGCAATCCCCTGGCGCGACTTAAAGTGAAATTTAACCCAGAAACGTTCGTTGTCCGCATTGATGAAGCTGTAGGTATGGCTGCCAAAACCGTGAATCTGCCGAAAATTCTGCGGAATTCCCCGATCGGACATGAGGATGGTAACCTGATGCAGCGATTCGGGATGCCGCGTCCAAAAATCCCAGGCGGCGACATTGGAACGGAGGTTGGTCTTGGGGTCGCGCTTTTGGCTGTGGATGAAATCTGGAAATTTCAGGGGGTCACGGATGAAAAAAACCGGGGTATTGTTGCCGACCACATCCCAATTACCTTCCTCGGTGTAAAACTTGATGGCAAAACCACGCACATCCCGTTCGGCATCGGCGGCACCGCGTTCTCCGGCTACCGTGGAAAAGCGCAGAAACGCCGGAGTCTCCTTGCCGACCTCTGAAAATACTTTGGCCTTGCTGTAACGGGTCATATCGTGGGTAATCTTCAAGGTTCCAAATGCCCCGGAACCCTTGGCATGTACCACCCGCTCTGGAATCCGTTCCCGAGCAAAGTGCGCCAGTTTTTCAATAAGCCAAAAATCCTGAAGAAGTGCCGGACCTCGCCGTCCAGCCGTTATGGTGTTTTGATTATCGGCCACGGGGGCACCGTTGGCGGACGTTAAAACATTTTTTATCATAAATAATCTCCCTGATATTTTTAAAAATGGTCTAGAAGCAGCCGTCATCGGCACTGGTCATAAAACATCAATACTGGTATTATATAGTCTAAATCTATATAATTGTACAATACTATTTAAATATACTATCTATAGGCGCAGACTATACCCCCACAGCACCACGATAGTGGGCGGCGTCACTGGCAGGCGACAACGACCGTCAGAAAACCTATGCGGTCATCCCGATCAACAGTTGCTCGATTTTTCCAAATAGGCCGATGGCGAAGGGGCGTTAAGATCGTCCTGTGACAAAAAGCGGACGCCGACAGGAGGGGTCATACGCACGGCGGAAACCATGGCGTCGATGACCTGGGGATAGGGGAAAGAGCTGCGCCAAGCCAAGGCGACCCGGCGATTGGGCACTGGATGCGCAAAGGAAACATATTGGACCATCCGGCTCTCTTTATTGGGACAAACCGGCGTCGTGCATAGAAGCGTATTGACGGAGGTGATTGGTAAAACCGAAACACCGGCACCGGTAGCCACCATATGGCGAATGGTCTCCAGGGAACTGCCATTGATGATATTCCCCGGTCCCGCAACGGTATCCTCCAGACGCATACATTCTGGACAAATTTCCAGAACCTGGTCACGGAAACAATGGCCCTTGCCCAACAAGATCAGATCATCATCCGCCAATTCGGCCCCGGTCAGATCTGTCCGATTCTGCCAAAGATGACCGGTCGGCACCGCAACGATAAAAGGTTCATCATATAGGGGCAACACCTCCACGCCATGTTCCTGGAACGGCAGGGCGATGAAGATGGCATCCAATTCCCCCCGTTTTAATCGCTCCGAAAGGACATGCGTATAATTTTCCTCCACCAGGAGTTTCATCTTTGGGGCGATGTGATGAAACGCCGGAATAACACCTGGAAACAGGTAGGGGCCAATGGTGAGAATGGCACCAATGCGCAATTGTCCGCAAAGGGGATCGGTGCCACCTCTGGCCATGACATGAATCCGATCCACCTCCTCCAAAACCTTTTGAATTTGCTCCAAAACCCGTTCGCCGTGCCGCGTGATCTGGATTTCGCTTTTAAACCGTTCAAACAACGGCAGACCCAACTCTTCTTCCAAATGTTTCACCGCCACACTGAGAGAGGGTTGGCTTACGTGGCACAATTTGGCAGCGCGGCTAAAACTTTTTTCCCGCGCCACGGCAAGGGCATATTTCAACTGATTCAGGTTCATAAGTCTTCCTGCGGACATGGTAGCGTAAAAAAAACCGTCCTGATCCTGTGCGTTCCGCCGGGAATATCCCCAAACGGACCCCCATATTGACGATTCGGCTTGACGGGTATAGCATACCATCTTTGTCGGGTGGTGTTTCAGAATTATTGTGGCTTTCAATAAGTGGTATCCTTTGCCGTGTGAAAATAAACTCTCAGGTGGAGGATGTGGAAATGGCTGTGTTGGACGTGAAGTGCCCCAGATGTGCTTGAATGAATGTCGTAAA
>JADGCQ010000006.1:0-22807 GCA_015228925.1 Magnetococcales bacterium | reverse complement strand
ATTCAAAACCCTGGGGGCAATCCCCCAGACCCCTTTTTTCTTTTGATAATTTTATTTAATGTCAATACGCTCTAGGCCCGTTTCTTTTTGCGAAAATAGTTCAAAACAGAGTGGACTGTGACAAATCCACGCAGGACACCCTGGTTGGAAACGACCGGCAAAGCCCGCAGATTGTATTCTGTCAACAGGTCCGCCGCTTGATTGATGGTCCCCCCCAAAGAGATCCTGACCAACTGCTGCGTTTGATTCAATTTGCCAATGGGCAACGTATAAATCGCCTTATCCCGTGGTCCGATAGCCTTGGTGCCAAAAAACGGCCCCATCACCTGCCGCAAATCGCTTTGACTGAGAACCCGAATCAGTTTGCCACTACGATCAATACCAATATATCGGTGCCCCTCCTCCCGCATGGCGGTAATACCACGCATGATCGTCTCTTCCTCCTTGAGGGAAAACGGAGGCTCGCTGACCACCAGTCGGACACTACCCGGCTCATCCGGGTTCAGCGATCCGTCTGCTTTGGAAAACTCAGCACCCCCGGTATCCATCTTGGCAGAGTCGGACGAAGCCGCCATGCTATCATCGGCTGCGTGATCCGAGCCACCTGCCGTCGGAGCGGCATTCCCACCCACAGACTGCGAACCACCACCTGCACCAGCCCCTCCCGATGCGGTGCCGCCGGCGGGTTGGGGATCCAACGGCGGCGGCGGTTCCTCCTTAGGCGGTGCCGACGCCCCCTTGGCCGCTTCCTCAGCCGCCATCTCCTCCGGTGACCCCTGAATCGCAACACCCAACAACGCATCGGCAAAACCACGGGACAAAACCCAGCGACACTCTTCGACAGGAAAACTGGCAACCTGAATATCCGCCGTGGCCACCAAGTAGGTCACACCATCCTTGAACGTGGATGGGAGGCTACCAAAGTCACAATGTGTCGTCGTTTCAAGAAACAAATGACCACCGTTGGTCATTTTTTTCTCAACCAGATCGTTCATCGCCCCCACAACCTGGTTGGAGACCTCGTTAAACCCCTCCTGAAATTCTTCGTTATACTCCCGTGTCTTCACCTGCGTTTGAATCACCGCCTCACCCATCATCATCATCAGCCCCGTCAGGGCAATGGATGTGGCAACGTCAAAAATCAGATGGACATCCCCCGTATTCAGTCCATCTTCACGAACGTAGGCAACACTCCGATCTTTTTCGATCAAGCTTTCCAGATCATCAAGACCATGCATCAACTCCACACCCGTCAGGGTACAAACGACGGGAGATGCAGTCAGCGTATTGAGGTCATTGGCTAATTTAGCGAAATAATTAAGAAAAAACGGCCTTGCTTTCTTAACTATCTTATCTGGAATTTCCATTCGTTCCGACTCGCACGTTTCCTTAAGGTGACCACCAAGCAAAAGTGAGCAACGCGCCCAATGGCAAAAACTAAAGGGACACGCCACATTAAGAAAAGCAAGTATCAAGCCAATTATAAAAAATCAGAGAAAAAATACGGATCCACAAAAAACCCGCAGAAAACCACTCACAGCAGACTTTCCCCACCAGACGCCACATTGAGCAACCCAATTGGTTGCTCAATGTGTCACGCCGCCACCATCACTTCATGAATTTCCCAAGGGTATCCTTGAGCGTCTCAGGAGTGAAAGGTTTCTTGATGTGCCCATTAGCCCCCGCTTCAACCGCAGCCTGAACCTTGGACTCGCCACCTTCGGTGGTCACCATGACGATAGGGATCGTCTTGGCGGCCCCCGCGCTGGCACGAACCGACTTCACCAGATTCAAACCATCCATCACCGGCATATTCCAATCCGACAAAATCAACCCAAAGTTGGTATCCTTCGCCAAAATATTCATGGCCTGCTGGCCATCCCCCGCTTCAAGAATATCATCAATCTTAAATCCCGCTTGGCGCAAACCTCGACTTACAATTTTCCGCATAACGCTGGAATCATCGACTATAAGAACACGCATGGATTTCTCTCCTTAAAAAGCCAAAAGCGACACACGAATCAAAACAAAAAAAAAGATCAAAATTTTTCTGAGAACACATCACCCCGCCACTAAAAACTGGCCAAAACATGCAGCGCATCATCATTCACATGAAAAATAAACCGTTCCGTAGGGCGGTCCGTTTTCCACTCAGCGACGACCTCTTGACCGATGAAGGCCATGGGGGCGGAAACGCGAACATCACTCACCCCGGCATTGGTTTTCGTCCAACCACCAAACAGATTGGCCAACTCAGCAATGCCGTCCATCACATCTTCACGTTCCAGTTGATCACTGGGCAAACCACCAATACGCGACACCAAATCCTTAACCAACCCCAGATGACACGTCAACCCAATCATCCCATTGAGTGCGCCACTCAACCGCACCATGCCACCCGTTTCAGAATCCAGACGGAAGCGCGGCACACTTTCCCTATGAATAAAAACGGCGTCACTCATCGCCATGCGATTTAAAACATCGACAACCGCAACCTGCAATGCGTCATAAACAGCCTCCGTTTGCATCGTCATGCGACCACCCCTCTCCATGGCATCTCCCAGACAATCCCTGGGCGCACAACACCGTCACCCTGGATCATCAACGGCCCCATCATGCGCCACCCCCCATCCCCATGGCTTCCATGATCCGCGCAGCCATCTCTTCCTGAGTAAACGGCTTGGTTTGATAATGACACGCCCCGGCCTGTATGGACTTCACGATATAATCTTTCTCCCCCTCGGTCGTAACCATCATGACCGGAATATGATTCCAACGCTTATCTGCCTTGATCGCTTTGAGTACTTCCAAACCGTTCATACCCGGCATATTCCAATCCAACAAAACCAAACCAACATCCTGGGAATATTGTTCCAAAACCTTAAGTCCAGCCGCACCATGTTCCGCCTCAAGTACCTCATAACCCAGCATGGCACCAATACCGGAAATAACACGACGGATCGTCCTGGAATCGTCGATCGTCAATAATTTCATTTTCAAATCATCCCTACCCATGGCAACGGCTCATATACTAAGGTCTATGCACCCTTCGACCCCCCTTTGGGTCGAAACAGAGCCGCACCCTTGATAATCACCTGTTCAAAAACATCGGTATAACCCCTGGGCGATTCCGAGGCACCAATCGCCAACCAACCATCCTTGAGCAAGCCACGATGGATTTTTCGATAGATATCCTTCTTCAAGTCTTCTGAAAAATAAATCAAAACATTCCGGCACATCACAAAGTCAAACATCCCATGCTGCTCAAAATCATCCTTCAGATTGAATTGCTTGAATTCAACCAGGGAACGCACTTCAGGTTTCACCTCATGGACCATACCATTTTTTGTAAAATATTTGTCCAATAACTCCGGTTTCATACCACGCGAGATGGCCAACTGACTATATCGGGCCGTTTTGGCAATCATGATGGCCGATGGTGAAATATCGGTCGCAAGAATCTTGAATTTGGAAACCGGCGGTCCCTTGGCACCTAACTTTTTAATCTCCTCATGCAACAAAATGCCGATAGAATAAGGTTCCTGGCCCGTCGAACACGCCGCAGACCAAATACGCACGGGCTGTGTAGCCGCCTTGGCAATCAAATGCGGCACGACCGTCTCCGAGACAACCGTCGCAAACGAGGCATCACGAAACCATAAGGTTTCGTTGGTCGTCATGGCATCGATCACCTTGTTGCGTAACGGCCCGGTATCTTTCTGGAGCTTTTTGTGTAAATCAAAAAAATTCTCACAGCCGTTTTGCACCATCAGAACCGTCAACCGATTCTCGACCAAATATTCCTTACCATCGCCGATCAAGATTCCACTATGATCATGGAGAAAGGTTCGGATCAGGAGAAATTCTTCTTTAGAGATAGCCACGAGTCCTCACCTGTCCCCTGATCCAAAGAACCCGGCTATCTTCGGCCCAATCTCATCCAAAGGGAGAGAAAGATCCGATAACCCCTTTTCATCCACGGAACGGGGCATGCCATAGACAACACATGTTGTCTTGTCCTGAGTGATACAATAGGTATGGCCAGATCGCTTCAGGGCATCGACCCCATTGGCACCATCACGCCCCATCCCCGTCAGGATAACGGCCAATATGCGCCCCTGGAAACTCACCGAAGCCGACATGAACAGCACATCCACCGCTGGCCGACATTCATTAACTTTAGGACCATCATTCAGGACAACCCTCAGCTTCTTCCCTTCGGAAATCACCGTCATATGACGCCCACCCTGCGCAATCACCACCTCACCCGCCCCCACCCATTGCCCATCCTGGGCTTCTTTGACATCCAAACCCGACGTTCTGGCCAATTGCGCCGCCAGCGAAGCGGTAAAAACCGGGGGCATGTGTTGCACAATCAACATAGGAACCGGCAAACGACGGCCAATCCGCCCCAACAGTCGGGTCAAGGCCGCCGGTCCCCCCGTAGAAGATCCCACCAGGATCAATTCTGGACTATCATCAGAAACAACCTCCCCACCCCCACGAGGCTGCACGGTCAAAGGATCGCCAGGGAGAATATTCCGTGGTACACCCCGACCGACTGGGGGAGGAAGCCGCCCAGGGCCACCACTTGGCACCCGGATTCTTGGCAACGGCCCGGTCCGAACCTCCACTTTCTCCGGCACAGCAACCGAACTGGCTTTATCCCCTGCACCCGTTTGCGCAACATCGGGATCCTTAGCCTCACGCTCCACCAGTTCCTTGAGGAGAAGCGTCAGGATCGGTTCCAGATCCTTGTGCAAAGCACCCCGCGCCTGGTCAACATTACTCTCCATCGGTTTGGTGATAAAATCCAACGCCCCCGCGTTCAGGCATTCCATAATAATATTGGCATTGGACCTGGAAGAACCACTCACCATCACCACAGTCACCGTGGGAAACTGCCTGTTGATCTCCTTGAGGGTTTTCAACCCATCCATGACCGGCATTTCCACATCCAAAAGAACCACATCGGGACACTCAGGATCTTTGGAGAGGAATTGGCTTACAATCTTATCCAACGCCAACTTGCCGTTGGAGGCGGTCGCCGTGACCCGGACCCCAGGTACACTCTCGGCCACCTTCTTCATGATCATCCTGTAAGTGATCGTGTCGTCTACAACCATCACCCTGAGGGAACGAGCCACTGAATTTCCTTATCTTTTTATATTTTACAAACTGTCATGGCGTTCTAACATTCAATCGTTTATCGACACCCCCTAGAAAAATATTAAAAGAAAAAAGGGGTCTGGGGGATTGCCCCCAGGGTTTTGACCTTAAATAAAAAGCTTCATTCTTCGTTTTTGAATTTGTTTTTGAATTTAAACAAAACCAAAAGCGGAACATGGAAACCTTTTTTTTTAAATTCAAAAACAAAGTCAAAACCCTGGGGGCAATCCCCCAGACCCCTTTTTTCTTTTAATCATTCTATCGAACGTCAACACGCCCTCATCCAACTCATTCGTACATCCACCGATAAACCACCTCGGCCTGGTTACCATCACCCAGATAAACCAACTCACTGCACAAAGAGCGTATCAAGGCAATACCGCGCCCACCATGCCCACAATTACCCTCCAGACTCGACTGCACCCTGTGATAGTCAAAACCCGGCCCACTGTCATCCAAACGAATATGAATCGCACCACCAATCCGTCGGCCATCCTCATCACTCAGCACCGGCTCATGGACCAACTTTAACCGAATAAATCCCGACGCCAAAACCGCCAACCGTTCCTCACGCAAATTATAATACTCAATAAACCCCGTTGGGGTTTTCTTCATATTCGTATCCAACCCCAACAGCCCATGATCCAACGCATTGGATAACAACTCGGCCAGAATGGTGTAGAGCCTCTCCCGATGCCCCGTCGGAGCCTGAATGGACATGACCGCATTGATCACCGTCGGCAAAGGATCCACATTTTTAAGCGTCTCCGCATGGAAGGAAAATGAAATCTCCCATGAGGCTGGAGGCAAATCCTTCTCGGAGCGACGCGGCATCCCCCCTGGAGGCTCCTCACCCGCCCGGGAACAATCAATCTCAAGCAGGCTGATGTCATCCGTCTGCCCGGCGTCACCTCGAAAATTTTTCAGCGACGACAATATCGTATCAAATATTTGATCAGTCTGTGTCCGCCCATCAAAATGGGTCATCAACCGATCCAGCCCAAACATCTCCCCCCCAGGATCCGGGGCTTCAATCAAGCCATCGGAGAATAAAAAAACCCGATGCTCCGGTTTCATCTCCATGATTTCCATTTTGCGATCCTCCCGGGTCAAAGCCTGAACCCCCAAGGGAAGACGATTGGAAACCAACCGCCGCACAACCCGGCCCGTCTGATCGGTCACCAAAACATCGGGCAAACCACCATTCCAGACCAACAACGATTGCTGACGAAAATCAACCTCGATCAAACAGGCCGCACAAAACATGCGCGTCGGCATGACCGAGATCAACTTGGCATTGATGGCCTCCACCAACTCACTCAGGGAAAATCCCTGGGCTGTCATTTCATAAAAAATTTCCGCCAACGGCATGGCCCCCACCGCCGCCGACAAACCATGCCCCGTAAAATCCCCCAGCATAATATGCAATCCACCTGCCGGATTATAGGCCGCAACCAAAAGGTCGCCATTAAACACCGACATGGGTGATGTCCAACGCTTTAAACACGGAGCGTCCAACAGGTTGCCCGCCGACACAATCTTGGCAAACAGGTGCTGCCCCACCTCCATTTCCTGCTGCAACTGCTCCTGATGACGTTCCACCGTCTCTTTCTGTCGGCGCAATTCACCATGCAGCCGACGAATACGCTCCATGGCATCAATCTTGGCCTGGAGTATGGTGCGATTAAATGGCTTGGTCAGAAAATCGTCGCCACCGGCATCAATACACAATGCCAAAGATTCCTCATCCGTCACCGCCGTCAAAAAAATGATGGGGACAAAACGATTGGCCGCCAATTGTTTGATCTGCCTAGCCGCCTCGTAGCCATTCATCCGCGGCATGCGGATATCCATCAGAACCAGATCCGAATTTTCCCGTCGGAATTTCTCCACCCCCTCCACGCCGTCATGAGCAATCATGACCGCATGACCATCTCTGGCCAAAAGACGGTTCAAGATCGTGCTGTTGATTCGATCATCATCAACGATAAGTATTTTCATTCCTGTCGGCCAATCACCCTTCCGAAACGATCAACTAATCTTAAAAAGACGCTGAAAATTGGCCGTTTCAAGTATTTTGCGGATTTCCGGTTTGGCGTTGATAATTTCGATATCCGATTCATTGGTACCCGCCTCCTCCCGCAGCAGAAGAAGCATCCCCAGTGCCGAAGAATCGATATACTCCGTACCCGACAGGTCGATGACAAATTTGCGCCCCTTCTGGCCCTTACTGGTATCTTCCTGGTAGGCCGTCCGAAACTGGGAGTGCATTTCAAAGTTGAAACGCCCTTTGATATTGATCACAGTCTCTTTATCCGACCGTTCGACAGAAATGGTTCCAGACATATTTTGCTCCCGCTGGTAGTTGGTTTTGCACGGTGCTGCCCCATCACGATACTTGCAAAAAAACAAGACCTGGGGTCTGTATAATACCAAAACTAGAAAAGTTCAATATCTCCTTCGTCCATGGAACTTTGTTGAACAGCCCCGCGATCAACCGCATTAAAACCGGCCCTCTGCCCTTCCAGCACCTGTTCCAAACGCTGCATACGATCCACAGCCGTCAAACCATCCCCAAAAAGAATGTCTGGATCCATCGCCTGAGCAAAATTCTCCAGAACATGGATTTTCTTCTCCATACTTTCGGACAATTGCGTCACCATATCCTCAAATTGCATGGACATAACCGCAACACCCACCTGATTACTGATCTGATCCGCCACACCGGTCACTTTGTGGATGGTCTCGGCGGTGAACCGATCAATCTCACTCACCTCCGCCATCATCTCATCCACCCGCCCCTTGGCCTCAATGGCAAAACTCATATCCTTGGAGGCCATGACCTCGACGATCCCCTTGGCCGATTCAATATTTTTCTTAGAGTTACGTACAACTCCGTTGATACGGTCACTGAATTCATGAGAGTTGCGCGCCAACTTGCGCACCTCGGAAGCCACCACCGAGAACGCCTCCCCCGCCTGTCCGGCGCGTGCCGCAACAATACGGGCATTCAGGGAAAGCACATTCGTCTGCTCGGCAATCGCATTGATATCATGCAACAAATCAACAATTTCGGCCATCTGCGAGGAAAGATCGTCGATCCGATGCACCATCTCCATGCTCTGCCGACTCACCAAAATAATATGGTTTACAAACGTCTTCAGAATCTTATCGGTTTCACTGACAAATCCGCGAATGTTAATTTTCTTATCACTGTCACTGTCACCGTCGCCATCCTGCATCGAACTCGTCAATCCCGTGACCAGCCCCAACTGCTCATCCGAACTCTCACGCAAACCATTGAAACTATTCGTCAGTTTTACAATAGCATCCTGAACCAGATTTTTGACCTGATCCTTTTCAAAACGGACGCTCTCCAACTGGCGCCTGTATTCGAACGCGATCTCCTCGGCAATCCGCCTTGCCTCATCTTCCATGGACTCACACCAAAATGCGACGACGACAGTATCGAATCTCGGTCCCCTGGGTAATTCTACGTTGAGTTATCGAACTCTCGGTCTACAACCTCATCAACCCGACGACCGTTCATCAAATCCAAGGACGGTAGCAACGTCCAGGATAATCAACAGATTTCTCTCAAATTCAACGACACCATGAACAAAATCGGCAGAAATTCCCCCCATGTTGGCCGGTGGCGGTAAGATATTGTCATCCACAATCTCCCGAACATCCCCCAGTTGGTCCACCGCCAACCCCACAGGATCCTCCCAAGGACACTTGGTCTCAGCCAGACTGGGATTGATCTTGAGTACTTCACTATGGGTTTTCATGATCACATTATACTGTTTGATCCCTGCACCATCACCCAGTTCGTTATCGGACCATCCCAGACGTTTCTTCAAATCAAACAAGGTGATCACCCGCCCCCGAATATTCAACATACCCCGAATATAGTCGTGGGATCCCGGGACCGGAGTACACTCCATCGAACGATTGATCTCCCGCACCAGGACAATATCGATGCCCAGATAAAGATCCCCCAAAGTGAACGTGCTGACAAGCATAACCGTATCTCTCTCGTAAAACGACATTTTCCAAGGCAAACAACCAGCACTCAAACCCATCTCAACCCACAGAGCGCATCAACGACACCACTTTCAACAACCGATTTTTATCAATGGCCGGGACACAGCTCACAAATCCCGCCTTGAAACATCGTTGCTCCACCTCCGAGGAGATGGAAGAGGTCGTGGCAATCATGGGGATATCGGCGTGAATCGTCGAAGGTATTTCGTGCGCCAGTTCAAACCCGTCCATCCCCGGCATATTCAAATCGGTTACCAGAAGATCGAACTCTCCCTTTCTCAGTTTGGCCAGAGCAGCATTACCATCTTCCGCCTGTTCCACCTCAAACCCCACCGATTGCAGATAATTGGTTGTCAACGCCCGCAAAAATGGCGTGTCATCAACCACCAAAGCACGCAATCCCGTCCTATCGATCTGCGATTGCACATGGGGCATTTCAATACCCGCCAGCACCAGAACGGTATTCACGTCGGGAAACAGCACAACCCGATCATCGATTTGTGCCGAACCAAACAACCCTTCCCCCCGAATGGCGCGACAATCCAGGTCAATATGCGTCTCCCGGGTGTCGATAATCCGTGAAAAGATCAATCCCGCCTGAATATTGGGAATATTGGGAACCACCATGCACAAATCGGCATCCCCCTCTTCTTCGGGATCGCCACCACTGTATCCCATCCCTTCCAATCCCATCACCTGGTCGGGATAAACAGCACGGAAGGTTCTACCATCGTAACGGACATAAGGGAGTCCACCAATGGTATCCAACAGTTTGGGTGAAATTTTTTCCACCCGGCGCACCATGCTGTGGACAATCCCCATAATCAATCCACTTCCCGTCTCCAGGAGGATAATGTTCTGCCGCTCCCGCAACGCCGCACGCCGTTCTTCGTCCAAATCCATGCGTGTCGCCCGTTCGACATTGGAAAAATTAATCTTGGCCTGTTCCATCAACCCTGCATAGTCGATGATGAGGGAAACGCTACCATCGCCCAGGATGGTCGTCGCCGAAAAGCACAGATTGTCTTTAAAATAGGATGGGAGAGGTTTCACAACGATCTCTTCGCTATCCAGCACCTCATCCACCACCATGCCAAACTCGTTCCCCCCCACATTCAGAACCATCACATAAGCGACCAGATTATTGGGATCGCGCCGATCCGAAAGATCATCGCGCCGATCCTCACCAACCAACGCCCTAGAACTTGCAGAAAAGGCAAGATTTGAAGAGGTCGTGATCCGAGCCGCCTCACGCGCCTTACGCGCCTGGGCACGCCGGTCGGACAGACGACCCCGCCGATCATCCTGACCGGAACCCGCAGGCCAAATCCGCGTCACCCCAAGCACCTCCGCCAAATCCACCAAAGGCAGCAGCATGTTCCTGAGCCTGAGAACCGGGGCATTGCCAACCGTTTCAATCTGGTTAGCCCGATCCGCTTCCGCGATGCGGACAATCTCGACCAAACCAATCTCCGGTATCGCAAACCTTTGGCTACCCGATGATACGATCATGGCGGGAATAATCGCCAGGGTCAGAGGAAGCTTGAGGATGATGTTCGTCCCCTTGCCCACCTTGGACTGCACCATGACCGTGCCACCCAACTTCTCAATGTTGGTACGGACCACATCCATACCGACGCCGCGCCCGGATACATCGGAAACTTTTTTGGCCATGGAGAGGCCGGGGGCAAAAATCAGATTCAGGGCATCCTCTTCGCTCATGGTATCGGCTTGCCGCTCGGTGATCTGCCCCTTCTCCAAGGCTTTTGCCTTGACCCGTTCGGCATCGATACCCGCCCCATCATCCGCCAAGGAGATATTGACCATCCCATTCTCATGGTAAGCCGCCAACTCCACCCGTCCCGACTCCGGCTTGCCCGCCTTGATCCGTTCCTGGGGTAATTCAATGGCATGATCGGCAACGTTACGGATCATGTGGGTCAAAGGGTCGGACAGATGTTCGATAACCGACTTATCCAGGTCCACCTCCCCGCCACGAATCTCCAAATCGATTTTTTTCTCCAATTTGCGCGCCAGATCGCGGACAATCCGGGGAAATTTGTTGAAAACCACGCTAACCGGCTGCATCCGAGCCTGCATAACCTTTTCCTGGATACGACTGGTGATGGAATCCAGGTTTTGGATCAATGGACCAAAATGGGGAAATTGCGTCTGCACCTCCACGGCGGCCCGCGTCATCTGGTTGCGGGCCAACACCAACTCTCCAGCCATGTTGATCAGTTCGTCCAACAAGGAGACGCTGACACGCAACGTCTCTTCCATCGTCGGTGGCCCCCCCCCACCCTTGGCACCGGCCCCCCCGCTGGAATCCCCACGTCCGCGCATCTGGTCCGAGGTGATCACACCCGGTTCCGGGCGACGCAAACGTGGTTTGAACCCCATATCGTCTACAGAAAACTCCGCAGCAGACAACTCCGCAGCGGCACTCGCTTCGATATCCGAGAGTTCCGGCTCAGACGCCGATGATCGGGTCTCGACATGGGATTGGGCCTTGATCTGGGCCTTGGGTTGAACCACCTGGCGCGCCATAGCTTCGGGTATGTCAATCGATTGTATCCGGTCCATCTCCGTCTGAAGCAGGGAAGCCAGCAGGTCCGCCTCCAATACCGTCGTAATCAGAAGGTCCAGCACATCCCCACGATAACTTTCCAAATCTCCCTCGCCCTCGAAGGGGGGATCGGTATCGACGACCTTGCCAACGGAAGAGAGCAACGCCTTGGTCTGGCTGAAACGGGTTCTTTTCGCGGAACCGGTTCCTGAAACATCCAAATGAAACAGGTAAAACTTCCGTCCATGGATCACGGCGTCGGCGACCATTTCGGGATATTTCGCAAGATCGAACCCCTGTCCCACCGGGGCACCCTCACCCATGGTAGGCACCGCAGGGGTAGCATCGGCGGCATCGGCCTCAACCTCCACGGCTTCCACCTCTGCCGATTCCTCCGTTTCCGCCACCACCTCCGCAGTCAACTCCTCTGGCGCGGACACATCATCCCCCTGAGGCTCTTCCGGGGGCGGTGCCGCAGGTGGTGGTGTTGGTGGTGCCGAAGCCACAGCCCCCCCGGAAGCCCCTCCGTCGAGTACCGCCTGCATCACACTGATTTCCGCACTAGCGTCCACAGAACTGCTGGCGGAGACATCCTCAATCATGGCCTTGAGCTTGTCCAAACCCGACAACAGGCCATCCGTCACCGCAGGGCTGGCAGACATGGTCCGCTCACGCACCTTACCCAGCAGGTTTTCCATGGTGTGACTCAACTTGGTAATGTTGGTCAATCCAAAAAAACCAGCCGAACCCTTGATGGAATGCACCCCCCGGAACAATCTGTTGATAATCTCGGGATCGGTACCATCACCATTTTCCTCCAGCGTCAGGAGGTCCGGCTCAATGGTCTCAAGATGCTCGGAAGCCTCCTGAACAAACATGCCCAACAGTTCATCATCTTCCTCGGACATAACAAACCTTCGCTAGGATTTTCAAGTTGATTGAATATCGACGGGAGACCATTTTTAATCATTACAGCCTGTAAATCAAGCTTACTCATTGAAAAACATGTCCGAATCTTCCCGATGATCCTTACCAGCCCTGGCTTGACAAAATAACGGCTTGCAAAACAGACCTTCCGATGGGTAGATTTGCTGATTGCAATCGACGCCGTAATCGACTATATAATGTCCATTCGCTCTCTTGTGCGCATTCGTCTTTCAAATAAGGGTGACCTTGAGGAAAATATTAATTCTTTAAAAAAACAACAAATACCCACAGTGCCACTATGCCCACGATGCTTAGCCCCTCCGTTTCGCGCCGGGAACGCCAGCCGCGCCACGAAGCGTCCAAGCATTTACCTTAATGTGTGGGTTCTCGCGGAACTTTTACGGGAGGAGAATACATGAAGAAATCAGTAGTTTCGGAAATCATGAGCGAACCCGTTGCAGATAACAACGACACGCACCTTTGGATGGCCGTCATGGACCGCGCCGTGCGCGATCTTATCGCTTTGGAAAAATATCGTCAGGATCCCGCTGTCATGGAAGACCCCGTCTTCCGCTACGACTACCGCACCTTGAAAAAATGGTTTCATTCCCCGTCCATGGAGCCAGGCTCCTTTAACTGGATCTGCTCCCTGGTCAACATCGACCCCAAATGGGCACTCAATCGCCTGGAAGAACGCTTGAAAGTTTGCCTCATACCCGATTCCAGCAGAAAATCCCGTATGGATCTGGACAAAATCCCGCTGGATCCAGACGACACGGATACCGATCTGTCTGCCGCCTTTGCCGCCTGACATTTGGCTTTGAAGCGTCACATCGCATCGTGCATACCACATCGGTGTCGATGTGACGCTTTGCAAACGCGCACGCAGATACGCTATCATCGGCTGACAGGTATGGGAAACACCCCCGTCGTTTCAATCCTCAAACCAGGAAACCCCCGGCATCATGTCACAACCCCCAGCCTCACCCAGTTCCGCCCCATACGCGGCAATGCATTCCTGGGAACGCGGTACCCGGTTTCTGGGTACCCGTCATGCCATTTTGGGCGGTGCCATGGCATGGCTGTCAGAACACAACTTGGTATCGGCAATCTCCGAGGCGGGGGGGTTTGGTGTACTTGCTTCTGGAAACATGCCCGCTGAGCGACTGCGCCAGGAAATTCAAGCGACACGCACCCGAACATCCCGCCCCTTTGGGGTCAACCTAATCACACTGAACCCCGAATTGCCCAAGCTCGTCCAAGTCGTTATCGACGAGAAGGTCAGCCATTGCGTCTTAGCCGGTGGTCTCCCCGATCAGCCCACCATCGATACCCTGAAAACGGCCAACATCAAGGTCATTCTTTTCGCGCCATCTCTAGCTCTGGCCAAGAGACTCATCAAACGGGGGGCCGATGCGCTGATCATCGAAGGACACGAGGCGGGCGGACACGTCGGTCCGGTAGCAACCACGGTATTGATGCAAGAAATTCTCCCGCACCTCACCGAAGTGCCCGTTTTTGCCGCTGGTGGCATCGCCAACGGTGCCATGGTTGCCAGCATGGTGGCCATGGGGGCCGCCGGGTGCCAGTTGGGAACCCGCTTTGTCGTTTCTAATGAATGCATAGCCCACGCCAATTTTAAAAATGCCTTTTTGCGCGCCCAATCCCGCGACGCCCAAGTCACCGCCCAATTCGACCCGGTACTCCCGGTCATTCCGGTGCGTGCCCTGGTCAACAAGGGGACGCAAACCTTCAATGCATTGCAACTCCAGTTGATCCAAGAGGTCAAAGCGGGTACCAAAGATCGGAAAACCGCCCAGTTGGAACTGGAACATTTTTGGGTTGGTGCCCTCAAACGGGCCGCCATCGATGGCGATATAGAAAATGGTTCCATCATGGCTGGACAAAGTGTCGGTCTGGTCAACACCGTCCAAAGCGTTGCGGAAATCATCGCCGAATTGACTGCACGGCTGTCGTTGACTGCGAATTGACAGAAAAAAAACATGCGCGTAAGAGTAGACGCTCAATCGGATGCTATCTACCTAGACCTGACCTTGGGAGCTATCGACAGCAGCGAAGAGGTGGCAGAGGGGATCATCTTGGATTATGACGTTCAAGGGGATCTGGTAGGTATTGAAATTCTGGATGCCTCGAAAAGGTCACAAGACGGCACCACATGACACAGCCTGGCTAAGAAACTTTGGGGAACTTGAAGAACTTGGAAAAGTAGCGTGAATGCGCAATCATAACCTAGCCATGGATGACCACGGCCAATAGGGTATGCGACGATCCCAACGCCCACCCGGTCACCTTTGCCGTCAGTTCCCCCCAGATCCGGCAAAAACTTCCCTTTGAAGCCACTCCTGGGTTCAAAATCTCTCTCCGCTTAGAACAAATCAGCTATTTTTCAACAAGATGTTATCTTGGCATGTCTATTGAATAGTGATCAAAGGCGTTCATTCCTCCCTCACAGCACGGTATTCGACGAGACCATCATGATTCCAACGAACATGCCCCTGCCGGAAGTCCAATCCATCAAACAGCAGAGCGTCCCTTCCAATGCCGCCTCCAAACAGGAGCGCACTCAGGAAGACTTTGACAAGATGTTGGATAGTGCCACGATACACGGCCAAGAGGATACCAAAAAACTTCTTGATCGTCAGGAACAGGTCAAAACCCAAAAACAACAGGATGCCACAGCGGACCAGGAAACAACAGATACCGCCGCAGCCGAACATGTCGAGACCAACCAAAAAAAGAATGCCGATCTCAAGGACCAAGCGGAAGCGGCGGCGGACAAGAAAGCCGATCAAGGGGAACAAATACAGGACGCCGAAAAAACCGAGAAAACCGAGAGAACCGAGAGAACCGAAAAAACGGCCAAACGGCGTCAGGAACGCGATGAGGACGATCCCATCGCCACCCCATGGTCCCTGGTCCCTACGGAAACACCCGTGGCAACGGTGTTGCATCCCCAACTCGCCATGGAAACAGTTCCTGGTGGTGTGACGCAACAGACGGTGGACAACGCTGTCGCTGTGGGTCAGGGGGGGGGCAAAGGGATATGGATCCCCAACCCCACCGAATTGGCCATGACAGAATTGAAATCACCCCATGCGGCGGCGGGGCGCGGGGGGCGTGAAGCGACCTCCCCTATCACCGAACTGGGGTTGCAGAATCAACGGTCTAGCAGCACGAGCAATCCCGTCATCCAACATGCTTCCAAAGCAGCACTGCCAGCCCATGCACCGACTTTTGGTGAAGATTTGGCGGAACAGATTGGAACGCTCCGATTGATTTCCCGCCCAGGGATGAGTGAACAGGTGCGCATCAATCTGGTCCCCCGCGACCTGGGCAATGTGGATGTCCGTCTTCAGGTAGACGATGAGAACCGTGTTCACATCTTAATCACCGCCGAAACGGAAGCGGCCAAAGATTTGCTCAATAAACAAATGCCCCAATTGCGCGAAGCCTTGGCGCGACAGAACTTTGGCTTTGGTGAAATCGCCGTTCAGGTGGATCAACGTCAAAAAGGTGATTCGTCGGGACAAGGTTTTGAATGGCGTGGGGGGGGAAGAGGTTCCTTGCCAGAGACTGACGAACCCAACACGGCGGGTTTTGTTCCGATGACACGGACGAACCAGCCTTGGACCTCGGCGCAAGGATTGTCAGTATTTGCCTGAAACCCTGGGGAAAATTTTGTTTTCATCGGGAAAAAGATACCTCTTGCGGCAGAAAAATCCAGTCAGGTGAGGAATGAAAAAATGGCACTCTTTGGAATAGGATAAAATAAATCGTTCAATATCAATCTATTATTTTTAAATACAATCAGGCATAAAAATTGAATGGTAGGTTTGTAACATCCGTAACACCGGCGGTTCATGCGTCAAGGCACGAGAAAGTTGCCCCATCCGGTCTGGAACAGGTTAGGCATCAGGAGAAAACAACATGGTCGTCAATAGCACTTACGGTTCCGTACCCGCAACACCCACAGATACCGGAAAATATACATCCACCAAGCAGGACGCCGGCCAGCTTCAGACCGATTTTTTAAAAATGTTGACCGCCCAGTTGGAGAACCAAGATCCCCTGTCCCCCGTGGACAACACGGACATGACCGGCCAAATGGCGCAGTTTCAGGCTTTGAGTGAACAACAACAAAGCAATGAACTGCTCCGACAACTGATTTCCATGCAGTCGGTGGATCAGGTCAACCAAGCGGTTGGCTACATGGGCAAGCAGGTGGTCACCGAAGGGGATCAAACCTTGTCCGAGGGGGGGCAAGCCACGGTACGCTTCCAAATGCCGGAAGCGGGTGTGGTCAACATCGGCCTCTACGACGCCAGTGGTCGCTTGGTCAGGTCGGTAGACGGTCAAGGGTTCCAGGCTGGAGAGCAAAGTCTCACCATCCAGGACGCGCAATTGCCCGAAGGGATATTGACCTTCTCGGTCATCATGCAGGGGACCGATGGTGGTACAGCCCTACCGACCTACGAAGGGGGCGAGGTGACGGGTGTCGTCAACGATCCTGAAAAGGGGGTCACTCTGCAAGTGAACGGCCACACCGTCAATCTGGCCGATGTACGGCGTGTCGAGTTGATGCCCCCCAAACCCGTGGTGACGGCAACACCAGAGAGCTAAAAGTCGCATCATCATAACACGAAAAAGACTGACCAGCGCATTGTTTCAGGAGAGCATTCATGTCCATTATTCAAGCCATGTTCGCAGGTTCCAGTGCCTTGACCAATTTTGGCGAGGCCATGACGGTAATCGGCAACAACTTGGCTAACGCCAATACGACTGCGTTTAAGGCCAGCAGTTCATCTTTTGAAGACGTACTGATTCAAACGGTCGGGGGTGGTCAGGGTAACGGTGCCACAACTCAGATTGGAACCGGTGTCGGATTGGCGGATGTGCGCCAAAACATGGTCCAAGGATCGTTTTCTCAGTCCGCCAATGTCACCGATCTATCCATTGATGGTCGGGGTTTTTTCCAAGTGCGCGACAGAACCCTCACAACCGATGAAAAATTGGACCAGAGCGGTCGGCCCAAAGATCTTTTTTATACGCGGGCTGGCGGGTTCACCAAAAACAAAGAACATCTTCTCGTCTCATCGGGAGGGATGGTGCTTCAAGGTTGGGGACTGGATGATGATGGCAATACCGTAGACAACCCCAAGGACATCGACCTCAGCAACTACTATATCCAGGGGATCAAACCCACCCCCACCTCGAAGGTCACGTTGGGTGTCAACCTGGATTCCACCACAACCGCCCTGCCACAAACAGTGCCGTACAACCCCGAAGATTCCGCCACCTTCGATCATGAAACATCGGTACGGGTGTTCGACTCCGGTGGTACGGGACATGACGTTCGTATTCAGTTTCGCAAAGCTCCCATGCGTGTGCGTGCTACCGCCACGACCAGCAATGCCAATCTGGCCGCCAAGGTTGTCAAGTTTGATTTAAACCTGACCGACGCCCAGAAAACGGCAGGAGTCAAGGAAGATGCCGTTACCGTAACCCTGAAACCGGATAAAGTCGGCGGCACAACCCTGGTCAGTGATCCCATCACACTCCCTGAGGGTTCTCAAGTTCTCGATTTTTCAAAATTGACGATCGGTGGAAAACCGTTGACCGATTCGTTGGATGCCACGACCGGTTACCAGACGCAGATGAAAGCCGCCGGGGGTGGCACGACCACCAACATGTCCGGCTTTGGCATTTTTACCATCAAATTCACCTTGGGCCTCTCGGATACGCTCAAAGCCGCCAAGGCTACCAGCGACCAAGTGACCCTGACACTCACCCCAGTCACTGGCGGAACACCCCTGGTCGCCGACCCCGTTACCATGAAGTCTGGATCGCAGGAAATCAATCTGGCAACGTTGACATCGGGTGGCAAACCGCTGGCATTGGATCCCAATACGCGCTATCAGATCGACTATAAAACGACAGGCAACAGCAACATCGACAATCTGGTGGGGACCGACAACATTCCAGAGATCAAAGGGGTCGATAACGATGGCACCTGGGAATGGCATGCCGTCGTGGAAAACGACCAGTTGGATTTATCCCAGAGAGGTGCCAACTCCAACACCCTGACGGCACTGGATCTGAGTACCAAAAATTTTGAAACTGCGGCCCCCGGCGGTGTCGATTATACCCAGGGTAAGCTGATCTTCAATGAAAAGGGACAACTGCAAAAGGAAGGGTCCATACCCATCACCTTAAAGTTTCTGGGGGCCGACTCGCAACAGATTTTGTTTGACTTTGGCGATGCCGTTGGCAACTATGGCGATTCAACCAATGACTTCAGCATGGGTGCGAAGAGTACCCTTTACGAGGCCAACCCGATCCCCGATGTCGGCAATACCGGCGGTAATGGTTGCCATCAATCCACCAGCCCGTTTTCACTCCTGCGCCTGGAACAAAATGGCTTCCCTTCCGGTACGTTGGACAAGCTGGCCATCAACGAGGCAGGAGTCGTCAGCGGCAATTTCACCAATGGTCAAAGCAAGGATCTCTATCAAATCACCGTCTATGATTTTGACGACGAATATTCCTTAGAACAGGTCGGGTCCAACCTGTTCAACGAAACCAATGCTTCCGGGAAGGCACGCAAAAATTTTGCCGGCACGGGTTCCCTGGGTAATATCATTTCCTACTCTTTGGAGCAGTCCAACGTGGACATGTCGGCGGAGTTCGTCCGCATGATCACCACCCAAAGGGGATTCCAGGCCAACTCACGCATCGTCACCGTTACCGATGGAATGCTCGAGGAACTCCTGGCCCTCAAGCGGTAATCGCCAAACTTGGGTATGGAGAACTCTTGTAGGTTCAATCATAGGCTGTTAATGTGAAGCAGCAATCGAAAGACAGTCTCACAATCAAAGGTGAAACATGGCGGAAGATTCGGAAACTGAAGAGTCTGGCGGTAGCGGAGGGGGTGGTGGGCTGATTAAAATCATCCTCCTGGTCGTGGGTCTCTTAGTCGGCGCGGGCGGTGGTTTTTTCATCGGCAAAGGGATGGGAGAAAAAAAAGCTGCGGAAACCCAACAACTCGCCCCTGCCGCAGAGGTCGTAGACAAAGATCCCAACACGATGGTGGGGGAGATGTACAAGCTCGATCCCTTTGTGGTCAACTTGAGCGAACCCCGGGGTAGTCGCTATTTAAAGTCCACCATCGAATTGGAAATGGACTCCGAGGCCCTGAAAGCGGAACTGGAACGGCGCAAGGCGCAACTCCGAGATACCATTCTGCAACTCCTGACCTCCAAGTCATCCCAGGAATTGCAAGCCTTGGAGGGTAAGTTCCGCTTGCGTGATGAACTGCTCAGTCGTATCAATGCCATGCTGGTCAATGGCACGGTAACACGGGTCTATTTCACCGAATTCGTCATCCAATGATGGTCGATAAATGACTCAAGTTCTCTCATCTGAAGAAATCGATGCCTTGATGCAAGGGTTGGAGGAGGGTGCCATCGACTTGGAAAACGTCGATGAGGATCTCCCTGGGGCCGCCGAAGAAAAAAAAGTCACCCCATTTTTCTTCGGCCAGAAGACCTCCATCCGCGTCGGGGCCATGCCGGGGCTTGACCTGATCAACGAGCATCTGGCCTCACAACTTTCCTTTAAGTTAAGCCAAAAGGTTGGCCGCGAAGTCCATGTCCAACCCAAGACAACCACCAATCAAATCTTTGGTCGGTTTCTCCATGGGTTGGATCCGCCCATCTTTATCAGCATTCTGCGCGTGGAACCGACTCAGGCCATGAGCCTGATTTCCATCGATGGCGATGTGATGTACCATATTCTTGAAGGATTTTTTGGCGGTAGCGGTGAATCGGAACGGCCTTATCGCAATTTTTCCACCTTCGAGATGAAGGTCATCAACCAGATCATGGATGTGACCCGGGAGCAGATTGAACTCTCCTGGAAAAAGCTGGATAGTTCCTTCAAGCTGGTTCTCACCCGGTGGGAAAATCAACCCCAGTTTGCTGCGGTCATGCCGTTGGACGAAACGGTGTTTCTCATCTCCTTCGCGGTGGAAGTTGGCGATGCCGAGGGGAGTCTGACCGTTTGTTATCCTTCGGTCATCCTTGAGCTGTTCAAACAACAGCTTAAAGTCGGCTTTCAGCAGAAGGATCAGGTTGAGGGGTCATCGGCTTGGATCGATGCCCTGGTTCATCAATTGGGAATGGTTTCATTGCGGGTATCCCCGGTTGTCTCCAGTGAGATTATGTCGGTTCAGGAGATGATCGACCTGAAAAAGGGGGATATCATCACCTTGAGTCATGATCTTTCCAAAGACATTACCGTTGAAGTCGAGGGAAAAACAAAATTTTTGGCGCAGGCGGGCATAGCCCATGGTAAAAAGGCGGTCCGAATCACGCAGATCGTTCCTGAAGATAAATGAAACAAAGTTGAACTCCTCCCCCCAGGGGAGCGACTCAGACAACCCATGAATGGATTAAATCGGGAGAATTCCGTCAATGGACGAAAACGAGGCCGCCAACCTTGAATTTGACATGGACGCACTGGGTGGCGGGATGGAGAGTATGTCCCTCCCCTCAGGAGGCGTTCCGAAAAACCTAGAACTCCTGATGGACGTACCGTTGAATGTTTCGGTGCGGCTGGGGGGGGTGCGGATGCAGATACGCGATCTGCTCAAGCTTAACAAAGGAGCCTTGATCGAGATGGAAAAGGAGGCAGACGACCCCTTGGAAATTCACGTCAATGATCGCCTCTTGGCCTATGGTGAGGTGGTGATGATCAAGGATAAGCTGGGGGTACGTATTACCGATATTGTTTCTTTGAATGAAAGGTTGGAGAATCTTCGCGGATGATACGGAAGGATTTCATCGCCCCGTGTGTGTTGGCGGTACTGACCACGGTATCTCCCTGCAACCCTTCCTGGGCTGAGGAGAGTGCGCCGGTTGTGGATCTGTGGACCAAAGGGGTTGAAATTTCGGGATATTTGTTTATTTTCATTGTCTTGGCGGCGTTGGTGGTTCACCTGACCAAACGTTATCAGCCCCATTGGGGTGCTGCCGGTCCCATCCAATTGGTCGATGGTCGCAACTTGGGGCCGGGTCTGGGGGTCCGGTTGGTCCGTGTCGGTTCGCGGGCGTGGCTTTTGGGTGTCACCCGCGAGCGTATTTCCCTGCTTGCGGAGCTGAGTGCCTCGGAACTTCCGGCACCGCCATCGACACCACGGCATCCCCCGTCCTCCCCTGCCGGGACGCCATCGTGAAATCTTGGATCAAACGTGGGGTTTTGCTGACGCTGCTGGTTACGGCGTTGGCTTGGGTTGTGTGGATCGATCCGGTTCAAGCGGCCAATATCAAGCTTCCTGGGGTCACCTTTCATACCGGCGAAGCGACGGGGGCGGCTGACCCGGAACAGGTGGGGATTGGTCTTCAGATTCTCGCCTTCATGACGTTGTTTTCACTGGCACCGGGTTTGCTGGTGATGGTGACATCGTTTACCCGGGTCATTGTGGTGATGTCGTTTACCCGTCAGGCTTTGGGACTTCAGGGACAACCGCCCAACCAGGTACTTATTGCCTTGGCCTTGTTCGTCACGATGTTTGTGATGGGGCCGGTTTTCGACCGGGTTTATGATAATGCCCTTCGCCCCTATCTTGATAAGAAAATCAATGAGGAGACGGCATGGAACCGGGCGGTGGAGCCGATGCGTGCTTTTATGTTGCGGCAGACACGGGAGAATAATCTTGCCATGTTCATCCGCCTTTCTGGTGATAAAAAACCGCAGAGTGCCAATGATATCCCGCTACGACTGGTCATCCCCGCTTTTATGCTATCGGAGTTGACCACTGCCTTTCAGATTGGCTTTTTGATTTATCTACCATTTTTGATTGTTGACATGGTGGTTGCCAGCGTCATTATGTCTATGGGTATGATGATGTTGCCACCGTTGGTGATCTCCATGCCGGTCAAATTGATTTTGTTTGTCCTTGTGGATGGCTGGACCTTGGTGGTGGGATCTTTGGTACAGTCTTTTAAATAGAGAAAATGATTAATAAAATTATTAAAAGAAAAAAGGGGTCTGGGGGATTGCCCCCAGGGTTTTGAT
>JADGCQ010000069.1:9742-21614 GCA_015228925.1 Magnetococcales bacterium | reverse complement strand
GGCAATCCCCCAGACCCCTTTTTTCTTTTAATAATTTTCTAGGGTGTATCTCAAGCTATCGGACATCAATACGCCCTAATGTCAAGGGATTCCAAATGCGATTGCCCTGGCGTTGGGTACCTTTTGGGTTGACTTGGACCCTCGCTTCAAGGTTACTGGATGGTTTTGGTAGAACGCAATCGTTCTCATGGCGTTGCAATTGGTTTTGAGGAACTCATGGAAAACAAACACCCGCTCCATGTTCTTATTGTGTTTCACGCATCCTTTCCTGAGATCAAAGGGGGGATCAACAAAATGATCGCAACCTTGGCCGAGGCTTGGAGTGAAAAAGGGCATAAGGTTTCCATCCTTTCTCCGGGGGATTGGGAAGATCGGTATTGGTCCAGTCGGTACTATGGTGCCGTGGCGGTCCATCGGCAACGGATGCGGACCCCTTGGGATGCAAAAAAACCGCTGCGGGGATTTTTGGGGTGGTTATGGGAGTTTCCCCAGGTTTTCTTGCGCCTTTGGCGGTTCGTCAAAGATGAAAAAGTCGATATCATCCACCTGCACACACCCAGAGAGTATCAGTATTGGATCCTATTGTTATCCTTGGTGGGTGGTCCACCGTATGTCCTGACGTTCCATGGAACCGACGCGCTCCATTTCTCCACGGGCCGGGCCAAAAACATGTGGCTTTTAAAATGGATCGCCAAAGGGGCACGGGGACGTACCGCCGTTGCCTACCATTATGCGACTTTGATTGAACAACACCATCCTGGCCTGATACCCGTCCGTACCATCCCCAATGGGATTGCCGTGGCGTCCGCAACCGCAGATGGGGAGTGCCATGAAGAGGTCTGTGCGGTGCATTTGCCGGATGTTTTTTTTATCCAGGTGGGGTGGGTGGAACCCCCCAAAGGGCAGGATGTGGCGATTCGCGCCTGGGGGGCATTGAAAAAGTTGCATCCCGATTGTCACCTCCTCATCATCGGGGATGAACCGTTCTTGCGTCCTGGAGAACCCTATTATCCAGGCTATCGGCAACAGATGACCGCCATGATGACAGAATTGGGATTGCAGGAAACGGTTCATCTGACGGGTGCCATCGAGCCGGTTACGTTGCAGGCGATCATGAAAAAAGCGCGCGGACTCGTTTTCCCATCCCATAGGGAGGGGATGCCCTATGTATTGTTGGAGGCGGGATTGTTGGGATTACCCGTCGTTTGTAGCGATATCCCGGCGTTCCAAGAATTGATCGATCATGGTTACACGGGTTACCTCGTCCCCCAGGGTGATCATGAAGCGTGGGCGTTGGCCGTGGCGCGGTTGCTGCGGGATGAAACCATGGCCCGGACCATGGGGGCCAATTTGCAACGGATGATCATCAGGTACCATGATGCAGCGGTCATGGCGAGACGTTATACCGATTTGTTCTCCGACTTGTTGTGCGCCTTATAGAGGGTCACAGTCAGGTACCAGGGTCGATGGGGGTGGGCGGTAGGATGCAATGGGGGGAAAAAAGGTTTATGATCGTTCGGTTGAATGTCAAGACGATGTTGTTATCCAAAAGAGGTGGCCTTTGAAACCATTCAAGTTTTTATTCATGTCGGTTGTGGCCGTTCTTGTCCTGGTGGGGACTGCGGCGGTGGGTGTTTCCATTTTTTTGGATCCCAATGATTATCGGGATGAATTGTCCCGCTTAGTCAAAGAAAATACCGGGCGTGATCTGGTGATCCGCGAAGGGTTGAACATTTCCTTTTTTCCACGGATTGGCATCAAGGCCCAGGCGGTGGAATTGGGTAATGCCGCAGGGTTTGGTCCAGAACCTTTCGCCAGTATCGCCTCTCTGGAGGTCCGGGTACGCCTCGAACCGTTGTTGCAAAAAAGAGTGGAGGCCGACACCATTGTAGTCAAAGGGTTGACCCTCAATCTGAGCCGGAATGCCCAGGGGGTGGGTAACTGGGAAGATTTGGGCAAAGGGAGTCAAAAGCCCCCAACCCCCTCCAACTCCCAGGAGAATGTACCTCCCCCAGGAACGGATGAAGGGGGGGCCTCTGCCATCATGGCGGCGGTCGCGTTTCAGGGAATCGAGGTGGAAGATGGTGTCATCCGCTGGCACGATGCCCTCGCGGGAGAACCGATCCGGTTGGAAAAACTGGGATTGGTGGTGGGTCGTTTTGTTCCAGGGATGCCCATGGCCTTGGAGATGCACACCGAGGTTCTCCGAACCCAACCAGCCTTGGCGGCGACCGTCTCTCTCAAAGGGTTGGCGACGGTGGATCCGGTCAAAGGAAAAATCAACGCCGCCATGGAAAGTGTCCGTGTGGCTTTGGCCGATCCCACGGGAAAAGCGGATGGGATGACGCTGACGATGATGGGTGACTTATCGGTGAATCTGGCGGATATGGCGTTGGCTTTGACGATGGAAAAGGTTGCATTCGACGGTTCCGAGTCGGCTTTGAACGGTATGGTGGTGCAATCGGAATTCAAGGGGATGGTGGTTACGGATCCGGCGGCCCATACCGTCAAGGTGGATCTTAAACAGTTGGGTCTTGATGCGGGGGGGGCGAAACTGGCCGGTATCAAAGCCCATGCGGGGATGGATATCGACGCTCTGGTCGATCTGACGACCATGACGGTGGTGGGAACGCTGTCTGGGTTGAACGTGGAAACACGCGAGGGGGCGTTGAAAGAGGGTTTTGTGCGGATGGAATCCTTGGGAAGAATCCGCGCCGATTTGGCCCAGAGACAGGGTGATGTGGCATTGACAGGGATGTCGATCAAAGGGGAGGGGGCGGTCTTTTCGGGTGGCGGTTTTTCAGGTCGTATGGATATGACCGTCAAGGCGGACTTGGAAAAACAAAGTGTGGAAACAATCCTGGACAAGGCCATCCTGGAATTGACGGGTGGTCTTTTGAAAACGGGGGGTGGCGAATTCAGGTTTTATTCCAATACCCGGATGGCGTTGGATACCTCCCGCCTGGAGGGACGTCTGGAGGGGGTCACGTTTGCTTTGCACGGCCCTCTGGTGGACAACGGACGGGTGGAAGGGGGGGGCGCGGTGGATTGGAACATGACTCTTGGGGGGGGAGCCATCGAAGCCCGTTTGCGGGATCTGAACCTTCGGGTTCAGGATGGTTTTATGGGAGCCAATGGCCAATCGCAGTTGGGATGCCAAGCCAAAATGCGCATGTTTCCAGCGGAAAGCCGTCTTCAGGGATCGTTCACGGATTGCCATCTCAACGCCCGTGGCAGTGCCGTCGGGGGTGGGCAACTGGAGGGACGTTTTTCAGGGGATATGGAGACCCAGTTCCAGGAGGGGTGGCTCCGGTTGAAACCGATGACGGTGGCGATGAAAAATACTGGGGGGACACTGATTCCGGGGGATTCTCGTTTGGCGGGAAATTTCGACCTGACGATGGATCTGGATGGCCAACATTATACCGCTGTCCTGACCGGGCTGGAGTTTGAAAACAAAGGCGAACTTTTTCAGGGGGGATCCGGGAAGGTTGCCCTGACCGGACATGTGGATGCAGACATGAAACAAGGGACGGTTCGTACCAGTGCGACAAAACTGGAACTGGTGGCCCTGGGGGGTGCTGTGGGTAATGGCCGGTTGCATCTATCGGGGCCGGTGGAGATTCATACCCAGTTGGATGGTCCCCATATTCGGACCGCGTTGAAAGATATGGCCCTTTCTTTTCAAGGGGAGAACGCCCCAGGGGGAAGTCTGGATGGGACGTTGACCGGGATGGTGGATGCCGACATGAAAACGGGCATTGCGGATCTATCGGGTCTGGAATTCAATGCGGCGGGAGCCAAGATCAGCGGTGCCATGAAACTCTCTGGATTGGGGCAACAACCGGTTTGGGAAGGGACATGGCGGGTGCATGAATTCAATCTGGCCGACACCATGAAAAAACTTCGCATGGATCCGGTCACGACCCGGGATGGACGTGCGTTACAGAAGGTTGGCCTGAACATGACCGTCAAGGGGGGGAATAATCGCCTTTCTTTTGAGGAGATCGCGTTGGTGTTGGATGAGAGCCACCTGAAAGGCCAACTCAAAGCGGTTTCCATGACGCCGTTGGATTTGGCGTTTGATTTTAACGTCGATACCTTAAACCTGGATCGGTATCGGGGGCCAGAGGAGAAGGAGGCGGGGCGTGCCAAGGGATCTTCCGGCAAGGAAACCCAGGATGCCAAAAAATCCCAGGGAAGTTTGGGTCTGCCCAACATGAAGGGGCAAATACGTTTTGGCAAGCTGGTCGTTTCCGATCTGCGCATGACCGATGCCGTCGTCCAACTCTCTTCCAAAAACGGGGTTTTGGGTCTCCATCCCGTGGAGGCGCGATTGTACCAGGGGACCATGAAAGGGGATGTGGATGTGGATTTTCGCGCCAGCAAACCCAAAACAATCTTGAAGGCGGTCCTATCATCGGTTCAGGGGGGACCATTGTTGGCGGATGTCATGGGGATGGACAGGATCACGGGTCAGGCCAATGCCAATATCGATCTTTCCATGCGCGGTCTGGAATCGGATGAAATCAAACGGACCCTGACAGGAAACAGCCGTTTTGAGTTTGCCAATGGTGCCCTCAAGGGGATCAATATTGCCAAAATGATTCGTACCACCTACCAGGTTGTGAAGGGGCAGGCACCTGAGGCGGGGGACAAAGTGGAGCAGACTGATTTTTCTGATTTTTCCGCTACGATCAAGTTTGATAATGGGTTGGCAACCAATCATGATCTGAGTCTGAAATCACCACTTTTACGTGTCAGCGGTGATGGCCAAGCCGATTTGCCCAAGGATAGCGTCAACTATCAACTGAGAGTCGCCGTGGTGGGTTCGTTGGTGGGGCAAGGGGGGAAGACGATTGCCGATCTGAAAAACATTACCGTTCCTATCCGTGTGACGGGTTCGCCGACCAGACCCAAATACCAAGTCGATCTGAAAGGGTTGATTCAGGAAAACGTCAAGGAAGAGGCTAAACAGAAAATCATGGAAAAGATTGAGAAAAAATTGGACGATGGTTTGCGGGACAAGTTAAAGAGCAAGGGCCTTGACGGCGTTTTGCAGCAGGTGGTCCCCAAGGGTCTTGACGGTTTATTCAACAAATTGCCATTTTGAAACATATCGGCTGTTGGATGATTGCGGGGCCGGGGGAGGGGAAACACCTCCTCCCCCGGCCCATCTCAATGACAGAAAGCTACCGGGGATCGATGTCGTTTCTCGGTTGGCCTTCTTTTTTAGTCAAAGATAGATTTTACACGGGATGCCCACAGTCTATATGTATTCTTTGTATTTGCAAATGGCGACACCGCATACCTGAATTTCACTTTTGACTTCGATCAGCGGATACCTCGAATTGAGGGGTTTGAGGTATTGTTGATTGCCATGGAGGATCAGTTGTTTAAAAGTCGGACGGTTTTTCCCTTCATGGGCCACCAGGAACTGGTTATGGGAACCTTTGCGGGTTGGATCGACGACGATGATTTCCCCTTCATAGAACTCGGGTTCCATGGAATCATCGGGCACTTTCAGGGCAAAACAACGTTCGCTGGCTCTGGGTGCGACGGGTACCCAGGATGAGACATCCGGGTTGAAATTTTCTTCCGATTCGCCGCAATACTTGGCCAGCTCATCCCAGGAAATGAGAGGGACACGGGCGATGAGGGGATAGGCGCGGTATGGTTCGCCATCTTCCCGAACACCCTTGAATTCTGCGGCATAGGATGCGGCACCGGGGAGTGCCATCTCGCCACGTCCGTTATCCAACCAGATGGGATCGACGCCGCAGGTCAAGGCGATGGCAACAGTCCTTCGGGATGAACGCGACCTGCCGCATTCAAGTTTATGGACCGCAGTTTGACTGATGCCAACCTTGTCGGCGAGATCTTTTTGTGTCAATCCAGCATGTTTCCTGGCTTTTTGAATACGTTCGCTCAGAGTGCTAGTCATGGTAAAATGGTTCCTCCGTTATGGATTTCTAAGACCTTGGTATCGGGTACAAGTTTCCTCTATAAGAGTAGAGATGCCTTGGTTCACATGCGGGTTTTCTCCTTGAAGCATCGATTGGGTGTCTGGATTGCAAACATTTCTGTTTTACAATGCTTTCCGCATAAAGGGACTGATGTGGTTTTAGTAATGCTCACCGACGCGGACCATTTTGTTGGCATGGGCGATCGGACCACGGGACGAGGCGGTTCCCCGGCAAAAGGTCGAGTGACCGAATCGGTCTTCAGGGAAAGCAGCTCAGACGTGATGAGAATAATTCTCTTCATACCCATTTTTCAAGTGATCTTGTTTATAGTCTGGTAATTTTTTTCTTGTGTCCATGAAATCAACGATCTTTGACCAAATCAGGGTCGATAGTGTATTAAAAGTATGAAAGAAAATGGTTATTTTTTCACATGATTGCGTATTTGATGTCCGATTCAGATTGAAGATGACCGCTATGCCATTCTCTTCCGTTTTGGTAGACCCTTGTTGGAGACCGATAATGAAAAGGAAAAGTTATGCTTCGAAGCCAAAACCACCGAAAAGTCGCAGCCCGGAAGAAAGGGAGCAGGTTGTGGAGCGTTTGGTTGGCGGTGCCATTGGTAGTCGAGACAAGCGGTTGGCCGGTTATCGGGAAAAATCGTTGCAAATGTATCCTTGGGTCTGTGCCCGGTGTGGGCGTGCGTTTGACCAATCCAACATTACGGAATTGACGGTCCATCATAAGGATCATAATCACGAGAACAATCCAGAAGATGGCAGCAACTGGGAGAATTTGTGTATCTATTGCCATGACAATGAACACTCCCGCGAAGTGGAGTTCCACTTCAGTAATGGTACCATGCCGGATAAAGATGAACAAGATGTGGCCAAGTACAATCCCTTTGAAAACTTGAAAGAGTTGCTGAACAAAAGGTAATGTTAGACGCTTCCCGTTAAGCCTATAGACAGCATGGACGAGAAAATGACTCACTGAAATTTCAAAATTCACAAAAACAGTGAGTATATTAATGATTTATAATATTTTTTTGATTCCATGAGGAGGTTGATAGATCGATGATTTCATTGGAACTGGTGCCGCGTGATTCGGTGCGTTTGACCGAAGAGTTGGAACTTTTGCATGGAAACTTCAGGGAAGTAGATCTCATTAACATTCCCGATTTACCACGGTTTGAAATGCGATCCTGGGAAGGTTGTGCATTGGCCCGCCGCTATTTTTCGCAGGTCGTGCCGCACATCCGTGCGCGGGATATCGATCCCGACCGTCCCCTGCCGATGGCTGGGTTTATGCGTGAACATGGTATCGATCAGGTCTTGGTGGTGACGGGGGACGTGCATCCCGATGCTTTTTTTCCCCAATATAATGTCCGGGCCGTGGAGGTGATCCGTAAATTCAAGAAGGAGATGCCGGAGGTGAAGGTTTATGCCGCCATGGATCCTTACCGATCCGGTTTTCAGGCGGAGGTCGCTTACATTCGGGAGAAGTTGAATGCCGGTGCTGAAGGGATTTTTACCCAACCTTTTTTTGATTTGCGTCTGATGGAGGTTTACGGTGAACTGATGAAGGGGTTGAACGTTTATTGGGGGGTATCGCCGGTGACGACGGTTCAGTCCAAGGGGTATTGGGAGAAGCGTAACCTAGCGGTTTTCCCCAGCGCATTCGAGCCGACCGAGGGGTGGAATCAGGCGTTTGCCCATGCGGCGATGGCTTTTGCCAAGTGCAGAGGTCACCACGTTTATTTTATGCCCATCAATCGTGATTTAAACAGCTACCTTGAGGGGTTGTTTCCTCGGTAGAGGGGATGCAAGTCGCTATTTGAGGGGTCTTTGGATGGCCAGTGTTACGGTGCCATCAGGGCTTTCGGATGTTTCCACCAGGAGTCCCCGTTCACGGAGACGGGGGTAGAGAAGATGGGGGATACGGTTATGGATGACGGTGAGGGTTTCCCCTGGAACCAACCAGGTGACGGCCTCTAGGATTTTGACCATGGGTTGGGGTGGAGGCAGTCCTCGAACATCCAACGGGTTGGGTTGTGCGGATGGTGTCATGGTCGCTGGACCTTTGCGATGAGGCATGAATGGGCAATCCCTGAGGGTAGTCTTGATCCAGGGGCGTAAGAATGTCAATATCCGCATGTGTCATGACGCGACCGAAAACGTAGGCTACAAGGGTGCAGGTAGACCATGAAAGAGGCATTTTTGCCATTATTTCTCGACCTGAAAGACCGGGCCTGTTTGCTGGTGGGGGCGGGGGAGGAGGCGATTCGGAAAGGATCCTTGTTGCTGAATGCCGGTGCTTGTTTACAGTTGGTTTCCCCAGAGGGGATGGCGCGTTCGTGGCCGGAGGATTTTCAGGGACGTATTCGGTGGCGCGATACGGTGTTTCATCCGCAGTATCTTGACGGGATTTGGTTGGTTGTGAGTACCCATTTGGAGCGTTCGGTCAACGAAATGATCCGTAAGGAAGCGGAAAACCGAGGCATTTTTGTCAATGTCGTCGATCAGCCCGAATTTTGCAGTGCCATCTGGCCCGCTCTGATCTCCCGTCCACCGGTCAGTGTTGCCATTTCCACAGGGGGGACAGGACCGGCTTTGTCGGGTTGGCTGCGGCACAGAATTTCCGAACGGTTGCCGGATGATCTGGGGGAGATGGCCCAGTGGTTTGCCCACTGGCGCAAAATGATGGCTTCGGAGTTCACGAGTCTTGAACAGCGGGGTCGTTTTTGGAAGGGACTTTTTTCCGATGGCTTGCTGGATCGGTTTTTGTCGGGTGACCGGGTGGGGGCGGAACAGATGATTCGGGATGCCGCAGCAATCTGGCGAAAAAAAATGAGTTCCTAATGGGTGGAATGGTTGCTAATGGGGCGCGTCTGGGGCAGACTGCGCTACCGGACCTTAACCATTGAAAAGGAGTTTGAGCGTGGCCAATCCAATTCGAGTCGCTGTAACAGGAGCCGCTGGGCAGATCGCTTACAGCATTTTGTTTCGTGTTGCCTCTGGTCAGGTTTTTGGCCAGGATCGTCCCGTCCATTTGAAAATGTTGGAAATCACCCCCGCCATGAAAGCCCTGCAAGGGGTGGCCATGGAACTTTCGGATTGCGCGTTTCCCTTGTTGACCAAGATGGACCTCACCGACAGTGCCGAAGAAGCTTTTGATGGCATCAACTGGGTGTTTATGGTTGGTGCCAAACCCAGAGGTCCGGGGATGGAACGTGCGGATCTGATCTTGGGCAATGGTCCCATTTTTGTCGGTCAGGGACGTGCGTTGAATCGTGGTGCCAGTGATGTGCGCGCCATGGTGGTTGGCAATCCTTGCAATACCAACTGCTTGATTGCCATGAGCAATTCCGATATTCCCAAAGATCGCTTTTCTGCCATGATGCGTTTGGACCAAAATCGTTCCCAGAGTCTGCTTGCGGACAAGTCGGGCCAGCCTGTTTCGGCGGTAACCAACATGGCTGTTTGGGGTAACCACTCCAACAACCAGTACCCTGACTTTGAAAATGCCAAGATTGGTGGAAAACCGGCACCCCAGGTGATCAATGATCAATCCTGGTTGCAGGAAACTTTTGTCAAGACGGTGCAAAATCGTGGAGCCGAGGTGATCAAGGCCCGTGGTGCTTCCAGTGCCGCCTCTGCCGCCAATGCCGCCCTGGATCATGTCAAATCGTTGATTCAACCCACCCCTGCCGGTGATTGGAATTCGGTGGCGGTGTGTTCCGATGGTCAATATGGTGTTGATAAGGGATTGATCTTTGGCTACCCCATTCAGACCAAGGCGGATGGTTCTTACGGCGTCGTCGAAGGGTTGCCCATGAGTCCTTGGGCCAAGGCAAAGTTTGATGCCGTGCATGAGGAATTGCGTAAGGAGCGTGAGGTTGTCAAGCATCTGCTGAAGTAGCCCTTCCCGGAGCTAAAACATGCCCGGAGCTAAAACATGTTGGATATGAAGTACGTCGTCTTGCTTGGGGATGGGATGAGTGACAGGCCACTCCCCGAACTCGATGGACGCACCCCTCTGATGGTTGCCCGCACCCCCAATCTGGACCGTATGGTCCAGAATGGGGTTGGGGGTTGGTCTTTGAACACCCCGGATGGGTATTATCCGGGCAGTGATGTGGCCAATTTGGGGGTGTTGGGATACGATGTGACTCAGGGCTATTCTGGACGCAGCCCTTTGGAGGCGGCTGCCATGGGTATCACGTTGGCAGCCGATGATTTGGCGTTTCGTTGCAACTTGGTGACATTGGATGAGCAGTTCAGCCGCATGGCTGACTTTGCCGCCGGGCATATCTCGACCGATGAGGCGGCGCAATTAATCTCCTTTCTGGATCGTGAATTGGGAAGCGAGACGTTTGCTTTTTCCCCAGGTGTTAGCTATCGGCACCTGCTGGTTTGGCATGGTGGTGGCACCGATCTCAAGACGGTCCCGCCGCACGACATTTCTGGCCAGCGTGTTCAGGATTATTTTCCCAGTGGTCCTGACGCCGCCCCGATCCGTACCCTGATGGAAAAATCGCAGCGGATTTTGCAGGACCATGAAATCAACCGGAAGCGGGTGGCCCTTGGAAAAAAACCGGCCAATGCGATTTGGCTTTGGGGGCAGGGACGCAAGCCTCGTTTGTCGTTATTTGCCGATCTGTATGGAAAAACGGGTGGGATGATTTCTGCTGTCGATTTGATGCATGGTATTGCGGTGAATATTGGTTTTGAGCGGATTATTGTCCCTGGGACCACGGGTTGGTTGGACACCAATTATGAGGGCAAAGTTGCGGGGTGTCTGGATGGACTCAAACGCCATGACCTTATGTTTGTCCATGTGGAAGCCCCCGACGAGGCGGGACATGAGGGACGATTGGACTATAAGATCAAGGCCATTGAGGATTTTGATCAACGTTTGGTGGGGCCGATCGTGGCTGACCTGGAAAAAAGGGGGAATTTCAGGGTTTTGTCCTTGCCGGATCATCCGACGCCCATCGCATCCCGGACCCATAATTCGGATCCGGTCCCTTTTGCCCTTTTGGGAACGGGTGTGATGCCTGATCAAAATATGGCCTACGATGAGACTTTGTTGGAAAAAGGATCGATTTCCTTTACTCCGGGGTTTCATTTGATGGCGTCTTTTTTGGGAAGGGATATCATTGGGGGGTGATGGCGTGGGCCGGTTTTTCCCCTGGGCATCTGTAGTCATGTGTATTCCTCGAAAGACGCAAAACGACGCATTCTGCAATGGTTTGGGTTTGCTTCAGCCTGTCTTTAGTTAGCCTTCCAAGTCGTGCCGTATACGACGATCCCCTGATTTGTATTCTGCCCACATCCATGTTTTTCAGGCCGGCAATCTTGTAAAAGACCTCATGCATTGGCGGTCTGGGAAAGAGAAGTTTGTGAACCTCTGCTTTCGATTACCCTGTGCGACATATATCGCTGGATCTATTGCGGTTTGTTACACTTTTATACCATTTACTGATTGCATCTTGAAAAAAAAATCAGCAAGATGTCCACATGGGAGTTGGTTGTCAAGAGTTGGGGTGACTTCGTGTCGTTGTTTGTCGCTATGAAAGTCTTTTAACAGTTTAGGGGGAATTGTGATGGCTGAGAATCCTGATTATCCGGTACCACCGAGTGCTGATCCTAATGTCGGAGGGGCTGGCCCGTATTATCCACCCCCCGGAGGTGATCCGACAGCGGGTGGTCCTGGCCCGTATTATCCACCGCCCCCTCCCGGAGGCGATCCGATGGCGGGTGGCCCTGGCCCGTATTATCCACCGCCCCCTCCCGGAGGCGATCCGATGGCGGGTGGTCCTGGCCCGTATTATCCACCGCCCCCTCCCGGAGGCGATCCGATGGCGGGTGGTCCTGGCCCGTATTATCCACCGCCCCCTCCCGGAG
>JADGCQ010000069.1:0-9646 GCA_015228925.1 Magnetococcales bacterium | reverse complement strand
GATCCGATGGCGGGTGGTCCTGGCCCGTATTATCCACCGCCCCCTCCCGGAGGCGACCCGATGGCGGGTGGCCCTGGCCCGTATTATCCACCCCCCGGAGGCGATCCGACAGCGGGTGGTCCTGGGCCGTATTATCCACCGCCCCCTCCCGGAGGCGATCCGATGGCGGGTGGACCCGGATACTATCCTCCTGGTGGTGATCCCGTGGGTGGAGGGTCTACGCCGAGCGGTTGGGGGGATGGAACGGGCGGGGGTGATCCAGGATCTGGGTTGATCCCGACCTTCAATGCTTACTCTGATCCAACCGGAGCCCCTCCTGGAGGTCACGAGTTTATGTCACCCTCTGGGGGTACGCAGCCTATGCCTCCTGGGGAGTATGATGGCGGGGGGTTGAACGATGCCGGGGATGTCATGACGGATGCTTTGGCCGGCAGTGCCGGTGCCGATATTCCGTCTTTGGATATTCCTGGGGGTGGTATGCCTGTTGACGGAAGTGGCGGTGTTCCCGATCAGGGGGATCACGCTGGAATGCCCGATCCAACGGTCAATCCATCCGATATCGTCTGATCAGTTCAGTAGGAGGTTGTTTTTTCCAGGGAAGGCCCCGCATTTGGTCATGTGCGGGGCCTTATCTTCTTGTTGGGCCAACTGGTTAGCGAACTATCCAAACTTAACCAGGTTCCCTGAAAGTGGTCTGGATTGTGCGGACGATGGGATAAATGAAATAGGTGATCAAACGTCGGCTTCCAGCCAATACATCCCCAGTCAACAACATGCCAGGCACAAGACGAGTATTCTCAGGTAAGTCTTTCAGATTATTTTTTAGAATGGTTGCTTGCGCCCGATAGAAGGTTCCGGATGATCCAGAGGTGGACTTGTCCATGGTGTCTTCGGAAATATAAGAGATTTCCCCGAGTAGATCGCCATGTTTTTGGAATGGAAGGGCATCCAATTGAATGGAAACCTTGGCACCGACCACCAAGTGGCCAATGTCTTTGGGATCGATATCCATTTCAGCCCTCAGTGGCACATCACTCGGCACCAATGAAATAACGCTTTGTCCCTCAGTCACAATGGCACCGACAAAAAGATTTTGCATTTCAACGATGATACCACCGATAGGGGCGGTAATGGTCACATTGTTGCTTTTTCTGCTGAGTTTGACAATATCTTCACGTTTAGCATCCCGATCTTTGATCACTTGGGAAAGTTCTCGTCCGATACCGGAGAGCCACTCGCTGGTAAAGGTATCTTTTTCAGCAAGAATTTCCTCGGTTTCCCCCTTGATGGCATCCAGGGAGCTTTTTAGCTGTTGCTCTTCTCGTGCAGTCGCCAATCGGCCATCTTCGGCGAGCATCAAACTGAGCAAGGAGCCTACTTTCTTGTCGTATAATTCTTGACGGGTTTTTCTTAATTCTTCTTTGATACGCAGTTGCTTGGTTTGAAATTCGATATCCTTTTTAATCGTTAGAAATTTTTGCCGCCGATTTTCAAGCTTGAGTTCGAAAGACGACATGCGCGTTTTAAACTCATGATGACGAATGAGAAAAACTTTTCTTTCGACGGCATCCACAATCTCTGTGGCAAATTCAGGCCCCATGTGATTCATCTCTGCATCCAAACGCTTCGCTTTGGAATCCAGCTGCGCCAGTTCAATCCTGGCTCTGCTGATATCGGCTCCAGTAAACGTTTCATCCAGGGTAAAGAGTACGTCGCCTTTGTTGACCCGTTGTCCGACATCGACAAGCAGGCTTTTAACCGTAGCATTATCGGATGATTGAACGGCGATGGTTGGAACCGTCGTCGTTAATCGGCCACGCGCTGCAACGGTAGTATCGATGACGGAGACACTCGCCCACACAATGATCGACAGGACGGTCAAAGAGATGACGAGCAAAGTTTGGAGGAGTACAGGGGGAAATCGGCGTTTTTCAAGGATTTCATGCGGCGACTGAAATTCGTTAATGATAAAGTCCACGTCGGATTTCCAACGAAGATCTTGATTGACCACCACGACTTTGTTTTCTCGATGATCTTTTTCGGGTACTTCGGAGGATGGGACGTCGAAGATGCTGCCGGTCAGGTTTTTATTGGAGGTGCGGACATAACTGGCCAAACGATTCAACATGTTGAGGGCCACGTCTGGGGAGTGGCGAATATGGGCCAGGAATGCCGCCTGATCGATTTCTCGGATGACGGCTTCGGTTTTGGCGCGGGCTGATGCTGACCTTGTGGCCTTATCAATCAGGGCCATTTCGCCGAAAAGGGCACCTTGGGAGACCTCTTGCAGCACGACCAGTTTGCCGCCAGACAATTTGCAGATTTCCACAACGCCCGATACCATGACATAGGCAAAATCGCCGCTATCGCCTTCTTGGAAAACGAAATCTCCTGGGGCAAATATTTTTTCTTTAGTGTTTGGAGATGGACTTTTCGGGACATGGTTGGAGGGATTGCTCATTTTTCAATCCCTCCTTTGGGGGTGGGAGTGTCTGATGGTATAGGGCTATTCTGGGAAGGCGTCTGGCTTGGGTATTGCGGTCCCCATACTGCCATCTCCTTGGACCAGAGGGCTGCATAGAGTCCTTTATTGGCGAGCAGCCGAGGATGATCACCCCATTCGACAATCTGTCCCTTATCCATGACAAAGATCAAACCAAAATCGCTGATGGGGGCCAATTGTTTGGAAATGAATATCAGGGTTCGACCGGCACTGATTTCACCCATCCTCGTCTTGAAGTCCAACACATCTTCGATGTCAAAGTGTGTATAGATATTGTCCAGAATCAAAATCTGGGGATTGCGGATCATAGCGCGTGTTATCAGGATGCGTTTTCTGAGTCCGGCATTGATGTTGGCCCCCCCCTCTTCAAGTTCGGTTTCATAGGCATCCGGCAATTTTTCCACGAGGGGGTGCAGGCCGGTGATTCGACTGGCCCAAAGTAATCTTTGTGCAGAAGCCGATGGAAAAGGTTCAAGAATATTGTTACGAATGGTTCCGCCAAACAGCATGGTGGCATCGTTGACGGCTGCGATACTCATACGCAACAGGCCCGGGTCGATGAGGCGCAAATCTCGGTCATCAATAGAGATGGTCCCGGAGCTGGGGCGTAAAAATTTTTGCGTCAGCAATGCCAGGCTGGATTTACCCGATCCTGGAGTACCCACAACAGCCACCTTAGTCCCTGCTGGAATTGTGAATGAAAGATGATCCAAAGCCATGGTGCCATCGGGGAAGTTATAAGATACATGGCTGAACTTCAAATCTCCGTTGAGCTTGGCGGGTGTGTTCTGACGCATGGCCTCGCCGGGGGTATTCAGAATGACCGCCAGGGACTGAATGGCATTGGAAAGTTTACCCAGATCCAGTTGTAACGTGACCAATTGCACCAGGGGCGATGTCACCCGTCCCCCCAGCATGTTGACGCCGATAAGAACACCGGGACTTAAATCGCCTGTCAGGACCATGTTGACCCCGACAAAAACCAAGGTCACCGTCATCAGATTTTGCAAAGTTCCGCCGATCTGGGCAGAAATGGCATTGACGCGCCCCAATTCAAAGTTGGCCGTGCTATGGCTGTAGACTGCTTTTTCCCACTCTTTTCCTCGGACTGGTTCGATAGCCAATGATTTAATGGTTTCTATGCCAGCAATGGCACTGGTAATGATATTTTGTTTGCGAATGTCGGCTGCCATGGCGCGTTGCAGATAACGTTTTTGCACGCGGGAGGTGATGATGACATTGGCGGCTATCGCCACTGAGAATGCAATGACAATAAGGCATAGGAGAGGGTTGTAAAGATAGAGGATGGGGGTAAAGATCACCAATGCGGTTGAATCGAGAATGGTAGAAAAAACCTTTCCAGAAATTGTATTACGTATCGTATTGGTTTGCTGCACCATTTTGGCGATGGTTGCGGGTTCTTGCTTGTTGAAGAAACTCAGTGGCAAGTTGAGCAACCGGACAAATACCTGAGAATTCAGGCGTACATCGACGCGACTTGAAATAAAGAGGATGATATATTCTCGTAGATACCCCATGATTCCGTTGAACAGGAATGCGATTAACACGCCGATAGTGAAGACATAGAGGGTTGAGGTTGCGTGGTAATTGACCACCTTATCCAGGATGATCATGATGTAGAGGATAGGCAGCAGTGCAAACAGGTGTAACAGGATTGCAATGAATAAAAGGGCAGCCAAGATACCTTTTTGCTGCAAGAACGCCCCGATGATCCAAGTTGCCGAGAAGGGTTGTTCCAGATCAGTCAGATCAAAAGCTCTGGTTACAAGGACGATACGGCCATTCCAATGTTCCTCGAATTTTTCTTTTTCCATCCGTTCCACCTTTGGGTCGGGAACGGTCGGGTCGAGGACCAACACACAATTTTGGCTTTGTGTTTCATCTGTTGCCTTTTGGAAACCGATCAATACCACACAATGGCCATTTTTTAGTCTGGCGATAGCCGGAAAAGCGTTTCCAAGATGTGCCAATTTATCCCAGGCTAGGCCAACTTGGCGGGCCTTGAGTCCATTATTTTGCGCCGCCTTGACCAGCAAAGCATCCCCCGCTTCTTGCTCTTGAAGCGCAAGTTCGTGTTGTAAGCGTTCCACGTTTAACTCGACGCCGTGTTGTCGAGCGACAAGAATGAGACTTTTGAGAGAGGAATGCATACCCATGGCTATCTGCGGAATCCGTCTGAAATTTTACTCTGGTTTGATTGTCGAAAAGAGGTTTTTCGGATGAGAGTTCCGATATTTCTTGCCCGTTTTTGGGAATATGTTGTGGTCTTTTAACTGGAACCCCCGCCTTTATGTTGAAATTATCCTCGATTTTGGTGTCGCCGTCTATTGAGAATGATCCTTGGTGTAGCCATCACGTGAACGCAAGATCAGCCCGGGTGGCACACCTTTGGGGCTGGGGGAGGATCAAAAAATGAATAAAACACATATTTTTTGTGCGAAGTATTATTCTGGAAAATTGGGAATGGTTGATGGTCTCCAAAGGGACGAAATGCAAGCAGGACGGTGGGTTGAAACCATTCAGGAGCCGTTGTTTTTTGGCAATTGAGGATTTTTTTTACAAAATATCCATTTTTTTGCACAAATTTGTTTTCATCCGGGCTGCGACATGTTATAAACGCACTGTACATTGATCAAACCAACAGGAGTTTTTCATACATGTCTGACAGGGAAACAGGAACCGTCAAATGGTTCAACGATAGCAAAGGGTTTGGATTCATCGCTCGCGAGCATGGTGAAGACGTTTTTGTTCATTTCTCTTCGATCAAGAGTGATGGCTTTCGCTCTCTGAAGGAGGGGCAAAAGGTCGAGTTCACTGTGGTTCAAGGCCAAAAAGGTCTGCAAGCCAATGATGTGGAGGTGGTGTAGATCCTTTATCCCGGTATCAAACCAAGTTTATCCGCCCAATCAACGGTAGGATCGGTGAGCCGCTTGTCGTCGCTCTTCTCCGTCCTGCCAGGTCTCATGGAATGGATCATAGTTGGTTGGGTTTTGCCTCGGTCCATCAAGGGGGTGGGCCGGTGTAGTGGATGTGATTTTCTACAGAGGCGTTGCCCAGGCACCTGGAGTAAGCTGATGGATTAGCTTGCTCCAGAGTTCTGGGCCATCGTTTTGTCGCTTCCGTCTCGTCTTTAGAACGTAGATGCCGCGTTTTTTTAAGTTGTTTTCCCACCTGCGTTTCATTAACATCTCCAGATATAAACGCTCTATCTCCCGATACATGGGATGGGGTCATGTTTTTTTGCGTCGTCCAGATTTGCCGGTGTTACCATGGCATCGATGGCGTGGTGGGTTGCGTGTGGCGTAGGAGACGTGGGATAAGGTGATGGATGACGAATTGGGTTCGTCAAAACTCTCCTGATAAGGCAACTATGCGTCATCTTCCCAAACATCGTTTTGACCCGGCCAAAGCCCATAAACTGTTGGATCCCCGTTGGCGATTGATCGACAATCCCCTGGAATTGGTCCGAACCATGGGGATCGAGGAGGGGATGCGGGTTGTCGATTTAGGGTGTGGTCCTGGTTTTTTTACCCGGGCACTTCTGGAAGCAGTGGGATCGACGGGGCGCGTGGCTGCGGTGGAGTTGCAGGATCAAGTCCTGGAAATCTTTCGCGATCAAATCGGAAATCGACCCAATCTTGAAATTCATCAAACCGATATTTTGGCTACGGGCCTTGGAATGGGACAATGGGATGTCGCCTTTGTCGCTTTCACCCTGCATGAGGTCGATGTGAAGGCTGCCCTGGAGGAAGCCAACAGAATCATCGGGGAGGGTGGTCGTTTGATGGTTTTGGAATGGGGAGATCATGCCGTATGCCCTCAGCGTGATGATGGGCAAACGGTTGGTCCGCCAGCCGATCATCGTCTGCTCGATGCGGTGTTGGCGGGCTATTTGTCCGAGGCGGGATTTATCACGGAATCGACGGGCCAAAACTGGGGGGGCTGCCAGTATTGGGTCCGGGCCGTTCGCGGAATGAAGTCTGGCAGGTTGGGGTGACGTGCTTGGAAGAAGGGGGGTTACAACACTGAAACGATGGGGATTTTTTTAATCTTTGGAAAAATCGTTCATTTCGATGAGTTTAATATCTTGTCATGCGGTAAAAATCTGTTTATAAGATTTCGAGAGTCTGAGGAATGATGCTATAATTTACGAAAAATTCGTGTGGAAGCCCTTTTCAGGTTCTTCGCGTGCAGGGTAGCCGACCGAATGAACGACCGCCATGGCGCGGTTTGAATAGACAGACCAGTGACCAACTAAAAATCAAATTTCCCGATAAAATACTGTGAGGAGAAAAGATTTATGAGTCCGAGCAAAAATAGCAAGCTCAATGCCTGGGTGGAGGAAGTCCGTGCCATGGTTCAACCTGACAAGGTTGAATGGTGTGACGGCACCACGGCTGAATATGATCGCATGATGCAGGTGATGGTCGAGGCCGGTTTGGCGACCAAGCTCAATCCCGCCAAGCGTCCCAACAGCTATCATTTTCGTTCCGATCCCTCGGACGTGGCCCGTGTGGAGGATCGCACCTATATTTCCACCACCAACAAGCGCGATGCGGGTCCGACCAATAACTGGGCCAGCCCGAAAGAACTCAAGGAGACCATGCGCGGTCTGTACAATGGTTGCATGAAGGGTCGCACCATGTACGTGATCCCTTTTTCCATGGGGCCTATTGGTTCGGACATTGCCAAGATTGGTGTTCAGGTGACTGACAGCCCCTATGTGGTTGCCAATATGCACATCATGACCCGTGTTGGCACCAAGGTGTTGGATACCCTGGGTGCTGGTGAGTTCATTCCCTGCTTGCATTCGGTGGGCAAACCGTTGCAGCCGGGCCAGAAGGACAATGGTGTATGGCCTTGCGCCCCCATCGAGAAGAAATATATTGCCCATTTCCCCGAAGAAAACCTGATCTGGTCCTACGGTTCCGGTTACGGCGGCAATGCCTTGTTGGGCAAGAAGTGTCTGGCTCTGCGTATCGCTTCCGCCATGGGTAAGAAGGAAGGGTGGATGGCCGAGCATATGCTCATCCTGCGCCTGACCAACCCCGAAGGGAGGAAGTTCCACATCGCGGCGGCTTTCCCCAGTGCCTGTGGTAAGACCAATCTGGCCATGTTGCAACCGCCGTTGAAGGGGTGGAAGGCGGAGTGTTTGGGGGATGATATCGCTTGGATGAAGATCAAGGCGGATGGCCGTCTGTACGCCATCAACCCCGAAGCTGGTTTCTTTGGCGTGGCCCCGGGGACAAGCTACAAGTCCAATCCTATGGCCATGGATTCGATCCGCGAAAACGCCATTTTCACCAACTGCGTCATGACCGATGATGGTGACGTGTGGTGGGAAGATATGGACAAGCCTTGCGATCATGGTATCGATTGGAAGGGTCGTGATTGGAAACCGGGCAAGGAAGTGGGTGCCCATGGCAACGCACGCTTTACCGCCCCTGCCAAGCAATGTCCGGTCATTTGTTCCGATTGGGAAAATCCTGAAGGGGTTCCCATCGATATTTTTGTGTTTGGTGGTCGTCGCACCCGGGTCATGCCTTTGGTTCATCAAGCCACCAGTTGGGATCATGGTGTGTTCATGGGTGCCACGGCGGCTTCCGAGCCGACTGCGGCGGCTTTGGATGTCTCTTCGGCCCTGCGTCGCGACCCCATGGCCATGTTGCCTTTCTGCGGTTACAACGTGGGCGATTATTGGCAGCATTGGTTTGAGATGGGTGATCGTTTGGGTAACAAGGCTCCTGCCATTTTCTACGTCAACTGGTTCCGCAAGAGCGATGCCGGCAAGTTTTTGTGGCCCGGTTATGGTGACAACGCCCGTGTTCTCAAGTGGATGTGCCAACGGGTTGAAGGCAAGGTCGGTGCGCGTGAGACACCGTTGGGATTCATGCCCAATCCTGAGGATCTTGATCTTACCGGGCTTACCATTGCCAAGGCGGATCTTGAGGAAGTTCTCAGGGTGGATGCGGCGGCGTTCAAGGGTGAGTTTGCCGATCTCGATGGCTGGATGGCCAAGATTGGCGAGTTTGTCCCTGAGCGGATGAAAAAGCAGGTGGCCGAGTATAAGAAGCGGTTCGGCGGCTGATCTTTCGTGGATAAGGAAACACTGTGCCCGGATCATGGTTCGGGTAGGTCGTAGCAGCACTCTTTTAAGCTCAATCCGGGGGTGTAAGCCCCCGGATTCTTTCTGCCCCGGATGCTTTTTGCCCTGGATGCTTTCTGAAAGATGCCGTTCTTGTGCTGGAAGGGTGTTTTTTGTGTTTCCTTCGCGTCGGTTTTTTTTCCATTTTGATTTTTCCACACATTCGATACATGCATGCGTTGCAGGAGGAAAAGATGGCTGTTGAGCGTACCCTGTCTATGATTAAACCCGATGGTGTTGCCAAGAACGTCATCGGTGAGATTTATGCCCGTTTTGAGAAAGCGGGTTTGCGGATTGTTGCCGCCAAGATGTTGCATCTCAGCCGTGAGCGTGCCGGGGAGTTTTATGAGGTGCATCGTGGCAAGAAGTTTTTTGACGAGTTGGTGGATTATATGAGTTCGGGTCCAATCATGGTTCAGATTCTTGAGGGGGAGAATGCCATCAAGAAAAATCGTGATTGTATGGGGGCGACCAATCCCAAGGATGCGGCTCCTGGGACGATTCGTGCCGATTTTGCCAAGGACATCAGCGAAAATGCGGTTCATGGTTCCGATGCGCCGGAGACGGCTGCGGTGGAGATTGCATTCTTTTTCTCGGCGTTGGAGCGTTGGCCGCGGACACGGTAATGATTTGCGGATGAAGTGGATTTGATTGCCGATCCCGGAGGTGTGGAATCCCCTCCGGGATTTTTTTGTGTGGTGGTGGAAAGCTTTATGAAATTATACACGGAGAAGCCTTGGTTTTTAGTGGAGTCATTGGCGGGGGAGGAGAGTGCCGAGGGGGATTCGTGGCGGAAATTGGTAAAGACTCAGGGGTTGTGGGTACTTTTGGTTCAAAGGGGGGCGTGGTGTGGGGTGCGTCAGGAGGCTTATGTGTTGGAGACTTGGGAGGAACGGGAGAATTGGAGAAGTCTCCCCATTTCATAAAATGATTAAAAGAAAAAAGGGGTCTGGGGGATTGCCCCCAGGGTTTTGACT
>JADGCQ010000068.1 GCA_015228925.1 Magnetococcales bacterium | reverse complement strand
GGACACAATCAACGCAATCGCAAGGGTGATGAGCAGCTCAACCAGGGTATAGCCTGTTTGGGAACGGACGAACACTGGCAGTATCCCTATCCGAATATGTGATCCGAGACTAGCAAAATAAACAAACATTCGTTCAAATATAGCATAACGCCGACTGAATCGTCCAATCCGTTTATTTTTGTCCAAGTTTGGCAAGGCGATTAGAAAATAAAATCGTTATCAATCGTTCATGTTGTTCTCTGAAATCCTCCGGGTGGCTTCCACACCGTGTTATTTTTGACATTGTGATGAAAAACGAGTAAAAATAAATGAATCTCCCAGTTGGCTTCTTGTGATGATCCGTGAGAATAACAAGGATGGGGCTATGCGCATTATTCATTTCATTTTCCTTGTGGTATCTCTGGCCGTCAACATCCTCCTGATTGCCCCCAGGGGTGTTCATGCCGCCAGCTATTATACGATTCAAGGGACGGTTCGTATTGGTTCCGATACGGGTGCGGCCCTCAGTGGTGTTTCCATTGCCATCACCGCTGCCAGTACCCCTGCGGGTTCCGGTTCCTGTGTCGATTCACCGACAGATATCAATGGCCGTTATGCATGTACCTTCGACAAGAGTAAAAGTTATACCCTCACCCCCTCAAAAACAGGGTACACCTTTTCTCCCACCAGTATCACCAATGCCAATAGTGCCAGTGTTACCGGTCAGGATTTCGTAGCAACCGCCACAGCAACCACCACCACGACGACGACGACGACCACTGCCAGCGCGACCACCACAACCTCGACAGCTTCCACATCCAGTACGACCGCGACGACGACCACTGCGGCGACAACCACAACCACCGTCTACGGTGGCACGGGAGATACCGATATTTACATCGATAATGGATCCTTGGGGGGATCCAGTATGCCGTTGGTGATGTTTTCTTTGGACTATCGCGCCAGCTTGGGTAATGTTGTCTGTAATAATAGCGGTGATGACTGGGGTAATTGTCAGAGCCTGGTTTCCCTGGGTTATCTGACTTCCACCGATATGGCCGATGATAAAATTTCTATGTTCGAAATGATGCGGGCCGTGTTATCCAAAGTAATCGAACCCTTGTCAGGTATCCGAGTTGGCTTGATGATTAACCATCAAGCAAATAATAGTTGTGTTGGATATTCTCAGAGCGGTTGCAGCAATGGGGGATATATCCGGTTGGGTTTCGAGGAATTCCAAGCCAACGATGCCAACGGTGCCAAAGCGGCGTTGATTCAAGCCATGGCAGACCTCGGTGAACCCAGTGGCAACGATGCCCATGCCTATCAAGGGGCAGAACTCTTTTTTGAATTTTTCAGGTATCTTACGGGTCAGGGAATTTATAACGGTCACAACGGGTATAAAGATTTTGGCGACAATACAGCGGGTACAAATTTAAATGTGGATTTTCCTCTGCGCAGTTGGGATACCACGGTGGAGAGCGGTTCCAATTATATTTCTCCCCTGAGTTCTACCTTCAATTGCGCCAAAATCTTTACCGTTAACCTTATGTTTCAGGTTTCCCAGCAGGAAAATGATTCCGAAACCGCAACGGCGGCGGCCAAAGCTTCGGGTGGCATGGGGCTTACCCTGTCTCAAAGCGATGCCTTTGTGGATGTAATCGGTTGGTTATACGGCAATGATCTTGGAGATGGCACCTATGGAACGGTGACGGACCTCCTTGGCAGTCAGAATGTCACATCGTTTTTCTTGGTTCCTTCTACCAAGATCAATGTTACAACAACAGATTATGCCAGTTCCGGTGGTACGACCACCCCGTATGAACTGAGCGAAGATCCAACCATGCTGTACAACAATCTGATCAGCATTTTCAACCAGATCATCAGTGTCAGTACCACGTTTGTTTCGGCATCCGTGCCGGTGAATGTGTTTAATCGCACCCAAATCATGGACAGCGTTTATATTGCCATCTTCCAGGCAGATCCCGACGGCAAACCTTTGTGGACGGGTAATATTAAAAAGCTGAAAATAAGTACCGCCGCCAACGGCGTCTCCTTCCTTGCGGATGCCAATAATGCCGCCGCTGTTGCCACCGATGGTCGCATCAAGAACGATGCACTCACCTTTTGGACCGATCCAACCGGTTGGGATGTTATCAATGCTGACGTTTCTGCCGGTGAGCTGTCTGGAACCGATGGCCGCAACGTTGTACGGGGTGGTGCCGGTCAGCAGATACCCGGTTTTCTGACTTCTACCGTGTACACCTCCAATGCCATGGCGGGGCGGATTCTCTATACCGAACCGGCCACCGACGAGAGTGGGAGTTATACCTCCAGTACGTTGCGAGCCTGGGATGCCACCACCTTGGCAGCTTCAGCGGATGTCCAAACGGCATTGGGTGTTTCAAGTTCCACAGATGCTGAGACTCTCATCAATTTTTCCCGAGGGATGGATGTTTCCGATTTTGATGGTGATTCTTCCACCACCGATCTGAGATCCTGGCTGTTGGGCGATTCTCTCCACTCCCAAGTGATGCCGGTCAACTATGGGGCCATGGGTGTTTTCTCTTCGACGAACCCCGATATGCGTCTGCTCATGGGGAGCAATGATGGATACATGCATATGTTTCAGGACACCAATAGTGCTGGTGACCAAGTGGGTGTTGAGAATTGGGGGTTTATTCCCTTGGAGGTTGCGGGTCAACTCAGTCGTCTCAAAAGCAATACCCCAGGCACCCCGAAACATCCGCACATGGTCGATGGGGCGGCAGCGACCTATATCAAGGATGTCAACAGCGATGGGACCGTTCAGTCGGCGAGTGGTGATTTGGTTTATGCCTATTTTGGATTGCGCCGGGGGGGGGAAAGCTACTATGCTTTGGATATTACTGATCCTGATGCTCCTGCCATGTTATGGTCTGCCAAACAATCGGTAGGCAGTAGTTTTTCTGAAATGGGGCTGACGTTTTCCAACCCCAGGGTGAAAACAATATCCTATGCTGTGGGTGACACCACCTATTCCAATCAACCGGTATTGATTTTTGGCGGTGGTTACGATGTCAACAAAGACACCAATGTTCTACCCGGGACGGATGATACCACTGGCAATGCCATTTATATCGTCAATGCGACCAGCGGTGCATTGATCTGGAAGGTGACTTATGGGGCGACGACGGAACCTGCCGCTGGAAATCCTGCCCTATTCTATCATGCCGACATGCGCAACAGCATCCCTTCGGAAGTGGCAACTTTGGACTCCAATTTGGACGGTCTGGTGGATCGCATCTATGTGGGGGATACCGGCGGTGATGTCTGGCGGGTGGATATGTCGGGAACGGATCGCAGCAAGTGGGTTGCCAACAAAATTTTGTCGTTGGGACGGAGTTACAGCAACACCGCTACCGAGGATCGGCGTTTCTTCCACCGCCCCGATGTGGTGCGCTATAAAGACTCCATTGGCTATTATGATGCGGTGATATTGGGGTCTGGTGATCGTGAGGATCCTCTGGACAAGAACGATTCCTCTACCAAGGTGGTCAACTGGATATACATGTTCAAAGATCGTACAACCAGCAGTGTCACCAGTGATTCGGCGGCGATGACGGCAAGAACCCATGCCGAACTGGCCGACCTGACCAGTGATTGTTTGCAAGATGCTTCCTGTGATGCCCCTGCCGCACTGGATGTTGGTTGGCGTATTCAGTTGGAAAGCAGTGGGGAAAAGGTGCTTTCTTCACCACTGACGATTGCGGGTGTTATTTACGTGACCAGTTACATTCCCCCTTCCACGGTCGAGGCAACGACGTGCGGTCCTAGTGAGGGGAGCGGTGTTTTGTATACCGTTTCATTGGCCAATGCCACGGCACCTCCCAGAGTGGATCAAATAACGGGCGAAGAAATTGCGGAAACCGCAGATGATCCGCTCACCAAGGCCGATCGCAAGACAACACTGGCTTCTGGTGGGATTCCCTCGGATGTCGTGATTTTGCCCCCCAAGCAGATTCTTAGACCCGACTTGACCGTACAGAAGATCAGTCAAAAATCATTCTGGAAAACGTATTGGTATCATACGACGGAGTAGCATGCTGGGGGGCTGGAAAACTATTGGTAACCGTTCAGCCCCCCCCCATTAAAATTATTGAAAGAAAAAAGGGGTCTGGGGGATTGCCCCCAGGGTTTTGTTTTTGACTTTAAACAAAAAGGTTTCCATGTTCCGCTTTTGACTCTTTTTTCGATATTGAACAAAAAGGTCTCTATTTTCAGACTTCTGAACTTAAAGTCAAAAACAAAGTCAAAAGAAAAGATTGAAGCTTTTGATTTAAAATCAAAACCCTGGGGGCAATCCCCCAGACCCCTTTTTTCTTTTAATAATTTATTTTTTCCGAAGCATTTGGATGTGCCAATTTCAAATGCAATTGCCCTGGATTTAACGTTGCTTTTTACCCGACCAACCCCATAAAATTCACAGCATCAGGGGGGGGGAACGACGGTCAGGTCGGGTTCCCAAATGGTCTTGAAGGGCGGGTCGTCTCCATGTCTTCCGCTATTTTTTCCAACTCCTGGTACCGGGTTGCCATGCTCAGGCCACGGCTGCGCAGTCAGGCGCGGGTGTGGCGGCATTTTTATCGCGGTGAACGTTGGTTTGTCCTTCAAGATCGCGCCAGCGGTCGTTTCCTGCGGATTAATCCGGCGGCCTATGCCGTGGTCTCCCTGTTTGACGGCCATGCGAGCCTTGATGACATTTGGACGCTTCTGTGTGAACGCGATGGCGATCATGCCCCGACCCAGGATGAAATCGTTCACCTGTTGACCCAACTCCATCAGGCCAACGTGTTGCTCACCGACCGCACTCCCGACCTGGAAGAGATGGGGGAACGCCGGTCCAAGGTGCGTTGGCAAAAACTCAAACAGTACATCGCCAATCCACTCTCCCTGAAAATTCCCCTCTTCGATCCCGATAGGATCCTGACCCTCATGGCCTCCCTGATTCCACGCTGGTTTTTGGGGTGGCTCCCCTGGCTGTGGGTGATGGTGGTTATTTCGGGTGTCATTCAGGCTTCCATGCATTGGGATGCGTTGACCGGCGATATCACCGCCCGTGCCTTCAGTGCGGAGAACATCCTGTTATTGTGGATTGTCTTTCCGGTGCTTAAAACCCTCCATGAACTGGGCCATGGACTTGCGATCAAGTGTCAAGGTGGGAGTTGCCACGAAACGGGATTGATGTTTTTGCTCATGGTCCCGGTCCCCTATGTCGATGCCTCCGCCACCATTGCCTTTGCCGACAAACGGAGCCGTATGCTCGTGGGGGCGGCGGGGATGATGGTGGAACTGGCGGTCGCTTCGGTGGCCCTATGGCTTTGGATCGGGTTGGATCCCGGCCTGACCCGGGCAGTCCTGCATGAAATCATCTTGCTAGCCGGATTGACGACACTCGTTTTCAATGCCAATCCGCTGATTCGCTTCGATGGTTATTATATTTTGGCCGATGCGTTGGAAATCCCTAATCTGAGCAAAAAATCCAATCAATTTCTCGCCTATTGGGTCAAAAAGCGGCTGTTGGGTCTTGCCAAAACCGAACCCCCCCGCCTAACCCCCGGTGAGGCCCCCTGGTTGGCTGTTTACGCCATCGCATCCTTTTTTTACCGCATGTTCATCGCCGTCGCCATCATCCTCCTGGTGGCAGGAAGTTATTTTTTTGTCGGGGTGTTGTTGGCCCTCTGGTCCGCCTGGGGCATGTTGATGCAGCCGTTGTGGCGTCATCTCCATTATCTGGCCACGGATGTTGCGTTGGAAGGTCGTCGTGTGCGGACGTTTCTGCTGGCGGGGATGGGCGGTGCCGTGTTGGTGCTGATCGCCGTTGGGGTGCCCGTTCCCGCCTGGACCATGACCGAGGGGGTCATATGGATGCCGGAAGAATCCCGTTTGCGTGCGTCGTTGACCTGTTTTGGGGAGAAGGTTCTCATTCCTCCCGGAACATACGTCCAGGGGGGGGATAAGCTATTGACCTGTACCGACCCGGAGATGGAATCCCGTTATATTCAATTGACGCATCAACAGCGCGAAGTTCGGTCACGCTTGGATATGGCCTCCACGTTCGACCGTCTCCAGGCCCAGATGGCCATCCTTGAGTTGAACTATGTCGATGAACAGTTGGCCGATATCGCCGCACGCCGTCAGGCGATGACCATGACCAGTCCCCATGCCGGTACCCTGGTTATGGCCTCTCCGGGAGATTTTCCCGGACGCTATCTTAAACGGGGGGATGTCGTGGGGTATGTCCTCGATCCAGAACGGTTTACCCTGCTGGCCGTCGTGCCGCAATCGGATGTCGATCTGGTACGCCGTCATACGCGGTTGGTGGAACTGCGTGCCGTGGATCATATTTGGGAGTTACTGACCGCCACCATCGTCCGGGAAGTTCCGGCAGCGACCAGCGATCTCCCCAGCCTCGCCCTTTCGCTCCAGGGGGGGGGACAGATCGGTCTTGACCCGGACGTTTCGCAACCCAAGGCATTGGCACCTCTGTTCCAATTTGAGCTGGCTTTCTCCGGGGGGGTAAAGCCTGGGGCATTGGGCAATCGCATCTATGTCCGCTTCCTGCATGACCCGGCCCCTCTCGCCGCACAATGGTATCGCAGTTTGAGGCAACTTTTCATGAAACGGTTTGCCGTATGAGTGCAAGTCTGGCGCAAACGCTCATCGGCGATCTTTATCCGCAACGGCGCAGTTGGGTGCAGATGCCCTGGTTTGATCGCGTCGGCGAGCGGATCCGTTTAACCTTGGCAACACGGTTTTCGGCGCAGTCGGTCAGAGTGGAACCCTTTTTACGCCGGGTCGAAAAGGAAAGTGCGGTCATCGACGCCATGTCCCGCGAGGAGATGGAGCGACTTCAGGGAATCCTGGCCCGCCAGATGCGCCGCCAAGGATTCATCGATTCTCCCGTCGCGCAAACGTTTGCCCTGATTCGGCGGCGTAGTGGAGAAATTCTTGGTATGCGCCATTTTCCGGCACAACTGCGCGGAGGGTATCATCTGCTGCATGGGCGGGTGGTGGAAATGGATACCGGGGAAGGAAAAACATTGATGGCGACGTTGGCCGCCATCACGGCGGGCTTGTCTGGGATGGCGGTTCATGTGGTAACCGTCAACGATTATCTGGCGGGCCGGGATGCCGCCCTGATGGCACCGTTGTATGCCGCATTTGGGTTGACGACGGGATTGGTGTTGGAAGGATCCAAACCGGAGGAGAAAGGGCGAGAATACCAGGCAGATATCGTCTATTGCACCAATAAAACATTGGTGTTCGACTATCTGCGGGATCGTATTGCCATGGGTGATCATATGCGCCCATTGATTATGGCCATGGATCGGCTGACCGGGCGGATGCAGGGCAAGGTTTTGCTGCGCGGGTTACAGTTTGCAATCGTGGATGAAGCGGACAGCGTTTTTATCGATGAAGCCCGGACGCCGTTGATCATCTCGGCGGAACGCCGCGATCCCCATGCCGAGGTGTTTCATGCCGAGGCCATCGCTCTCGCCCGGCAATTGGAGAGGGAGGTGGATTATGGGATGGATGGGCGGGTTCCCCATCTGACCGCTATCGGGCATACGCGCCTGCGGGAATTGGCGGGAAATTTTTCGGGCCTTTGGCAAGGGGTCATCCGCTCCCAGGAGGCGGTGCTTCAGGCCCTCCAGGCCCTCCATGGTTTTCACCGCGATATTCACTACATCGTCCGTGAACACCAGGGGGTTCCCAAGGTGATGATCGTGGACGAAAATACCGGCAGGGTGATGCCAGACCGTTCCTGGGAACGCGGGTTGCAGCAATTGATCGAAATCAAGGAAAATGTCCCCGTGAGTCCCGAAAAGGAGATTTTGGCACGCATCAGTTATCAACTGTTTTTTCGGCGTTATCTCAGGCTTTCCGGTATGACGGGAACCTGTCGGGAGGTGGCGGGAGAATTGGTGGATCTTTATGGGGTGGGTGTGGTGCGCATTTTACCCCAGAAGGCTTCACGCCGCCGTCTTTTGCCGACGCAGATTTTCGCCACCGCCGAGGCCCGTTGGCTGGCGGTGCTGGCGGCGATCCTCCGCTGTCGGGATGCGGGCCAGGCGGTGCTGGTGGGAACGCGCACCGTGGCTACATCCGAAGCCCTGTCTGCAAGACTTACGTCGGCAGGGATCGACCACTTGGTTTTGAATGCCAAACAGGACGCGAGTGAGGCGCAGACGATTCAACAGGCGGGCCAAGGCCCTCGCGTCACCATTGCCACCAACATGGCAGGTCGGGGGACCGATATTCAACCCGATGCGGGGGTGTTGGACGCCGGAGGTTTGCATGTGATCCTGACCGAGGGACACGATAACGCCCGTGTTGATCGTCAGATGGTCGGTCGTTGTGCCCGTCAGGGTGATCCAGGGAGTGCCCAGTATCTGCTGTCGCTCGAAGATGAACTGGTGATGGGTATATCCTGCCAAGTACGCAAATCTTTGGTTTTTTTCTTAGTGCGCAGCCCTAATAATGCTTTTTTTCAGGCCGTGGCCCGTGGTATTTATCGGTTTGCCCAGAAACGGACCGAACGATCCCACCGCCGTATTCGCCTCAGGCAGCTTGACTATGATTTCCAAATGCGGCAAGCACTCTCTTTTTCGGGGACAATGGAATGAAAGTACCGTGGTGGAACGTTGGGTGGATCGTGATGTTGGGAATGATGGTCGGGGGTGGCGTATGGGCGGAAGAACCCCTGGGCGTTCAAGATCCCGCTGTTTCGTCCGCTCTCCTGGGGAAAGCGGATAACGCCGCTATCTGTTTGATTGAACCCTCGATGGAAGTGGATGTGGGAACCCCTGCGGACGGTGTGTTGAAAGTAGTCAACGCGGATCGGGGGGATCTGGTGCAACGTGACCAACTGCTGGCCAAACTGGATACGGCGGTGCAAGAGGCGGCAGCCAATGTCCTGGCAGCCAAGGCGGCTTACGGAACGCGCCGGTTTGAACGCAATGAGGATCTGCAAAAACGGCAGTTAATCTCCAACCAGGAGTTGGATGAAATCGCTACCGAACAAAAACTGGCGGAACTTGAACTCAAAGAACGGCGGGAGCAAATCCGCCTCCGTAGTATCTTCAGCCCGATTCGTGGTATTGTTGCAGAGCGTTATCGGAATCGAGGCGATCTGGTCAAGCAGGAAAAAATATTCCGTATCGTCCAGTTGGATCCTTTGCATGTGGAGACCGTCCTTCCGGCAAACTTTTTTGGCCGCGTCACCATGGGACAAGAATTTGAGGTTTTGCCGCAGCTTGTTGGCCATCCGTTTGTCGCCCGGGTTTCTGCCATCGACCGGGTTATCGATGCCGCCAGTTCCACGTTTCGTGTGCGACTTCTGGTGGCCAATCCCGCGTTTGAGATAACGCCAGGCCAGCGTTGTTCCATCAACTTCAAGCCTGTGGGCACCGATCCATGATGACGCACAAGATTTTTCCCCTCCGAACGCCCCATTCCCGACAACGGCTTGGAACAATGGTCCTGGCGTCGCTCATGGGGGTTCCTACCGGGCTGGCGACCGCCAACACGCCAGATGATAGCCTGGACGGTGGCGTTCAAAGCGAAATCCAACGTCGTGCCGATACGGCGGTACAAACGGCAAGCCTGCCACCGTCGAAAAAAACGGTCATCCGTGCCGCCATGCCGAAATTGTCTACATCTTTGACCCGTTTGAAGCTTTCCATCGGCGATTTTCGCGTTGAAGGGTTGTCGGAGGTTTCCGCCGACGCCATCGACCAAGTGCTGGAACCGTGGAAAGGACGGGAGATCACTTTTCCACAGTTTGAAGAGGCGGTCCACGCCGTGGTCGCCTATCTGCGTGCCCATGGCCATCCCCAGGCGGAGGTTAAACTATCGCGGGCGGTGGTGGGGGGCGGCAAAGTGGCCGTCGCCATCCAAGGGCTGACGGTCCCCGTGACCCAATTGGCCTTGAAACCCGAAGGGGAACCGGTGGTCCCCCGAATCGAGGTGAATGCTTTTCGCGTCACCGGTGTGACCATCGTGAGCCAGGAAGAAATTGATGAATTATTGAAACCCATGACCGGCAAAGCGTTATCCATCGATGAAATCAAACAAGCTTCCGAGATGGTTGCTTCTCACCTGCGTGCCAAGGGTTATCCTTTGGTTCAGGCGTTTTTACCACCCCAAAAGATTGATTCCGGTCGGATCGAAATTGCCGTGCAAGAGGGGGTGGTGGATGGATCGGATGGGAGTCGCGGCGTCCGGGTGGAGGGGGGGGGAACGCTGGTCAAGAACGAAGTGATCGCGGACCAACTTGCCAGTGGTGTCAACCCCGGTTTGCCGTTGCGTTTGGACAACCTGGAACGCGCCGTTCTTCTGGCCAATGACCTCCCCGGCATCAAATCGGTCAAGACAACCCTGGAGCCGGGTTCACTCACCGGCTCGACCCAGGTGGTCGCCAAGGTGGAAGAGACTGGCCCGGTGACGGGGACCGTCTGGGGTGATAATTATGGGAGCCGTTATACGGGAGCCAATCGCCTCAATGCCCAGATCAACATCAACAGCCTGTCGGGGATGGGAGAACGGGTTTCCGTCAACGCCGCCAAGGCCAGCGGCATGACGAGCGGAAAAGTGGCCGTTCAGGTGCCATTGGGGAGTACCGGTGCCAAATTGGGAACCTCGTATTCGCAATTGGTCTTGGACATCGACGAAGAGATTGTCCCGTTGAGCCTTTCCAGCGAAACCAGCGTCGCCTCCCTTTTTGGCAGTTATCCCCTGGTCCGCAGCAGCAAGCAGAATGTTTGGTTGACGGCCAACTATGACGCCAAACATGTGGCCAATCGATTCAATGGTGACAATTTGAATGATCGGAGGATTGGCCTTTATACTTTTGGGGCATCCGGGGATCTTATCGATGTGTTTGATGGCCAGATGGGATGGAGTGCTGGCTATGGCCTGGGTAACTTGAACCTTGGGGGGAATACCGCCTATCAGGCAACCGATGCCGGCACGGCCCAGACGGAAGGTCATTTTGGCAAGCTTAACTGGAGCCTTCAGCGCAAACAACAATTGGATGCTGCCTTGTCGTGGACGGTTGCTGTCAATGGGATGATTGGCTCGAAGAATCTGGACAGCGCAGAAAAATTTCAACTGGGCGGTCCCACCGGCGTCCGCGCCTATCCGATCGGGGAGGGGTTGGGAGATTCGGGGTGGTTGGGGACGACAGAGGTGCGTTATAGCTTTGGCCAGACCGATTTGGGTGAACCCCAACTTTTCACTTTTTTCGATACCGGTCGGATCACCCAGTATGATCATCTTTGGGAGGATGCCCTGTCTGCCGGCACCCCCAATGATTATCGGCTTTCGGGTGTCGGGGTCGGGGCGGCCTTGGTGAGCGATGAACGTGGGGGGGTCAACCTGACCTGGGCGAAGAAAGTGGGTAGCAATCCCAATCCGACTTCAAGCGGCACCGATAGTGATGGGACCAGCAAGAATGCCCGTATCTGGATATTTGGCAATATCCTGTTTTAACTATGGAAAGATCACTCATGAAGACCTCCGGTTTATCACAAGTCGTCTTTCAGATCATTCTGGCGATGATCGTGTTGGTTTTGGCGAGTCCAATGTCGTATGCCGACCCCCCCGCCGCCAACCAGTTGCCTACCGGGGGACAGGTCGTTTCGGGCCAGGGAAATATTGTGGAATCGGGTTCCCGGATGACGGTCAACCAGAATACACCGTCCATGATCGCCGATTGGCAAACATTTAACATTGGCAAGGATGCCAGCGTCAATTTTGTGCAACCCTCCGCCGAGGCCGCCGCCCTCAACCGGGTCCGCTCCGCCGATCCTTCGCAGATCTACGGCAACCTCACGGCCAACGGACGGGTCTTTCTGGTCAATCCATCGGGGGTCACTTTTGGCCCTTCGGCCAGGGTCGATACGGGTGGCCTAGCGGCATCATCGCTGAACATGTCAAATGAGGATTTTAACGCCGGTCGTTATCGGTTTTCCGGGGGCAATGGCGGCAGTGTAGTCAACGCCGGGGAAATTTCCGCCCGTGAGGGGGGATTTGTCGCTTTGGTGGGGGCCAGTGTCGATAATACGGGGGTGATCCGGGCCAACGGCGGCCAGGCGGCGTTGGCGGCGGGGGAAGGGGTGACGATGGATTTAACCCCCAACGGCTTGGTGAGCGTCAAAGTGGATACCGCCGGTCATCATGCCCGTGTTCAAAACTCTGGGAAGATTATCGCGGACGGTGGTCGTGTCTGGATGACGGCGAAAAATGCCTCACCCGCTTTGGCGGGGGCAGTGAATCAAACGGGTGTGGTCCGTGCCAATACGCTGGCGATGAAAAATGGAGAAATCTGGCTGGATGGAGGTCATGGTGAAGTCAGCATGGCGGGGACGACGGAGGCACGCGGCAATGAACCGGGCCAGTCGGGTGGGGTGATCACCGCAACGGGTGACCGTGTGACCGTCCTTCCCGATGCCCGGGTGGATGCCTCCGGCAAAGGGGGTGGGGGAAAGGTGCAACTTGGCGGTGGTTGGCAGGGCCGGGATCCGGCAATCCCCGCACCCCGGCGGGTGGTAGTGGAAAAGGGGGCGGTGGTCAAGGCGGATGCAGAGGAGGCGGGAAGTGGGGGGACAGTGGTGTTGTGGTCGAATGAGGCGACACGCCATGACGGGATGATTTCGGCGCGTGGGGCTGGTACGGGCCGGGGGGGCCAGGTGGAAACCTCCAGTCGCGGCGCATTGGGGGTGGCGGGACGGGTGGATGTGGCAACACCGGGTGGTGATGGCGGTGCATGGTTGCTTGACCCCTATAACCTGACTATATCGACGGCGGACAGCAGCAATGTTGATGGGTCAGGCTTTGCGGCCAGTGGGAACGATGCGGTCGTTAAGGCCAATACCATCGAGGCGGCAATCAACACTGGAACCAACGTGACCTTGAGTACGAGTGCCGGCGGTGTGCAATCGGGTAATATCACCATCAGTGCCGATATCTCCAAAACAACGGGAGGGCCGGCAACAATCATCTTTGCCGCCGATAATGACATCACCCTCTCCTCAGGAGCGGATATTTCCTCGACGACTGGTGCCTTGAGTCTTGATTTTGGTACCGTATTGAAGACCGGTGGCACCATTACGCTGAGTGGCACCTTGGCGACCAACGGCGGCGCGGTCAATTTTTACAAACCGACCATTCTGGGACATGCAACCCCCGTATCCACGAAAATCACCGAATTGAGCGTCGCCGCGTCGGGGAATATGACCTTTTATCAGAACGTCTCCCTGGCAGCACCCGGCTATGCGGTGACACTTTCTTCGGCGGGTCCAGAGAGTGGGGGGAGCTATACCGGGGCTGGTGGTGCCATCGATTTTCAGAAGAATATCGCCAGTTCTACCCCGATCAATCCCGCCATATTGTGGTCGCAAGCCTTGACCGTTGACACTTCCGGCAATGTTCCGGGAAGCATCACCCTGGGGACGGCGGCTGGCGGTCACAGCATTGGTGGTGCTGCGGCCAATACGCAGTTGAAAAGCCTGACTTTGACAGGCCCCACCAGCGTTACTCTCAATTCCAGCACGATCAATCTGATGGATGTTTCGGGCAATGTCCTGGTGGCCTCCAGCACCCTGGGGACGCCCGCCATCAAGATGAACGCCACCGATACCACCATCAATGTGACCGGAGGGACACGCGCTGGGGTGTCGGGGTATGCCGATTATAAGCAGGAAACCTTTGATCTCAAGACCCCCGATGGGACCGCCCGTACCCTGACGATCAATGCCGACCGCTCCATCAAGATAAAAAATCGTTCCATCGATAGCACCGTCGCCGGTGGCGGTGGCGGAGGATCCTTGGCGGTCAATCTGAACCCCTTCGTTGCAACCGCCGGGGCCGTGGGGGGTGGTATCTACCTCAATAGTGCCACCATCCAAAACAGTGGTGGTGATATCAAGCTGGGGACAAACCTGGCTTATGCTACCGGGTATGGGAGCGATGAGGATGGGGTGACCGATGGGATCTACCTGCTCAATGGCAAGTTGATATCGACCACCGGTAATATCTATCTGTACGGGAAAGCACCTTTGACCAGTAACGCCGGATCGGGGATCCGCCTTTCCGGTGCCCAGACCGATTTGAATTCCGGGACCGGCAATCTGTCGTTGGATGGCCGTGTCACCGTGGCGACCAATGCCGGGAATAAGGATGGCCTCATCATTGGCGAAGGGGGTTCGTCCCGGGTCACCCTTCAGGCTTCCGGTGCGGGGACGATCACCCTGTATGGCGATGGTTCATCGGTGGGGGTCAATCCCACGGGGGGATCCCGTTATGATGGCGTCATCATTTCCAGTGCCGCCCTGATCAAAACGGCAACGGGTGATATCACCATTACCGGCAAAGGCGGCGGTGGGGATAAAACCTTTTTGAGCGAAAATCATGGCATCCGCATCGAGGATACCAACACGGTCATCGCCTCCACCAGCGGTAATATCTCCTTGACCGGCACCTCCGGTGGCAAGACCTCTTTCACGACCGGCAGCAACAGTTATGGGATCCTTGCCAAAGGGCAAACCATGTACCTGGGGACGGCGCACTATTCCGCCATCGACGCCGGTAATACCAGTTCTGGAATCAGTGCTTCGGGGATCCTGACCTTGACCGCCGATCTTATGGAGTTTGAAAATTCCTCGTCATTGCATATGAAGGTGGCCAGTTCCGGCGAACTTCGGGTACTGCCCGAAACGGCGAGCCGCGATATCCAGTTTCATGGTGACCCCTCCTCACCGGACCTCAATGAAGACAGCAGTATTGTCGGGAAGCTTTACCTGGGGAGCAACTGGTTCAATGGCGGTTCTCTCAGTGTATTCCAGGCGGGGTTTGGCAATACCGGCTACGGAACCGCCGGGACGGGGGCGACCGGGGCGGTCACCGTTGGCCGCACGGATGGATCCGGGACGATGACCGTGGCGGATACAACGACGTTTCGGGACAATACGACCCTCCTGATGGGGGCGACGACGGGAAATATCAAGGTGAACGCACCGGTGACGGTGCAGGGATCCTCGGCACCCACCGCCCGTATCCTTACCATGGATACCGCAGCGGGGGGGGCGGGGGCGAGTGCCATGACGGCGGATCAGTTATTGCTTTTGGGGACAGGGAATTATGTTTTTTCGGGAAGCAATCTTGTCGGTACGTTGTCGGCTAACCTGACCGGGACGACCACCGGCCATCTGACATTCAATAATGCCCAGGCATTCACCATCGGCACCATCACCAGCGAGGGGTTGAATACGGCGCGGACGGCAACCGGGATTGTCGCCAATAGCAATACCACCAGCAATCAGGTCACTGTGGGGACGACCTCTGGCGCGTTGACCATCGCCCAATCCATCGATACCGGAAACAAGGGGGTTGCCGCCCTGTATGCGACCCATACGACCAGTGGCGGTGTGGTGGAAACGGGAACAGCGACCATTACCGCCGGTAGCCTGTACGTCGGTTCGGGCGGGGTTTTATCCCAGCTCAGAAATGATAATGTGATCAAGCAGGCGGCAAGCGATGGGATCCTTGCCGTGAATGCGACAAAAGGGTTGGAATTCAAGAATGGGGCCGCCGGTGGTGGCATTCAGACGGGTCGGGTCTCCTACAGTGCCCGTAGCGCAGACACCTCCGGCACCGTCACCACGACGGCGGTGAACAAGGATGGTTTTGTTACCGCCGGGGCGGGATCCCTGTGGCTTCCCAGTGGCCATTTGACCCAAGATACCACCGCCAATGGTTCCGTCCGTCAGGGTGATGTCCAGGCCCTGACACTCTCCTTGAAAGTGGATTCCGGCAGCATCACCCTAGATAATACGACCAATCAAATCGGCACCCTGGCGGCGATTTTGGCGGGGGCGGGTCAAACGGTGAGCGTGATGGATTTGGATGGTTTGACCGTGGGGAGTATCACGTCGGCGGTGACTGGGGCCGATACGACGGTGAGCGGGATCACGACCAATGTTGGCGATGTCATCCTCAAGGCTTCCGCCAACACAACCAGCACGTCGGGTGATGTGATCCTGACCCATTCCATCGACACCACCAACGGAGGTGCCATCGGTAGCGGGGCGATTGCCCGGTTGGCCTCCGGCAAAGGGGCCATCACCGAATCGAGTTCCGCCATCGTCAAGGCCAAGTCGCTGCTTTTGGACGGGGTGTCCACTTCATCCCTGGACAACCTTAACGAAATTTATGACAGCACCGTGGGGACGACCACCGGAACGCTTGCCGCCAGCATCAGCGGCAGCGGCCAGGGGTTAAAATTTCGCAACATCCGTTCCATCGATATCGGAACCGTGACCGCATCCCACGGGGTGGGGGCGACGAGTGGGATTACGGCGACCACGGGAGATGTCATCCTGACCCTGGTGAACGCCGCGACCACCAATCATTTAACCCAAACGCAACTGGTCAAAGCGGGAGGACTCAAAACCGATGTGGATACCGGCAAGGTACTCCTGAATCTTATCAGTTCCGGCAATACCAATGAAATCGGCACCGTATCGTCGGTGATGGGTGGTGCCAACCAGGATTATACCCTGAACGAAAAAGATGGCTTAAGTATCGGAACCATCGATGGGACTTCGGGGATCACCACCGCCAGTGGTGGGAAGATTGCCATCGCCACCCAGGGTGGCAGCATCACCGTGACCCGCGACGTGACCGCCGCTGGAACGGGGACGGTAGATTTTCGGGCGAATGGAACCGCATCCGACATTGCCATCAACCCCGCCAGCGGTCAAACCGCCAGTGTTAGTTCAGGCAATGGCGGGACCATTCAGTTTTATGCCGGTCGCAGCGTGACAACAAACACAGCCAACGGCTCTGGAACGGAATTACAAACCACTGGAAACATTCTCTTGCAAACCGGCTCCGGGATCGGGGGTGACGCCAATCGTATCGAAATTGCCAGTGCCGCGAAGTTGGCGGGGACCGCCGGTGATGCGATCTTTTTGCGTAAGCTTGGGACCAGCAGCGATTTGGAGATTGGCTCGGTCAGCGCGTTGGATTTTAATGGGTTGACGACTTTTGTGGCCGGTCCATCCAGCTTGAATGGTCTCACGACGACCGCCAACAACGGCACCATCACCCTGACCACACAAGGGGGTGATTTGACTATCACTCAGGGGGTGACCGCCCACGGCAGCGGGTATGTGGATCTACGCACCGCCAATGCGGGCAATCTGGGGGATATCGCCATCAACAATGGTGCCACCCTATCCAGCACCAGCGGCACCATCCAGGTGATCGCGGGGAACACCGTGACGACCGACAGTGCCAACGGCACCACCACCGAGTTTTCCACGAGTGGCCAAGTCTTGTTGGAAGCGGGTTTGAGCATCGGGACCGACAGTAACCGGATGGAGTTGGGTTTGGCTAGTTTGCTTGCGGCGCGTACCCTGAGCAATGGAACCAATAGCCATCTGTGGCTGCGTAAATTGGGATCGGGGAGCGATTTGGAGGTAGGTTCGGCCACGGTACAAAACAGTGCCAGCACCCTCGATAACGCGGTTTCAGCCACGGGGCAGACGATTTTGGCCAATGGGGTGGCAACTGCGCTGAAAGGGTTGTCCACGACCGCCAACAACGGCACCATCACCGTGACGACCCAGGGGGGAGATCTGACCATAACCCAAAATGTGACGGCCCATGGCAGCGGCACTGTGGATGTGCGCACCGCCAATGCGGGAAATCTGGGGGATATCGCGATCAACAATGGGGCAACAGTGGGAAGTACCAGCGGTGCGGTTCAGATCATTGCCGGGAATTCGCTCACGACCGACAGCAGTAATGGGACGACGACGGAGATTTCCACGAGCGGAAGTCTCCTTTTGGAGGCGGGCTTGGGGGTGGGGAGCGATAGCAAGCGGATTGAAATGGGTTTGGTGGGGACATTGGCGGCGCGAACCTTGAGCAACGGTTTGGATAATCCGCTGTGGTTGCGCAAACTGGGCAGTACGAGCGATTTGGAGTTGGGGACCGTCACGGTACAAAACAGTGCTAGTTCCTTGGACAATGCGGTTTTGGCATCGGGAGTCGCCACGGTTTCTGGCGGCAAGGCAACAGAACTCAAGGGACTTTCTACGACGGCCAACAACAGCAGCATCACCCTGACGACCCAAGGGGGTGATGTGACCATTACCCAGAACGTGACGGCCCACGGCAGTGGAACGGTGGATATGCGCACCGCCAACAGCGGCCATCTGGGGGATGTCGCCATCAACAACGGGGCAACCGTGAGCAGTACCAGCGGCTTGGTGCAGATGATCGTGGGAAATACCCTGACGACCGACAGCCTGAGTGGGACAACGACGGAGATAGCGACCGGAGGCCAGGTGTTGTTGGAAGCAGGTTTAAGTCTGGGTAGCGACAGCAACCGGATTGAGTTGGGCAATACGGTGAAACTGGCGGCACGCACTTTGGCTAATGGTACTGGCAGCGATTTATGGTTGCGCAAACTTTCCAGCACGGGTGATTTGGAAATTGGAACGGTCACCGTCCAAAACCCGACCAATATTCTCGATAACGCCATCTCCGCCACGGGACAGGTTACCGTGTCCGGGGGGGTGGCCACGGAGTTGAAAGGGCTGTCCACCATCGCCAACAATGGCATGATTACCCTGACGACCCAAGGGGGCGATCTGACCATCACCCAGGGGATTACCGCCCATGGGAGCGGTGCGATAGACCTGCGCACCGCCAGTGCTGGCAATTTGGGTGATATGGCGATCAACAATGGCGCAACGATCCAGAGCGGCACGGGCATCGTGCAGATGATTGCGGGCAATACCATCACCACCAGTAGTGCCAATGGGACTTCCACGGAAATTTCCACGAGTGGCAACGTGTTGTTGGAAGCGGGTGGGAGCCTCGGAACCGATAGCAACCGGTTGGAACTGGGTCACGTAAGTCTCCTGGCTGCCCGTACCAACAACGCATTGTGGCTGCGCAAGTTGGGGAGTACGAGCAATGTGGAACTGGGTGCCGTTACGGTCCAAAACAGTTCCAACACCCTGGATAATGCGGTGGCAAACTCCGGCCAAGTCGCTGTGTCCGCCGGTAAGGTGGTCCAATTGAAGGGGCTTTCCACCACCGCCAACGATGGCACCGTGACCTTGACCACCGAAGGTGGCGATCTGACCATTACCCAAAATGTGACGGCCCATGGCAGCGGCACTGTGGATTTGCGCACCGCCAATGTTGGCAATCTGGGTGACGTGGCCATCAACAATGGTGCCACGGTTGCGAGTACCCGCGGTACGGTTCAATTGCTGGCCGGCAACACCATCACCACCGACAGTGCCAATGGGACGGCGACGGAGATTGCGACGTTGGGGGATGTGTTGTTGGAAGCGGGATTGAATATTGGCAGCGATAGCAACCGGCTGGAATTGGGCGATACCCCCAAGGTTGCCGCCCGTACCTTGTCCAATGGATCGGGAAGCTCCGTGTGGCTACGCAAACTTGGCAGTACGAGCAATCTTGAGGTGGGCCGTGTGACCCTCCACAATGCGGCCAGTACCCTGGACCAAGTGCTTTCGGCGCAAGGACAGGCTACCATTTCAGCGGGTCAGGCGACGGCACTCCAGGGGATCTCGACGACTGCCAACAATGGCAGCATCACCCTGACGACCCAGGGGGGGGAATTGTCGATTACCCAGAACATCACCGCCCATGGCAGTGGTTTCGTGGACATTCGCACCCATGGTGCGGGTAATGGTGGGGGTATCGTCATCGACAATGGTGCCACCGTGGGCAGCACGACGGGGACAGTGCAGATGGTTGCGGGAAAAACATTGACGACAACCAGCTTGACGGGGACCGCGACCGAGATTGCCACGGGTGGTGATGTGTTGTTGTCTGCCGATTCCTCTATCGGCAGTGATTCTTATCGGATTGAAACGCGGGGAGTTGCCAGGCTCGCTGCGGAGTCGGTTGGTTCCATATGGCTGCGTCAATCGGATGGTAATCTACGGTTAAGCCAAGTTAGTCCTCAGAACGGGGCTTCCACCCTGGATCATGCAATCAGCACCATGGCCGGGTTGAAAACGACCAATTCCGCGATTGGCCTGACTCTGGCGGCGGGTGATTTGACTCTGGAGAGCAGACTGGATGCCGGTCTGGGAGATATGACGCTGAACGTATCGGGGAGCCAAACCCTGGGGGTAGACCTGATCGGCCATATTGTCACGTTGCTCGCCGGGAACACGATCAACCAAGGGGGGATCGGTAAGCTTCAGGCCACGTCGGTCCGTGTTGTGGCAGGGGGGGCCATTACTCTTGATGGGACGAGCAATGCCATTGGGACGATTGCCGGCACTTCGGGTAGCGACCTGACGGTTGCTGATGGCAATGACCTTGTGCTTGGAAGCGTGACCACCGCCTATGGTACCGATGCCGTGGGTACAAGCTTGGGTCTTACGTCCACCACGGGCAATCTTTTGCTCACCGTGTCGGGTTCGTTGCGTCAAACGACCGGGGCTAAGATCCTGACGGCGGCGACGAAAGGTCTTGGGGTTACCGCTTCCGGGGGGATCACCTTGGAGGATGCCAATGATATTGGGCTTCTGGCGGCCAATGTGACAGGTTCCGGGCAGGGGGTTTCCTTCAACGATGTGGGGGATTATGCGTTGGATACGGTAGGGGGTCGCTCTGGGGTGACGACGCAGAATGGTGCTGTGGTGCTGACCTCCACCCAGGGTTCTATCACCGAATCGGGAACGGCGTCGGTCAGCGGCTCTACCCTGAAATTGGTGGCGGGACAATCGGCCAGATTGGTGAATGGCAACCACGTCAGCACCTTGGCGGCGGAGACGGGAAGTGATCTCAGTTATTACGACAAGGGGAGTACGCAGATAGGATCCGTGGGGGGTATTACCGGGGTCAGTGCTGGAGGTAAAGTCTGGGTACGAACGGCGGGTGACTTGACGGTGAATGATGCGGTGACGGGACGAGGTTATGGCAATGAGGCGGTTGTTTTGGCCGCCACCCAGGCGTTTTGGAACAAGGCCGGAACCAGTGCGATCAAGGCACCTAACGGGCGTTGGTTGGTTTATGACGATAATCCCGAATTAAACCTGGAACGTCTTGGTGGGCTGACACGGACGTTCATGCGTCTGCATACTTGGTATGATGATTATCCCCCTGGGGGTGTGATCGAAGCGGGAGATGGCTATATTACCACGGCCATCATCCCCGATCCTGAGCAATATGCCCGCCAGGCGGGGGGATCGACTTCGGCGACGGCCACGGGCAATAACAGTTCCAATGCGGTTTCCCTGGCCAATGTCGGGAACAGGACGGCGGGATTGCAGGCTTCTGCGGTTGAACTGCCAGCGGTCCCCTCTGTTCGACCAGTTTTTGGCATCGGTGCCGGTATGGCACCCAGATTGGACGGTATTCCGTTGGTATTGCCGATCCGGTCGGATGCCCGTTTTGTCGCTGATTTGACCTCATTGGTCCCCAAAGGAAATATTGTTTCTATCGGAACAGTCTCTGGAGAACCGCTCCCCTCCTGGTTGCACGTCGATCCAGAATCCATGAGTGTCTCTGGAGTTGCCCCGGAGGGTTCAGCACCGGTGAGTTTGCGTCTCAAAGTTAACGTTCCCGGTCAGGAAACACCACAAACGATTGATGTAACCGTGCAACCGGCCCAGGAAAATATATTAAGCCGCGATGCCCAGGAAACCGAAGCCCCGAAGGGTGGGCCAGTGTAGTGTGCGTGAAGGGCAATCGCATTTAAAATTAGCATATCCAAGTGTCTCGGAAATAATAAATTAT
>JADGCQ010000067.1 GCA_015228925.1 Magnetococcales bacterium | reverse complement strand
TAATTGATTATTTTCGGGAATTTGGACGTGCCAATTTTAAATGCAATTGCCCTGGGCGACCGAAGCATGGGCTGAGTTTTTATAATGACGATCCATCATGCGTGTTCTCTCGCAGTGGGGCACCCGGCTGTAATCGGAGCAAAAAATGGGTGAGATCCGAGGGGGTTGGCGTATGTTTATGATCGGTGACAAAACGACGCAACAATGCCATAACCCCTTCTATCTGCCAGGGCATCAGCACAATGCCCAAATTGGCGTATGCGTTCATGATACCGTGGCGGCCACTGTGTTTACCCAACACCAGCTCATGCCGACGCCCCAGTTCCGCCGGATCCACCCCCTGATAATTATGGACATCCTTCAACAGCCCATCCACATGAATGCCGCTTTCATGACTGAAAACAGCACTTCCCACCAAACTTTTTTGACAACTCAATGGCCTTCCACTGGCCTCGGCCACCAGGGCACTCAAACGGGGAAGGGCCAAAAAATCGATCCCTGTTGTCCGGCCCATGGTCTGTTTCAACCCCATGGCAACCTCTTCCAGGGGGGCATTGCCCGCCCGTTCTCCAAGTCCGTTGACGGTGGTACTGACATGGCTTGCCCCACCCCGAACAGCGGCCAGAGAATTGGCGGTTGCCAACCCCAAATCATCGTGGGCATGAATCTCAATCTCCAAATCGCAGGCTCCACGCAATCGAGAAATGGCTGCAAAGGTCTGGAAAGGATCAAGAATGCCCACGGTATCGGCAAAACGGATCCGTTGCGCTCCGGCCCGCTGGGCGGTTTCGGCCACCTGGATCAAAAAATCGATGTCGGCCCTGGAGGCGTCCTCACCACCAATGCAAACCGTCAATCCCATATCGCAAGCACAGCCGACCTCCCGCTCTATGGTAGACAATACCCGTTTGCGGTCGCTACCCAGCTTTCGGTGAATCTGTTGATCGGAAACAGGGATGGAAAGATCCACCAAATCTACCCCCAATCCCGGGCAACAGGCATAGTCCGCCGCATCCATCCGGCACCAGACCAAGAGACAAGCCCTCAAACCAAGATCGGCCAATACGCGGATCTCAGCCTGTTCGACCGCACCCATGGCGGGAATGCCAATCTCCATCTCTGGGACACCCGCAGCATCCAATGCCTTGGCAATGGCGATTTTCTCCTCCAGCGTAAAAGCCACTCCGGCACTCTGTTCTCCATCGCGCAACGTGGTATCATCCAGAATGATGGACGGTTTGGCGGTTTGGGAACCGTTCATCAAGCCACCTTATCACGGGTCACAGGGGCATGGACGTGGCATTTCTTGGGGCACACTTTGGAACAGGATTCACAACCAATACAATCGTCCATGTTTACTACCGTCATGACCATCGCCCCATCATCCTCAAAACCATCCTCCTCCCAATCCTCCATCTCTTCATCATTTTCTGAATTGTCGAAGGAATCCTGCAACTTTTCACGTTCAATAAGATCGAAAACGTTCCGGGAACAAACCTTGTAACACCGACCACAGCCGATGCACCGCTCATGGATGATCCGGGTGACAAACTGGGGAATCCAGGGGGTGCCGCCACGGGTCAATCCTGTGAATGGTTCCATGACCAATCTCCTCAAGAACAATGAATGAAACCTACAAACCGGCTACGTCTGGATAGGTGCCGATTCGCCCCAAGGCGACATTGAGTAACGTGTCGGATTCGTGTTTCAGGGCCTCAATATCGACAAAACCAAAACGATGGATGTCGCGTAACACCTTATCCACCGCCACCAGTTTCCCCACGATGATCAACATGGTGCCGAACCCTTCATGGCTGATATTCAAGATGGGACGTGCCATCAGTCCGCACTCCATCTCGATGACCATGGAAACTGCACTGTAAAAGGCGGTCACGCGGGTCAGGATGGTGGGGCTGGGGTCGCCGACGATGGGAATTTTTTTGCGCTCTTCCTTGCTGATGAGAAAGGGTTTGATCAGGGCCTCGTGGGTGGATTTATCCTGAACGCCATAGGTGTCCAAGGCACGCATCTGTTTGACCAACTCTTGGATGAATACGGATTCATAGATGGGTGCTGGGGCTTCGCGGCTCATAGAGGTTTTCTCCGGCTTGAAGGGGTTGAAGAGTCGATGTCCATGGATTGCGTGCCTACTCCTCCCAACATTCCTCTTCCAAGGATTTTTTCATGGTTTCGGCAAGCGGTTCGTTGGTCCGATACGTCCGAGCCAGCGGATTAATCTGAATTTCGCCGTTGGCTACTTGTTTACAGACAAGGGTGAGGAGCTGGTCCACAGAGGTATCCTGGGTCAAACGAACGGGGCGGACACCCCGCTGGACCAACTGTCGCACGGCGGAGGCACCCACTTCGCGACAATAGACGGCTGCGCATCCCTCCAAAGCGTTGAGTCGAGGCGTCAATTTATCTTCATGGCCATCCATGGCGGCGGGGGCAAACACAACGATACGATCCAATTGGGCCGTCTGGGCATCGATGCGATAGATGGCAAAGCGGTTGGCGGAACCAAAATGTGCATCCACCTGTTTTATGTCGCTGGTGGCAAACGCAATCCAAATGGCCGGCAATGCCTGATCTGCGGTTGGAACCACCTGCAAAGCCCGTTGAATGGTCATAAGACACCCCCTGCGTCAAACCGAACCATAAATGGAGTGGTAGGGCGGTAGTCGCGGATCGCTACCATGAACGATGGCATTGGTCAGTTCATAGCAACTTTGACGTGTCCCTTCATAACCGACGCGACACCGCGTATGTCCACCGATCCAGTCAAACAATGGATACCCAGAGCGAACCATCGGGCGATCCAAACTTTTGGCCATAGTGGCCACATGGCTGTTACCCAAGAGAAGATCGACGTTGACGCCGGTTGTCCCATCGCGGCAAAGGTCTTCCATATCCTCCAGATCACCGATTTTTATCGTGTCAAAGCCGCTATCGGCCAAAGCGTGGTTCCCCGTGGAAGAGACCACAACCGGGGCCGTCATCCCCATTTCGTGGAGGAGAAATTGCCATTGCAACAATCCGTCGGGATCACCAGACAGTGCCAACCGTTTTCCCGACAGGGTAAAATGGGTATCCATCATGGCATCCTGAAGTCGGGAACGGTCGCGTTCGATCCAAGCTGGCACCGGTCGTCCACTGAGATGGCGCAATAGCATCACCAGTTGGTCCGTCGCGGCCATCCCCATGAGACCTCCCAAACGGTGAACCGGCATATGGGTCTTTTTTTCCATGGCCCGGGCCGGCTCTTCCATGGAACGACCCAGGACCAGGGTTGCCTTGGCCTTGCGCATTTTGTGAATCTCCTCCACCGTAATCCCCCCGGTGGATACCGGAGAACATTCCAATTCTGGAAGATGTCCATCCAAAGCGGTGGCGATATCCGGGAGAACCAGGGGGGTCAGGCCAAAGGCTTCACTGTATCGTTTGATTTCATCCACATCCCCAGGAGTCAGATGGGCACCGGGGAGAATATTGATGCAGGTTTCTTCGGGCGTCTCTTCCACCAGGGTGGGCCGTTGGGGCAACAAGGTATCGATGAGTGCCGCCACCGCCCGGGCAAAACCGCTCTCCAGGCAACCTGAAAAATCAGGGGTATTCACCGGCACCACATGCACCGTGCCATCATATTCGGGATGTTCCTGCCGAAAGCGGGCGACCATACGCGGGATATCGGTCCCCTGACTTTCGGTCAGGCCGGTCGTCACCAAACCAATGACCCGGACTTGGCCATTTTTAGCCAGAGTTTCCAGGCCAACCAGGATATTTTCCTCCCCCCCCATGACGGTGCCGATTGGATCCATGGCGGTGGTCTGCAACGGAATAGGTTCCCGAAAATGCCGCACAAACAACACCTTGGTAAAAGCCGTACACCCTTGGGAACCATGCAATAGGGGAATAGCATCCCGAACCCCTTGAAAGGCCAGGGCGGCCCCTGTTGGCTGGCCGGTTTTCAGGGGTCGTACCGCAAGGGCTTTACTCCGTTTGATCATCCGGGCCATGGTTTCGATTCTCCTGAAAAGGACCAGGGGGGAGGATTCCTCACCCAGGGCCAGATGGGGCTTTCCAGAGTCGCCAACAATTGCTCGGCCAGGGTTACCATCCCTTGGTAACCGGCGTAGGCGTGTTCCCGTTCCTGATTGATGTCGAGAAACGGCAGTCGTCCTTTCAAGGCGGTAAACATGTTGCGCCCGCCGGCAATAAGGATTTCGGCCCCCTGCTCGCGGGCAATCTTGAGCAGCACCTCCGGTTTCCCTTCATCGATCATGATGGCTTCTTCACCCATCAATGCGCGAATACGGACCTTATCCTGTTCGGTGGATTTGCGGGTGCCGGTGGCAACCACCACCATCCCCAGATCTTGCAGGGCGGAGACGATGGACCAAGATTTAACGCCGCCGGTGTATAACAAAGCCCGGCGTCCCCGAAGCCGGGCGGCCAGGGGTTCGATTTTCTTTTGGATGGCGGTCTCTTCCCGTTGAATCAACGCCTCGGTCCGACGGACAAGATCGGGATCATCGATGATTCTGGCCAAGGAGCGCAGGGCGTTGGTCGTCGCACGGATGCCGTAGAAAGAACCTTCAAACCAGGGAATGGCGTATTGTTCTTGTAACAACCGTGCCACATTGATCAATGCTTTGGAGCAGACCAACATGGTGACTTCCCCGCGATGCATGGTTTGCACCTCCTGAAAGCGGGCATTCCCCGCCAAGGTACACAACACCCGCAAACCCAAGGCATCCAGGAGGGGGAGTACATGCCAGAATTCTCCGGCGATATTGAATTCCCCCACCAGATTGATATCGTGAACGATCATACCGGGACGTCGGGCATTTTCAGGGATGGGGGGTGGCTCCCGGTGGCCGATCACGCGGCGTACCATGGTTTCCCCAGCGATGCGATTGCCCAAATTTTTTGTACCGTAAAAACCGGCGCAATCCACGGGGATCACCGGCAGGTGAAAATGATCCTGGGCCGCCTGGCAGATGGCCTCGATATTGTCACCGATCATGGCGGGGATGCAGGTTTGATAGACGAAAACCGCCTTGGGATGATAACGGTTGACCACCTGTTTGATTCCATGGAGCAGTCGTTTTTCGCCACGGCCCATGATGATATCTTGTTCGGTCATATCGGTGGTCATACCCAACCGATAGAGACTGGCACCTGAGGAGATGGAACCCCGGCTATCCCATGAGCTTCCCGCGCAGGCACTGGATCCGTGAACGATATGGGCAACATCGCCGATGGGAAACAGGGTGATCATGGCCCCGTCAAAGCTACATCCGCCCGCCGTGGCACCCGGTTTCAAACGGCCACACCCCACTTTTTCACCACCCCCCTGAGGGCTGTTGTGTTCACACGCCGATTCCTGGAGCAAATTGGAAATTTCGGCAGGGGTCATGGATCGTCTCCAGGGGTGGCCAATAAACCGGAATGGATGCGTCTACACAGCACCATCTCAAAGGCCATGCCAAATTTTAAACTTTGTATTTCAATATGTTATAAATTATCTCCTTGTCGATATTGCAACAATGGCTTTTTGTTTTTGTCGTATTTGCGACAGTCGATGAACGGACACCCGACACGACTTTGGAAGGTTATCGTGATTGCGGACCGCGTTTTGGGCTGTTAGTTCGGGACTTTGCAGTGAGGGCGTATTGACATGCGATTATTTGTTGCCCCCTAGAAATTACTGAAAGGAAAAATCCTTATAGCCATCCTTGTGCGTGGTCGGCAAGGGCCGTAACCCAAGCATCTGCTGGCTCATCAATCGGGGCCAGATCACGGCGCATCTGACAGAGGGACTCGGAGAACGCAAGAACCCACTGTTTACCCAAATCGCTGTCCGAGATCCCCGTCACACGCATCATTTGGAATCTAACCCATTCATCGAAGCTGTGAATATACACTTTTACGTCATGAAGTTGTTCGATCTCGTTAGCGCGAGCTTGAATCTCATCTTTCTTGTTTGGAGATGAATCTACGACAAAACCAACGACCTCCGTCTCCGAGTGATCATCGAGTTTCTCGTTCATCTCATCGAGTTCGTCGCGTAGGTACGGTTTGCCGTACTTGGCATCCCAGGCCTCAATAATTTCCAAACCACCGACCTTCTTGATGATCTCGATGTCACCAATGTTTCCGTGTTTTTTGTTGGCCGACCTCATTTGGCATAGAGGCTTTAGAGTTCCACCAAACACTTTCTGCTGTGCCAATACTTGAAACATGGCGTGCAAAGAAATCTCAAAGACTCTTGCCGAGTATGGGGAATTGTCAACGAATGTCCGAATGAACCGGATAGCATCCTTCATATCCATAATTTTTGAAAGACAACCACGAACATTTTTTATTGCGTTTTTAGCAGATATGTTAAATTTTTCTGAGCGATTGAGCAATAACCCCATTAGATGGCGAAGTGCTACATCAGGTTTTATCAATCCTATTTCTACAAGATCAACGATCTCCATCCACTCTGTGCGTGCGCCCCTGATCGCGGCTTTGTACAATTTGCTATACGGGTAGTTTTCGGCAAGAGAACGAGTCATCATAAAACCGTCTACGTTTAGTTTTAACAAGTTAAATTCGCGCAGAATTGGGGTGATGTAGTTCCTGTCCAGAACGCGCATAGGGACGCCTTCGGCCCATGAAAAATTGTTGCCAGTCCCTCCCGCCTTATGAAGTCGAATACTTTGCTCAGGCACAATACCCTTAACACACAATTGAAGTATTGTCAGGCCAACGAGAGCGCGTCCAACTTCGCTTGTTACCGAATCAACCAACCCTGATAATAATTCCGCATAACGAGGGTCTAAACTCTCTGTTGCTGCTGTATGATCTTGGCACGAATGGATCAGATTCGTAAGATACCCTGCCTCCAAGCCATCTTGGATTCTCTGTAATCTTAACTTGGCATTGGCAGACGGGTTCCCTTCAACGAATTTCTCTGGTTGTTTTCCATATTGAAACAATATAGAATGCGTCGAATAAACTTCGAGTTTTTGCTGTTCGTTACTCATCGACATTCACCATTGATTTTCTCACCTGCACACTCAGTTGATTCAGAGTTGGGAATGCGTAAGGGATCAGGTAACTGCCCCTCGGAATCTGTGGATTGGTACTGTTGTTTCTTGCTTCATACGCAAGCGATCTCAACCATAACATCGAATCAAAAACATCTTTTTCATGACACCCCCAGAGGTTCGCTATTTCTCGTCCCGTTAGAATACTGCGTATTCCGATACCCTCGATGACATTTTTCAGTACGTTCCAAAGGAAAGCTATTTCTCTGTGGATAGTCATTTTGCATGTAAATCGTGGACGGTATTGATAATACTCACAAAGCTGCACAAGGTCGGCTTTAACGTTCAATCTGTCAAGTTCAGCCTCAAAGGCTTTCCAAACCCCGACGAAAACGTCCCTTTCCAGCGAACCACCAATCAATTTCACAGTTCGCTTTCCGAGTGCCCATTCCCAAGAATTTTGGCTTGTTAACGTAATCTCGAAGGCACTGTCTGCCGAGAATGGTTTTGGTTCTGAAATATCAACTCGAACGATCCACTTATCCGCAGCGGCGATGGATTGAACATAGAGGGGTCCGTCTTCGCATGATTGCCAAATGAAATCTTGGCCTATTCGAGCTTTTCCATGCTTCGTTATTGTATCATCAGTCGTCTGTTCGCGAGCCTTTTGGCCATTCAGGGCGATGGAGGCTTTATCTCTGTACACGGAGGTTAGGCCACGTTTTCGCTTTCGGAAACTTAGCCCCTCACCGTCACGCAACACAGGCAGAGGAGAAGGTGGCATAACACCGAATACTTGTTCAAGGATTGCCAAAGCTAACACTCTCGCAGCTTGTGGTGGTACGGAGTTTCCAATCTGATGAATGGCAACTTGTCGTCCGCCAACAATCATATATTGGTCCGGGAAGGTTTGCAGTCGTTTCATTTCAGCTACAGTGAATGGACGACTCTCCCAGTGAAAAGGGCCAGTGTATTGACCGCCCTGAGCTTTTATGGTACGTACCGGAACATTTGGATCAGCCTTATAAAGAAAGTCTGAGAATTTTGATCTCCATGCGAAGATAGGTTGCGGGTGCCCCATTTTTTCCGTAAAAAAGCTGTAGTTAAGACCCTCAGGTATTTGCTCAAGAAGATATCCGAATCTCCCACCAACGCGCACCTGTCGTTCCTCTGACGTGACAAGTGCGCCCTCGGTCGTTTCGGAGGCACCAATATGCGGTGTTCTATCTGGTGAGTCTGGGCCATGAGTTGGAGCCGGAAATGAGAAGTACCGATCACGGGTACCAACTATGAACATCCTCTCGCGGTGTTGTGGGACACCGTAATCTGCCGTATCGAGGATACGGAATGCGAGACGGTATCCCGCGTCTTCAAATGCCTGTTTTATGGACTGCCACGCGATTCCTTGCTCGGCACCTGTAATGCCGTAGACGTTCTCGAAGAGGAAGGCACGAGGCTTAAGTAGCTTCAAAAGTCTCACATATTCTTGAAATAGTGTTCCTCGTTCATCCTGAGTTCCCTGTACGCCGGCAGCGCGACGACCAGCAGCCGAAAAAGACTGGCAAGGGGGACCGCCGAGAAGGAAGTCAATGGTTTGGTTTGGATCGGGGTGAAAATCACGAATATCTTGACAGAGAACCTCGGTTCCTGCTAGGTATCCCCCCTGCCGGGCGTTCGCTTTAAGGGTAGCGGCAAATCGTTCGTCGATCTCAACGGCGCATTCGATTTGAAAGCCAGCATCGTGAAATCCGATGTCCAACCCCCCAGCACCGGAGAACAAAGAAAGCGTTCTAATGGGTGACTTTATCGTTAATTTGGCCCAAGCACTCAAAGCCAAACCAAAACGATCATGCCAATTTGGACCGTGATCCACCCCAAGAATCCGACACAGATCTTTGAAGGGTCCATTTTCTTTAGGTTCTAATTGATCGGGATCAAATAGGGCAAGTTGTACCGCCCGCATCATTGACTGCTTCTCCATGACTCGGTGGCTCTCCTGAGAGACTCGGAAGTGTGGAAACACTAAAATTATAGAGTTCTATTCTCTATAAAGAATGGCTGACCGGCAAGGAGAATGCAATATGCGCCCGGAGGTCATTCATCTTGCCATGGTCGCATGGGTACCAAATTCTCCGGTCAGTAGGCGAAGTTTTTTGAGTTTGCGCCACAAAGAAACACGATCAATGCCTAAAATTTCCGCTGCCCTGGTTTGATTGCCGCCCGTCTCATCCAATACCCAGCGAATATAATCGGTCTCCAACTCTTCCAGAGTGGGTGTTCGATCACCACGGTTACGAAACGTTTTGATCACATGAATGCGCAATTCGTTGGGCAGGTGTTGCGGTGTGATGACATCGTGATTACACAAGGCTAATCCACGTTCTATAATATTTTCCAATTCCCGTATGTTGCCGGGGAATTCATAGTTTTGTAACAATGCCAAAGCTTCGGGAACGATGGTCGGTACCGGTCGGTCCATGCGCTGTGCTCCGCGCTTCAGAAAATATTCCACCAACAACTCGATATCGCCCCGCCGTTCTTTGAGGGGAGGAATGGCCAGAGTGATCACATTCAGCCGAAAATAAAGATCTTGACGAAACTTTCCCATGGCGACCGCCTCACCAAGATTACGGTTGGTGGCGGCGATAAAACGCGCATCGATTGGAATCGGACGGGTTCCACCTACCCGGATGATTTCCCGTTCCTGGACGGCACGGAGCAGTTTGACTTGCATGGATGGGGTCATTTCAGTGATTTCATCCAAAAACAAACTCCCCCCCTTGGCTGCCTCCATCAGCCCCGCTTTGGCAGTTGTCGCTCCGGTAAATGCCCCTTTTTCGTGACCAAACAGTTCGCTCGAAAGAAGATCTTCGGTAAAAACGCCGCAGTTGATCGCAACAAATGGTCCCTGGGGAGATCCGCTGTGCTGGTGTAGAGCGCGGGCGACAAGTTCCTTGCCGACGCCACTTTCTCCAGTAATCAACACATTGCATCCCGTTGGACCAATCTGGTGTACCGTTTCCAACAGTTTGAGCATGGCCGGGTCGCGGGTAACGACATGACCATCCCCCTTCATCCGCTGTAACTGCTCCTTAAGTGAATGATTTTCCCGTCTCAGCCTCACCTTGTGCAACGCTTCACTGACGATTTGACGCACCTCCTCAAGGCGGTAAGGTTTGGCGATATAAAAAAATGCCCCCTTGCGCATGGATTCCACCGCAGACTCCAAAGTGGCAAAACCAGTGATGAGGATCACCTCACATCCTGGAGAATGCTTTTTTGCCGCGTGCAATATTTGCAAACCATCGGCCCCATCCATCCGTAAATCGGTGAGTATGATATCAAACGCCTGACGTTCCACCAAAGCCAGAGCCTCCGGTCCATTGTCCACAGCCGTGGTTTTATACCCCTCCTTGCGCATGACATGGGCAAGATTGCGCATCGCAACGGGTTCATCGTCCACAATTAAAAGCGTACCAGAATCCGACATGACCATACTCCATGCAATCAAATCATATTGCGAGATTTTGTGCTGGCAGACGGATGGTAAATCGCGTCCCCTGGCCCAATGCGCTTTCAACGGCCACGTCCCCCTCGTGTTCCTCAACCACATCGAACACCACGGCAAGCCCCAAACCAGAGCCTTTTCCGACCGGTTTGGTGGTAAAAAAAGGGTCAAAAATTCGTGACAAATTCTCCTCGGAAATACCCATACCCGTATCCTGCACCATGATCTCGATGCAGGGGGGGTGGCAACGGCCTCCGGCAAACAAAGGTGTTTGCGCTGAATCGTGTGACTGGGCACGGATAAGTACCTCCCCCGTCTCCGGGATAGCGTCCACGGCATTTTTTAATAAATTGATGAAAGCTTGTTGCAACCGCTGCCGATCCCCAGACAAGGCCAATGAGTCGGGTATTTCCACCCGTACCTTGACGCGACCAGGGATGATTCCTTTGCTAAAACGGATGACCTCTTCGATCAATGCGGCCAATGGAAACACTGTTTTTTTGAATTCCCGTTCCTGGGCAAAATCCAGCAAAGAACGGACAATATGACTAATACGGCGGGTCTGTTCGTCAATCTGGGCAAGCAACTCGCGACGAAATGCCACATTATCGCTCTCTATCTCCTCGTTCATGATTTGACAGGAGGTGGAGATATTCGACAAAGGGTTGTTCAGTTCGTGGGCTACCCCGGACAAAAGTGTCCCCAACGCCGCTAACTTTTCCGAACGCAGCAAACGTTTTTGGCGTTGTTGCAACTCTTGCAACACAAAATTAAAATCCCTGGCCAGGGATAGGATTTCACGATCATTGGAGCGAATAGTGATGGAAGTAACCTGTCCGTTGACGACATCGACCATGTTTTTTTCAATACGCTTCAAAGGCAACAGAATCCAGTATGATACCAAGCGTCCCAGCAAAATAATGAATAGAACAACCACACCCATGGACGTTATCAAAACAAGACGGTGCTTCTCCAATGCTTGATGGACCTGAATCCGCTGAGTCGTCGCACTTTTCTCTGCAAACGTGACAATATCCTTTCCCAGGATACGAATGGCTTTTTCTGTGGCGTTATCGACTGAATGATGAACCAGATTTGAATATTTTGAAAATTTTTGCCTGATCAGCATAAAATCATTGATGCTACCACTATTTAATATTTGTCTTACCAATATGATATAATATTTTAAATGATCAAAATCCTCCTCTTGGTGATAGAGCAAATAATTTTTTTCAAACCGCCGCATCTCCAGGACATTGTTCAGCAGGAGGTAGACTTGCTCAGAGGAGACCAACTGCATGGAGATGGTCCGCAGCTCTATCAGGGCAAAAAAGCTCAGGCACAGGGCTATGCCACAGACAAAATAATAACCCAGGGTTACCTTAAATTGCAGCGAAGATTGGCGCATGAAACCTCCCTACCGAACACGAACAACGTACTCTGGGCAAATCTGCAAGGGCACTGTTGCATTTTGCATACATTGATTGCATATAGCAATATATTCTATTATATGTTATTTATCAAATAGATATGATAATTAGTTCTAAATTGACTTTCTGTCTTGTTACAGAATGAAACAGTTGGCAGCAAAACTTGAAAGTTATTTTTTTATTTAACATATTGATATAATTGTATTTTTAATTAATGGCGTACTCTCTGCAATGGGGCATGACGAAATCGGTATCAGCTCTCATTTTGTGTCGTTGGGAGGCGGTTGCTGTGTCCAACCTCCTGAACACCACGGAACGACCCTAGAACCGTCATCAGCACTCACGCCGCAATCCAAAAAATGCTGTAAAAAAAGGATGATCCAAAAGGTCGGTGTCCCCCAGCGTGGAGCAGACATCTTCCTTGTCCTTTGGTCGTGGGTACCACCGATAAAACCTGAAAATTTTACCTTTTTTAAAGAGGATTTGCACGCTATGAGTTCAACCCACAGTAATCCGGGACAATACAACAAGTCCCTCATGGCCACTCTGCTACTTGGCGCAGCCAGTGCCTCTCTTTATCTGTTGCTTTTTCTATATTCCGATGAACTGACCCATGTCAGTACACTCATCCGTCAGGGTCAAAAGGGTCTCGTTGTGATACCCATGGGTATTGCATTGATTTTTTCCTTTGTCCATGGGGCATTTACGGGACGGTTTTGGGATCTGTTGGGTCTTAAAGCCAAGAAAATAGGAGGGTAACAGGTATGGAAACCGCGCAATTTATCGATCTTACGGCATCATCGACCATCATTTTATTCCTCGTTGGTTTTGTTGGGGGGATGGTCAGCGGTTTTATTGGGTCTGGGGGTGCCTTTGTCCTGACACCTGCTATGATGACCATGGGGGTACCGGGCATTGTGGCGGTGGCCAGCAATATGGCCCACAAGTTTCCCAAAGCCTTGGTGGGTGCCTACAAGCGCAATAAGTACGGCCAGGTAGACATTAAACTTGGCGTCGTGATGGGCATTTTTGCCGAAATTGGTGTCCTTATCGGAAAGAATGTCATGGTGGACATCCGTGCTACTTTCGGAGCAACAGGGACCAATCTCTACGTCTCATTTGTATTCGTCGTGGTACTCGCCATCGTGGGGGGCATTGTACTCAGAGATGGCCTCAGGGAAAAGCGTGGATTAGATGATTCCAACGATCAAACGCCCGTTGAATTATCCCCTTTGGTCCGTTGGGTGCGCAAAATCAACATTCCCGGAACGATGATTCATTTCAAATCCATTGATGCCAGGATTTCTTTTCTGATCATTGCCCCTTTGGGAATGGCAACCGGTATGCTCGCGGCAACCATTGCCGTGGGTGGGTTTATTGGTGTGCCAGCCATGATGTATTTTCTTGGACTTCCAGCATTGACTGCCAGTGCTACCGAGTTGGTTATCGCCTTCGTCATGGGAATGGGGGGATCGATTCTGTATGCCATGGAGGGGGCCGTGGATATACGCCTTTCCATGATCATCTTGGCTGGTTCGCTCTTTGGGATCCAGATCGGTGCCATAGGAACAACCTATGTTAAAGATTATGTCGTCAAATTGGTCATGGCAGCCATTATGCTGTTGGTTTTGGTAAGCCGCTTTTTTTATCTTCCGGGATACCTCTCTGAGTTGGGCCAGATTGCTCCCATTTCGGGGGACACCATTGGCGTGTTGAACGGGATCGGGCAGGGCTTTTTATTTTTTGCTCTGGTTTTCGGGGCGGTGATGATCCTCCGCGCCCTTTACACAGGGATTCGGGATCATCAAGCGAGCGAACGCGCTTCGGAAACCGATACCCAGAGGGAATTTTCAGATTTTCGTCAACTGTCGCCGTTGGGACGTTTTGAACGATTTCTTGTCGCCAGCGACGGTTCCGATTTTAGTGCCGCTGCGGTACGTGAAGCCATCGGTATGGCAAAAAGATGTACCTCAAAGATTCATGTGATGTCGTTGGTCGCCACAGGATCGGAATATGGCGGGTTTGGAGAAACCGTCCTCAAACAAGAGATTGCCCAAGCCCAAACCCATCTGGATGGTATTCAGCATCAGGCCGATTCCCTGGGCGTTTCTTGCGCAACCCATGTGGTACACGGCCAAGTTGTGGATCAGGAAATCGTCCATATGGCCGAACAGCATCAAACGGATCTGATTGTGATGGGGCGGCGCGGGGCCAGGGGCTTGGCGCGTATGCTCCTGGGTCATGCCACAGCCAATGTGATCGGGAAAGCCTCATGCAACGTTTTGGTCGTTCCTCGGGCGGCCCATATTGAAGGCCATCATATCGTCCTTGCCACCGATGGATCACGCTATGCCGATAAAGCTACGGTGACGGCGGAACATCTGGCGCGTGCAAGCAAGACACCGATTACGGTCGTCAGCGTGGTCGAGTCCAATGCAGAGTCTGCTTCTTCGACTGCGGCAGAACAGGTTGTCCAAAGGACAGTCAACTATCTGAAAAGCAATGGTATTACAGCGGATGGACACGTCCTGGTTGGCCGACCAGATGCCAAGATCATTGAGATTTCCCATGAAAAGAAGGCCGATTTGATTGTGGTTGGGAGCCATGGTCATACCGGACTCGAAAGGATATTGATCGGAAGCACAACCGAGCGCATCCTCAATGGTACTTCCACGGCTGTTTTGGTCGTCAAGGGTGGATGAACCCAGGGGTTGCCTGGGTGAAAAATATTCTTGTGAAGCACTGAAATAGAAACCGTGGGAAGAATACTCCCACGGTTTTTCTCTTGTGGACTACGTTTCGGGCTGTTATTTTAGGATTTTGCGATTTGCTAAAATAACGGCAAACCTTATTTTAACTTCACGGGCGAAAATGGAACGAGGTCTTCAAGGCCACTATGTGACCGTCTCCACGACGGGGGAGAAAACCCAGGCGTTCGTACCCGCACCGTTACCTCCGAGGCCACCCATCGACTGGACGCCGGAGCTACGCAGCAAGTTTGACCAGGCACTTCTGGCACTGGGGCGGTTGGACAGCGTTTCCATACTACTGCCGGACACGGCCCTGCTTCTCTACGTGTACGTTCGCAAGGAGGCGGTACTCTCCTCGATGATCGAGGGAACCCAGTCATCCCTTGCGGATCTTCTCCTGTTTGAACTGGACCAGGAACCAGGGGTTCCCATCGACGATGTTCAGGAGGTGAGTCACTACGCCGCCGCCCTGAACCATGGGATCAGACGCCTGAATGAGGGATTTCCGCTCTCTCTTCGCCTGATCAAGGAAATTCACGCCGTATTGTTGGCCAAGGGTCGAGGCAGCCATCAGACGCCGGGGGAGTTCCGGCGCAGCCAAAATTGGATCGGCGGCAGCCGCCCAGGCAATGCCGTCTTCGTCCCTCCGCCTGCCGAGCAGGTTTTGGAGGAGATGGGAAAACTCGAACGATTTCTCCACGACCAGCCAGAGCCGACGTCCGCGTTGCTCAAGGCGGCTCTGGCCCATGTCCAGTTTGAGACCATCCACCCGTTCCTGGACGGGAACGGTCGTCTTGGACGACTCCTCATCACGTTGCTCCTGTGCGACCAGAAGATACTCCGGGAGCCGATGCTTTACCTGAGCCTCTACTTCAAGACCCATCGACGCCATTACTACGCGCTACTAAACAGCGTCCGTCTTACCGGGGACTGGGAGGCATGGCTCGATTTTTTCGCGGAGGCCGTCATTGCTACGGCGACCCAGGCGGTGGAAGCGGCCAAGCAGCTTGCTGATCTGGCTGGCGAAGACCGAAAGCGGATTGTCGATCTCGGTCGGGCTTCAACTTCTGCGCACCAGGTCCATCGGGCCATGATGGGGCATCCCATTGCCACATCGGGTTGGCTATCGGACAAGACGGGCCTCACACCTGCGACGGTCAACAAGGCTTTGGAGCGGTTGGAACGCCTTGGGATCATACGAGAATTGACCAAAAGGCAAAGAAACCGCCTGTTTAGCTACGTCCAATACATCAAGATCCTGGACCGGGGGACTGAACTGCCGGATGTTCAAAGAATCTAATGTCCACCCCGCATCGAGAGTGCCATCCAGGGCGGCGGATGATCCAGCCGTTGGCGCAGTTCGGCCAATAGTTCATTCAGGGCGCGAGGAACGGGTAATTTTAATGGCATGATGCCGGAGTTGATCACACGCGCAGCCGGAGGACCACCGATGGATTGCACCGCAAGGATATCGCAATCTCGAACCAGGGCAATCCTCCGGTTGGTCTTTTCCGCATCCATGGATTTGCCCTTTCCCAAATGCTGGGTACCGCGACAGCCTCTGGGGGTAATGCCGCTTTGGGCAACATCAAAAATTTCAAAACGTAAGCAGGAACCAAAGTGGCCATCCACCTGGCCCTGCGTATTGGAGGCCAGGGCAATCCGAATGGATCCCTGTTCTTTGGCAGGTGTGCTGGTCACAGGATCTAGTGACATCCCGTCCACGGCGACATTTTGGCAAAGCTGCTTCCACGCCTTGATCAACAGATCCTGATTGGGGGTCATCCCATGCCGCCGAACCTGGACGGCAAACGGCTCCAGCTTGAGGTTATCTAACTTTTCTTCCGTAAAAGGAAACCCGACGCAAGCCTGTAAGGCCTCCACCAAGGGTTGTGGCGGACTACAGTGTAACATTTGGGCTACCTTGCCAATGCGTAGCGCGATTCGTAGTGCCAAATCCGTTTCTATCGACATGATGACCTCTCTTAAATAAAATTATTAAAAGAAAAAAGGGGTCTGGGGGATTGCCCCCAGGGTTTTGCTTTTGACTTTTCTTTTGACTTTGCTTTTCACGCGCCCCTTATCCCGAAGCATTTTTCCCGTGTTTTTTCTTTTAAGGGAAAAATGCGCAGGGCGCGCGCCTTAGCTTGATGTTTTTCGCGCCTTTTGCGAAAAACATCACGCATAATGCCATGTTTAGCGTTTTAACATTGCATTATGTTTGCCTTTTTTCGCAAAAACCGCGAAAAAAGGCAAACTAAGGCGCGCGCCTGCGCATTTTTCCCTTTAAAAGAAAAGGCACGGGAAAAATGCTTCGGGAGAAGGGGCGCGTGGAAAACAAAGTCAAAAGCAAAGTCAAAAGCAAAGTCAAAAGCAAAGTCAAAACCCTGGGGGCAATCCCCCAGACCCCTTTTTTCTTTTAATAATTTATTTTTTCTNNNAAAGTCAAAACCCTGGGGGCAATCCCCCAGACCCCTTTTTTCTTTTAATAATTTTTGTCGGCACGCCCCAGAAAAATGGCCGGTTATAAACGATAACCGGCCTCATTCTCCATCAACCACGGCTCGCCCGCATCTCAGCGGGAAAAACCGGCGGTGCATCCAACGGTTCGATATGAAAAGCGGTGCCATCATCCAATACCATACGCCCTCCCCATTTTCCCGGCTGATCAAACTCCAGTGATGCCACTTTCCCTTCAAGATCTTTCTTGGGTACGTAGCAGATCAATAAGCCATCGGAGTCCCGGCGCAGCATGACTTTCGGCATAGACCTTCCCCTTGCAGCTACCGGTCAGCGGACCAGATCATAGTTATAATCGGTTTCACCATACTTGATGGTGTCCCTATCCAATTTTTCCATCACCGCATTGACCAGAGTTGTCAAAAGGGTCATGGCCCCCTCATAGCCCAGCGTGGTCGAGCGATGCAGATGATGCCGGTCAAAAATGGGAAACCCAATCCGAATCAAAGGGACTTCATGTTCCGGTCCCTTGTGGAACGTGTCGCGTTGAATAAACTTGCCATAGCTGTTGCCAATGAGAAAATCGGGTTTGTCGGTAAACACCAGGGAGCGCAGATGCCATAAATCTTTCCCCATATGGACCTCCGCCTGTTGCCCATAGGGATTTTCCTTGAGCCATTTGGTCATCCGTTTGGCCCACAGCTTGTTGCCGTTGTGGCACAGTACATGTTTGGGTTCTGCCCCCAACTCCATCAAAAATTGACACATTCCCTCGACAAAATCGGGATCGCCATACAGAGAAAAGGTTCTACCATGGAGCCAAGTATGGGAATCCCCCATCATGTCTACCAGACGGCCCCGTTCCAACTCCAGGCTGGCGGGAATCGCCTTGCCGGTCAACTCCGAAACCTTCATCAAAAATTCATCGGTCCACGTCAACCCCATGGGCGGTTTGATCTTGCTCAATGGCTGACCCCAGGTCTCTTCCATGTATTTGCGGGTTTTGCTCAAGCCGAAAGGTTGCAACATCAAGGTATCGATGGCGTTGGGGGCATCTTTGAGTTCCGCCACGGAAGTCCCCCCCTGATACATGCGGTATTCGCCATCCGCAGGGGTATCCAAAACCTCACTGGGATCGGAAAGCAGAACATGATCTACCCCCATCTCATTTAACATCCGCCGCACCACCCGATAGTTGCCTAAATAGGTCTCAAATCCAGTGATGATGTTCAATTTACCATTGCTGCCAACCTTTTTGTCGGCCATGTCGTTGACGGTAAAATAGCGCAACGTCCCCTCCATCATGGCATCGTAGCCAGTGACATGGCTGCCGACAAACGATGGGGTATGGGCAAACGGTGTCGGAACGTCTTCGGGAATCATCCCATCCTTCTTGGCGTTGGTAATAAAAGCATTCAAATCATCCCCGATGACCTCCGCCATACAGGTCGTAGAGACGGCGATCATCTCCGGTTTGTAGAGCGCGTAGGCGTTTTGTAATCCGGCATGCATGTTTTTGTGACCACCAAATACCGCCGCATCTTCTGTCATAGAGTCACTGACGCAGGCGACAGGTTCTTTGAAATGGCGGTTGAAGTAGGTGCGAAAATAGGCAATGCACCCTTGGGAGCCGTGGATATAGGGCAAAGTCCCCTTGAACCCCAGAGAACACAACAGCGAGCCTAAAGGTTGGCACGCCTTGGCGGGGTTGACGGTCAACATCTCACGCTGAAAATTCAACGTTTTATACTCTTCGGAGGTGGTCCACAGAAATTTTTCTTCCAAAAAGGCTTTGTCGGGTTTGTCTTCGCATTCACTGGCCTTGCGTGCCAAAAGATCCCGGTATTCCGGTTCCATGAACAGCGGATAACAGGGCTTAATCTGTTCGGTCGATTGACTCATGACGATTCCTCACGTCCCGCGCCTCCAATCCGAGGACAACGGGCTGATGGGTTATTGGAAAACGGTGCCCCAGGGATGGTCAGCTTTTCCAGGGAGCCTTCATCTTCTTCCAGCAGGGATTGTTCACGGTCATATCGATATCACGGGCAAAAATGGCGTAACCATCATAACCGTGGTAGGGACCGCTGTAATCCCAGGAGTGCATCTGGCGAAAGGGGATGCCCATCTTTTGATAGACATATTTTTCCTTGATGCCGGCACCGATCAAGTCTGGTTTGATCCGGGAGACAAACTGTTCCAGTTCAAATTCACTGACATCATCGTAGATCAGGGTGGTATTACCCAACTCTTTCGTGGTCCGGTCATAATCATCATTATGGCCAAATTCATACCCGGTCCCCACCACCTCCATACCCAAATCCTCATAGGCCCCCACCACATGGCGCGGTCGCAGCCCCCCCACATAGAGCATCACCCGTTTTCCCTGGAGACGGGGGATATATTTGGCGTTGATCGCCTCCACCATGGGTTGATACTTGGCGATCACCTTTTCCGCCCCCTCCTTGATTTTATCATCAAAATGTTCGGCGATAGCCCGCAAGGAGGCGGCAATTTTGGTGGGGCCAAAAAAGTTGTATTCCATCCAAGGAATGCCATATTTAGCCTCCATATGGCGGGAGATATAGTTCATGCTCCGGTAGCAGTGGAGCAGGTTGATCTTCACCTTGGGAGTCCGTTTAATTTCGGCGAGGGTGCCATCACCAGACCATTGCGCAACCACCCGCAACCCCATCTCCTCCAGCAAAATGCGCGATGACCATGCATCACCACCGATGTTGTAATCACCGATGATGGCGACATCGTAGGGGGATGAGACAAACCCATCATCCAACCCACTGTCCAAGAGGTGATCGCGGATGGTATCGTTGGCAATATGGTGTCCCAACGATTGGGATACTCCGCGAAACCCTTCGCAACGCACCGGAACCACCGGCTTTCCAATTTTTTCCGTTCCTTTGCGCGCCACCGCCTCGATGTCATCACCGATCAATCCCACAGGGCATTCGGATTGTACGGAAATCCCTTTGCTCAAGGGGAACAAGGTTTCCACCTCTTCCAAGATTTTGGCCAACTTCTTGTCGCCGCCAAACACAATGTCCTTTTCCTGGAAATCGGAGGTAAAGTTCATGGTACCGAAGGTGTTCACCCCCGTGTAACCCACATAATAATTACGGCGACCGGCCCGGGAATACTGACCGCAACCCACTGGCCCATGGGAGAGATGAATCATATCTTTGATCGGTCCCCAAACCACCCCCTTGGATCCGGCGTAGGCACATCCCCGGGCGGTCATGACGCCCGGCAAGGATTTGCGGTTGGAGGTGATACACGAACTACCCTGCTCCGTGGCGGGATCGCTGACCATCAAATGTTGGCTACGTTCGGCGCGCGCCTCTTCGGGATAAACTTCCAAAACTCTCTGAATCAGCCCTTGGGCCTCTTCACGGGTCAAAACCGACATGACCTCGCTCCTTTGATGTGATGTTCCATGGAATGGTGTCCACCCGATCGCATAAACTTATGCAAACGCTGCCACACCCTCTTGTGCAGCGGTGCGGCCAATGATGGTTTCATCTTCCTCTTCCAACATGCCAAATTCCATCATCAACCCTTCCAATTCATCCATGGTCAACGGCGTTGGTACAACCATATTCTTGTTATCCCGAATTTTTCTTGAAAGATCCCGATATTGATCCGCCTGTTTGGACTTGGGATCGTATTCAATCACCGTCATGCGACGAATTTCGGCACGTTGCACCACGTTATCCCGAGGGATAAAATGGATCATCTGCGTACCCAGTTTGGCCGCCAAGGCTTCGATCAGTTCGTCTTCACGGTCGGTATTTCTGGAATTGCAGATCAACCCCGCCAGACGGACACTGCCAGAGGAGGCATATTTGACAATACCTTTGCAAATGTTGTTGGCGGCATACATGGCCATCATTTCACCGGAGACCACGATATAAATCTCCTGGGCCTTGTTTTGCCGGATGGGCATGGCAAATCCACCGCAGACCACATCCCCCAGCACGTCGTAGAACACAAAGTCCAGATCCTCTTCGTAAGCCCCTTCCTCTTCCAAAAAGTTGATGGCGGTGATCACCCCGCGACCCGCACAGCCGACACCCGGTTCCGGTCCACCGGATTCAACACATTTAATGCCGCCATACCCTTTCTTCAACACATCCTCCAACTCCAGATCTTCCACCGACCCAGCGTCGGCGGCCATCTGCATGATGGTATTCTGCGCCTTGGAATGAAGAATCAAACGGGTGGAATCCGCTTTGGGATCGCATCCGACGATCATGACCTTGTTTCCGGCTTCCGCCAGACCGGCCACCATATTTTGGGTAGTCGTCGATTTACCGATACCGCCTTTTCCGTAGATCGCACATTGACGAAGAGCCATTGAGATATACCTCCTTCGAGAAACGAATACCGTGTTGTTTGTCACGGACCCTATTGATACGTTACCTATCCATAGCGCAGATGTTGTGCCATGCCGGAATTATGTATGTAAGTGACTGAATAAAGATAAAAAAATGTGTTCACTCATACCATGAAAAAGGTGTGGCAAATGCGACAAGGATGGCGCGATTGTGTGGTTACCGACAATTTGGATGCGGCATCCATCGGGCTGCCGTGAAGGGGTTTCCTCCAGGGTGGCATCGGTGTGATGGGTTGGGAGCCAATAGACTGGTTTTCCTTGCCGAAATCGCAAAATTGACGGAAGATAAATGGTATGGCTCCACTCAGGAGAGGGAGGGCAACCGATTGGGTAGTTCCACAACCCGCACCTGCTGGCACTGTCTGGTTGGTGCCACACTCAAAGAACTGTTGGAGCCGGTGGGCATCGAGGTCCGCACAGAAGTTCCAGTCCTCTCGCAGCCGCCAAAGGCGGACATCATCCTTTTGCAGCGCAAGGGAGG
>JADGCQ010000066.1 GCA_015228925.1 Magnetococcales bacterium | reverse complement strand
CGCAGCAGGCGTTTTAAGGCCCAGTCGAAGCTGATCAACTGGCGTTGTTTCATTTTTGTTGGCCCTCCTTGAAATGCGATGACCCTTCAATTTTAGAAAAGTTGCGCATTGATCAGGAGTCCATGATAGTCTTTTGGCCATAAGAAACAAGTCGAAATCCTGGTTGAACTGTGAGATGGACCCCATTGCAAGGACAATTTTTCTTAAAGAGTGAAGCGACACTTTCCCGCCGTAGTTTTCCGTAGTAGTTTTTTATTGGTTCCATAATAGACTTTGGCTTGAAATCTGCTTGTAGACCCATCGTTGATCGTGGCCTCACAGGGACGTTTTTCCGTTTTGGGTGAGGTGGCATACAGACGATTGGGATAAAATCATGATGCCTATTCAAGTCTTGAAATACCTGATGACCCCCTCCGCTTGGAAAGGGCGTTACCGAGGCGGATGGCTTTTGGGGGTACTTTTGGGTGGGGTGTTGATTGCTTCGTGTCAATCCACCGATATCAAGTCATCCAAATCCCATTTTCTGCGTCCTACCGACCCGCCGGTCCATATTACGGCGGGGGCCGATATTGCGCCGGAAGAGGTCGTCGCGGCTAAAGACGGGGTGGAGCCGGGGAGTCACAACGAGGTTTATACCATTACCGTCACTGAAATGCCGGTGCGCGATCTGTTGTTTGCCCTGGCGCGGGATGCGAATAAAAATATTGACGTTTATCCAGGGATTACCGGACGGGTGACGTTGAGTGCCATTGACCAGACGTTGCCACAGATTCTTGACCGGGTGGCTAAGCAAGTGGGGATACGCTATGAAATTGACGGAGAAACCGTCATCGTTTCACCGGATCGGCCCTATTTGAAGATTTATCAGGTGGACTATATCAATCTTCGGCGGGATGCGGTGAGTGGCAACAAAGTATCCACACAACTGTCTACCTCGACTCTGGCCAATCCCGACATGACGGAATCGGATGCCAATCAATCTTCTACCAGCATTTCCACCCAATCGAGCAACCGTTTTTGGTACGTGTTGACCCAGAACATTCAATCCATCATCGGAAACGAGAGGACGGGTGGAACGACCGAAATGGGAGCGACTGCCGTGCCTGGTTTATCGGCGGCATCTTCGGGTGTGATTCCGGCAGCGGGTGATGGGGGTTTGAATGCCATTGTCCCGCCGGATGGGGGTGCTGGGGCTGCGGAGGGGAGCAATATGTCGGTGGTCGGGAGCGATGGGGTGGGGATTGTGGCCATCAATCCTGAGGCGGGGATTATCTCGGTCTATGCGACATCGACGCAACATGAGCGGATTCAACGGTATCTCGATACGGTGCTGGACAATGTGCATCGCCAAGTATTGATCGAGTCCACGGTGGTTGAGGTGGAGTTGAGCGATGGTTTCCAGGAGGGTGTGGACTGGAACAAGGCGTTCAATCCGGCGGGTATTGCGGTGAAGGGTGTGTTTTCGCAGATGAATCCGGTCAATGCGCCGTTGGATTTTTTCACCATTCAGCGCAATGGTGGTGCCGATGGGGCGACCGTCACGGCGGCTTTGAAGGCTTTGGAGGCTTTTGGGACGACCAAGGTATTGTCATCGCCCAAGATTATGGCACTGAACAATCAGCCTGCCTTGCTCAAGGTTGTCAAGAACGAGGTGTTTTTTACGATGGAGTCCAGCACGACGACGCCGGCGACTTCCTCGACGACGACGGCGTCCACGGCCACGGCGCAGATTCCGGTGTTCAACACCAAGATTCATACGGTTCCGGTGGGTTTGATCATGTCGGTGACGCCACAGATATCGGACAAGGATATTGTCAGCCTTAATGTGCGTCCGACCATTTCACGGATTTACAATTGGAAAAATGATCCCAACCCCGCCTTGCAGAGGAATACGTTGACCACGGGTTTGGAAGAGGCGGTCATCAGCAAGATTCCTGAGATCGAGGTCAAAGAGATGGAGACCATGATGCGGGTTCATTCTGGGCAGGTGGCGGTGATGGGTGGTTTGATGCAGGATGAGTCTTCGGAAAAGACGAATGGTATTCCGGTGCTGGGACGATTGCCGGGATTGGGATTTTTGTTCGGCAATCAGGCGCGGACAACAAGAAAGACCGAATTGGTGATTTTCCTGAGGCCGGTGGTGATGAGTCAGGGGAAACCGAGGGATTTGAGTGGGCAGGAGGGGAGAAAGCCCCAGTCAACGGTGCAGGTGGTCAAACCTGCGGCGAAACCACCGGCGAAACCGGCTCCGGCCAAGGATGGCGCGTTACCCGAAACCGGGACAACTCCGGGGGGCAAGGGGGATGAGGTTGTTCCTCCCCTTGATCCGGCGGGGACGCAAAACGAGGTTCCAGCACCTGCGGCGGCGTTGGCTCCGGGTGGATCGTATCTGGACTTTACTGCCCCTGGGGGGGTGGTCAATGTGGGGGGGGCTGCCCCTTCCCATCCTCCGGCGGCTGCGGCTGGCAATCCGGCGGGTTTGACCCAGAACGCCGAGACCCATATTGCGCCGCCGCCCGCGCAACCGGCGTTGCCGCCAGAGGTTGAGGATGATTCTTTTTCGTTACCCATGGATACCAGCGACCGGCAATCCTACGGCGGCCCCTCGGCCATGAATCAGGGGTCGGGAAGGGCGGGTGGTGCTTCCCAGGGGAATGTTTATCTGGAACTGGGTTCATTTCGGCAGCAGGTATTGGCGGACAATGTTCAGGCGCAGGTCAATGCGATTGGTTTGCCGATTTCCCGGGAGCAAGCGATGGTGGCGGGAACGCCCTATCAGCGGGTCCGTTCCGGTCCTTATAACAATCGGGAAGAGGCCAACCAAGCAAAAGAACGGATTTCCAGTTTGACGGGGATTCAGGCGAAATTGACGGCCAAGTGACAGGGTTGTGGGTGCGGGGGCGTTTGTTACAATAAGAGACGATTGGATCCCGGTATTGAATGATTTCACTGCCGGGATCTTTTTTTTACCTGGGGTGTGGTCAGGAAAAATCAGTGATGCCGTCTCTTTAGCTATTTTTTTCATGTCTGACAAAAGGCTTGTGCGGTTACGATATTTTACTGAATAATCGTAGTATTTTCAGGATATTTAGGTATAATGGTATCCAGAATGGGGATAACCGGACCATCGGTGGTTTGATGGTGACCGGCCTCTTTGCCATGATCGTCAAAGGTATCCGGCAATGCTCAAAATCCTGCAAAACAAATGGCTTATTGCAATCCTTCTTATTCTTGGCATCGCTGCGGCGGGTGTGTTTTTGCTGATGGCACCACCGAGTACGGTGGAGCGCAAAGGGATCTCCCTGGATCGTGACAAGCTGCCGCAACGGCAAAAACAGGCCGAAACCCAAGGGGCTGAAACCAAACCGGAACAAACGGCACCGCAACGAGAGCCGGTGGGATCGGTTACGCAGCTCAAAGGGATGGCCTTTGCCGATTTTGAGAAGGAAAAACGGGTATTGGAAGATGGCTCACCCATTTTTCAGGGGGATCGGATCGTCACCGGGGCCAAGGCGCGTGTCATCCTCAAAATGAAAGACGATGCTGTGATCGCTTTGGGCGAGGATAGCGAGTTTTTGGTTCAGGAATACGCATTCAAGGTTAAACCGGATGGCACGGTCGGTGAGGATGCGGGGAACAAGGGTGAGGTGAAGCTGAACAAGGGGGTGGCCAAGTTTGCTTCGGGGCGATTGGGCAAGCTTAAATCCAAACCGTTCCACTTGGTGACGCCGGTGGCCACCATGGGTGTGCGTGGGACCGAGGGTTACATCAGCTTGAAGGGAGCGGGTGGCGGTCAGGAGATCGAGGTTGTTTCGCTGAAGGATGAGGTGTTGGTTTGGATGGAGGAGGTCTCCACGAGCGATTTGGACTCTTCTTCGGGTGAAATTGCGTTTTTTGCAGCACTCATTTCCGATGCGGAGGCGGCGGATCTTGGTCGGGAACCGGAGACGGTCAAGAAGAATCAAATGTTGTCTGCCGCCAAGGGTAAGCCGCCGGTGGTGGCCCCGGCCCCCGTGGAGAAGTTGAAGGAGGCGCACACCAGTACGGTGGTGCGGAAACTGCCTCCCCAGGCATTGCAGGCGTTGGCGAAAAAGGTTGCCCAATCTTTGGTGGACAGCGGTGCTGCGGCCAGTGTCGAGGAGGCGCAAAAACTGTTGGAGGAATCTCCAGAGGCACTGGATAAGATGGTGGAGACGGCTGAAGACAGCTTGATGCAGGAGACCGAAGCCAAGGTTGAGGCGGCGTTGGAGTCGGAAAAACAGATTGGGAAGGTGGAGGAGGAGATCAAGGCGGCTGAGGCAAGTGGTGACACGGCCAAATTGGCGGAATTGAACGATAAGAAAGCGGCTTTGGAGAGCAAGGCACTGGATATAGAGGCGGCCACCAGTTCCGAAGTGGATGAAAAGGCGTCGGAAAAGGCGTTGGAGAAAACCACGAGCAAAGCGGAGGAGTTCTCCAAGGATGTGGCCAAGGCGGTTGCCGAGGGTAAGAGCCTCCAGGAGGTTATTGGAGAAAAGGCCAAGGAGGTCAAGGAAGAGCGGAAGGAGAAGGCCAAGGCATTGGGTGTGGAGGATTATGACAAAGCGAAAAAGGCTGGGGAGACCGCCAAGGAAAGTACCCCCAAGCCCCAAGGGGAGGGTGATCAGAAAGCACCATCTCCATCATCTAAAGACGCCGACAAACCAACGGCTCCCGCAGATTCTGGTGCCGGGCCGGATGCCAAGCCTGCGGAAACAACCCAGGGGGGCGACAAGGTAGATGGTCAGGCTGGACCCGGTGACAGCGCGGCGGAAGGGGAAGCGGGAGGGGATGCTGCCGGCGATGCTGAGGGTGAGACCAAAAGTGATGTGAGTGGCTCTGGAAGCGAGGGCGATAAAGGGGCCGATACACCGCCTCCTGTCAAGAGTGACACCGCTGCTTCGACGACGAAAACAGATCCTGCCAGTATTTTTGCCGAAGCGGCCAAAGGGGCCAGCAGTAGTGGCTCGGCGGCATCGACCCCGGCTGCTTCGACGAGTAGCACCAATGACACCAAATCAACGTTCAATCCGACACCGGTTACATTTAACAAACCGCCGGTGATGGTGGCGCAGAAATTTACGATCGATGAAAACAAACCTGCGAGTACAATCGTTGGGACGTTGGCGGCGAGTGATCCCGACAAGGGCAATACCTTAGTCTATACCCTGACCCCCAGCGATGTTTTTACGGTGGATGCCGCGACCGGGGTGATTACCGCAGTGGCTCCCCTGGATTTTGAAAAGTTGAACTCTTATCTTCTGACCGCGACGGTGACCGATAATGTCCCCGACAATACCAAGGATAAGAAGATCACGACCATTACGGCGTCCATTACCATCAATGTGGGCAATGTCAATGAGGCCCCGACGGTTACCCTGCCGGGGGGATTGAGTGTGGACGAGGAGAGTCCGCTGCCGTTGACGGGTATTGTCATTGCCGATCCCGATTTTGCGGTCCCGGATGGGGGGACTGCGGCGGCACCTGGGGAGATTTCGGTCAAGTTGGATGCCACCAAGGGGATTTTAAACCTGACGGACTTATCGGGTGCCACGATTTCCGGTGGTTCTTCCGGGTCGAAATCCTTGACCCTCAAAGGCACTTTGGTGGCGTTGAACGCGGCGTTGGCCAAGGTCACCTATGCCCCGGAGAAGGATTTTAATGGTCAGGACGGGGTTACGGTGGGGGTCGATGATTTAAACTATCTGGGTTCGGGAGGTCCGTTGACGGCCAAGGGGACGGTGACGATTACGGTCAAGCCGGTTAATGATGCGCCGGTGTTTACCAAGACGGATCTTAAGTTTACCGTGGATGAGAATAAGGGGACCGGTTTTGTGGTGGGTGCGGTGGTTGCTACCGACATCGAGAATGAGGTGATCACCTATGAAATCTCCAAGGGTAATACGGGTAACGTGTTTGCGATCAACGCCGCGACGGGTGAGATTGCGGTCAACAAGGATGCCAAGCTGGACTATGAAAAAGATCCTGTCTTCACCCTGGAGGTGATCGCCAAGGATGGGGGACCGGCGGCGACGCTGACTGGGCAGATTCCGGCCAAGGTCACCATTGAAGTGGTCAACCTGAACGAGCCTCCTACTTTGGTTCTCCCCGCGTCTGTCAGTGTTTTGGAGGATACGGTCAAGGCATTGTCCGATATTGTCGTGGACGATCCCGATTTGACATCGACCAGCACGCAGACCCTCAAGTTGACCCTTTCCGTCGTCAAGGGGACGCTTTCGCTCAGTCCCGACCATGGCAATGCCGTCCGATCCTTGGCGATCACCGATACGTTGGCCACCATTCGCCGGGAGCTTGGAAAGCTGAATTATCAGGGGGATGCCAATTATTTTGGATCGGATACGCTGACGGTGACGTTGGATGACCAGGGGAACATCGGTTCTGGAGCATCGACACCCGCTTCGGGGACGGTGGCCATTGTGGTGGTGCCGGTCAACGATGATCCTGTCATTACCCCCATCGCCAATGTGACCATCGATGAGGATAAAGCGACCAATACCCTGACTTTTCAGGTGAGCGATGGGGATAACAAAACAGGTGAATTGACGGTGAAGGGGGTCTCTTCCAACACCGATCTGATTCCGGCGGACAATATTGTCATCGCCGGGACCGAGACCGACCGGACCATCGTCCTGACGCCGGTGGCGGATCGTTTTGGCGAATCGACAATCACGCTGACGCTGTCCGACAGTGCCAGCCCCCCTTTGACGGCAAAAACCACCTTCAAGGTGACTGTCCGCCCCGTTGCGGATAAACCCGTTGTCACGGCGGCGACGACCACCGAAGATGTGCAGACGACATCGGGATTGGTGATCAGCCGCAACAGTGTTGATGGTGACGAGGTGACCCATTATCGGATTGCCAATATCGTCAACGGTAAAGTCTTTAAAAAAGAGAGTGCGACCGCCATTGAGGAAGGGGAATTTATTACGGTGGCGGAAGGGGCGGCGGGACTGAAGTTTACGCCGTCGGCGGATCTGAATTCCGATGGGGCGGCCAACACGTTTGGGTTTGATGTGACGGGTGCGACATCGGCCTCTGCCACGGGTGTGGGGTTGCTCAAAACGACGGCGGTGGTTTCCGTGACCGGGGTGAATGATGCACCCATCACGACGGCGGGGGGGGTATTGAACTATACCGAGAATCAGGCCGCGACGCCGTTTGATACCACGTTTACCATCACCGATATTGACAATGCCTCCATGACTGGGGCGACGGTGACGATCTCCAGTGGCTATCAGAACGATGCTAATGGGGCCGATATTCTGGCGTTCACCGCGACTGGTAGTATCACCGGCTCCTGGAATGCGACGACGGGGGTTCTGACTTTGACGGGGAGTGCGACCAAGGCGTCCTATGTCACCGCACTCAAGTCCATCACCTATTATCATCAAGGTGATTATCCATCGACTGCGGTGCGGATTATTTCCACGACCGTCAGTGATGGGACGGCGAGTTCGGCGGTGGTCACCAGTACGGTGAACATGACGGTGGCCAACGATCCGCCGGTGTTGACCGCTCCGACCATCGCCATCACGTATACCGAAGATGATTCGCCCACGGTTTCTGTCGATCCCGGTGCGCAATTGACGCTCACGGATGCGGAATCCAACCAGATTCAAGGGGCGACCGTGGTGATCTCCGGGGTTCCCACGACCGTGGGGGTTGGTCCATCGGATACGTTGATTTTTACCGCCCAGAACGGCATCACCGGCACTTGGAACGCCGCGACCTTGACCATGACGCTGACGGGTACGACGACCGTGGCAAATTATCAGGCGGCACTGCGTTCCATCACCTACAGCAACACCAGTCAGGATCCCGGTGATGGTACCCGGACGCTGACCTGGACGGTGACCGATACCGGTGGCGGAACTGCGAGCAGTGTTGCCAAAATGAGTTCGTTGACGGTTGCTGCGGTCAATGATACCCCGGAGTTGACCGCTCCGACCGCTGCCATCACCTATACTGAAGATGTTTCGACTGCGGTATCTATTGATCCCGATTCGGAATTTACCATCAGCGACCCCGACAGTAAGATGCAGGGGGCGACCGTTGTTTTGTCTGGCGTTCCTGCGACCGAAGGGGTTGGTCCGTCGGATACGTTGTATTTTACCACTCAGAACGGCATCACGGGAACCTGGAACGCGGCGACGTTGACCATGACGTTGACCGGTACGACGACGCTGGCGAACTATCAGACCGCTTTGCGTTCCATCACTTACAGCAACACCAGTCAGGATCCCGGAGCTGGCACCCGGACGTTGACCTGGACGGTGACCGATGCCAGCGGCGGATTGGCCACCAGTGCTGCGGTGACGAGTCAGTTGACGGTTGTAGCGGTGAATGATGCCCCGGCGATTGTTTCTGGGGGGACAATGACCTATACCGAAAACGCCGCTGCAACGGTTGTTCACAGTGCGATTACTGTGACCGATGTTGATAATCTCAATGCATCGTCAGCGACAATCAAGATAACCGGGAGTAATGGTACCACGGTTTACCCAGAGGATCGTCTCGCTTACATCAATAGTGACACGATTACAGGGTCATGGAATGACACCACGAAAATTCTGACATTGACCGGTGTCGGTGCAACGGTTGCCCAGTTTCAGACGGCTCTGGCTTCGGTGACCTATGCGAACTACTACGCCGGTACCGATAACTTGAATGATAATCCGACCGCAGGTACGCGGAAGGTCAGTTTTACCGTCTCTGATATGGAACCCTTGGCAAGCACCACCGCCACCGCTTCGATCACAGTGGTGGCGGTTAACGATCCGCCGGTATTGAACGCTCCGACCACAACCATTACCTACACGGAGGATGAGACCACCTATACCGAGGATAGTGTTTCTAAGAATCTTCCCATCTACCCCAGTTCCCAGTTTGCTATCAGTGATTTGGAAAACAGTCAGATTCAGGGGGCGACGGTCGTTATTTCCGGGGTTCCTGCGACGACAGGAGATGGCCCATCGGATACGTTGATTCTTGCTCTTAACCCCCAGAACGGCATCACAGGAACCTGGAACGCCGCTACTTTGACCATGACCTTGACCGGCACAACTACTCTGGACAACTATCAGACGGCTTTGCGTTCCATTACCTACAGCAACGAGAGTCAGGATCCGGGGGCAGGCACCCGGACCTTGACCTGGACGGTGACCGATGCCGATGGCGGATCGGCCACCAGTACGGCGGTGACGAGTTTGTTGACCGTTGTTGCGGTTAACGATCCGCCTGTGTTGACGGCTCCGACTGCCGCTATCACCTATACCGAGGATGTGTCTACGACCCTTTCCATTGATCCCAGTTCGCAATTTACCATCACCGACTCGGAGAACAGTCAGATTCAGGGTGCTACGGTCGTTATTTCCGGGGTTCCTGCGACTACAGGGGATGGTTCGTCGGATACGTTGATTTTTACCAACCAGAACGGCATTACTGGAACTTGGGATGCCCCCACGTTGACCATGACCTTGACCGGAACGGCGACCCGGGCAAACTATCAAACGGCGTTGCGGTCCATAACTTATAGCAATACCAGTCAGGATCCGGGTGATGGCATTCGTACCTTGACTTGGACGGTGACTGATGTCGATGGCGGAACCTCAACGAGTGTTGCAAAGACGAGTTCGTTAACGGTAGTCGCGGTCAATGATGCGCCTGTATTGACGGCTCCGACTGCCGCTATTACCTATACCGAGGATGTGTCTACGACCCTTTCCATTGATCCCAGTTCGCAATTTACCATCACCGACTCGGAGAACAGTCAGATTCAGGGGGCTACGGTCGTCATTTCCGGGGTTCCCGCGACGACAGGGGTTGGTCCGTCGGATACGTTGTATTTCACCACCCAGAACGGCATTACTGGAGATTGGGATGCCCCCACGTTGACCATGACCTTGACTGGACCGACGACCCTGGCAAACTATCAAACGGCGTTGCGGTCCATAACTTACAGCAATACCAGTCAGGATCCGGGTGATGGTACTCGTACCTTGACTTGGACGGTGACTGATGCTGATGGCGGAACCGCTACCAGTGTTGCGAAGACAAGTTCGTTGGCGGTAGTCGCGGTCAACGATGCGCCGGTGTTGGCGGGTGGCGGCACGACATTAGCTTATACCGAGGACTCCCCCTCGGAGAACCATTCTGATGTTATCGATACCTCCATAACGATTACTGATGTGGAAGGCAGCACCATCGCCGGGGCGACGGTGACGATCAGCACCAATTATAAAGGGACCGATGTTGGCAGCAATATCCAGGACGCTTTGTCCTATGCGGGCAATGGTACCAATATTAATGCGGGGGTCTGGAATGCAGCTACGGGCGTTCTTACGTTGACCACCACTGCGGGCCAGACAGCGACTCTGGCGGACTATATGACGGCGTTTGCTAACGTCAAGTACACCAACACTAGTGATGCCCCGGATGTAGTGACACGAACGATCACCTGGCAGGTCACCGATGTCGGTGCCGTCAACGCCAGTAGTTCCACGGTGACCAGTTCGGTGAACGTGACGAAAACCAATGATACTCCGAGCGATATTGCCCTCAATAATTTAGGCGCATATGCCGCGTCTCCCGTGGGTACTGTGATTGGTTCCATGACGACCACCGATCCCGATTTGACTACAGATACCTATACTTACACGATCACCTCAGGGGGGACGAACTTCGCCGTGGCCAATGGCAAAGATATCTCGGTGAACATTGCGGGCGATCTGGTGGTGAATAATGCTGCTCTGAGTACTGGTGTCTATTCGGTTACGGTGCGGGTGACTGATGGTGGGTCGGCCACGTTTGATAAAACATTCAGCATTACAGTGGTTGCGGCACCCTTTACCAGCGGTAACATGACGACGGTGGGCGATGCAAATGCCGTTGCCACGCTGACCAGCAACGCCAAAACTTTGGTCAATTCGGCGATTTCCAATTTGCTCGGAGCGACACCCACCTCGGTCACCCTGACCGAAGACAATCTGCGAACCATGATTCTTGCCAAGCTGAATCAACAGTTGTGGGGGAGTACATCGGGGTTGGAGAATATTGGCACCATCATTGACATGATGGGGGTGACGGTGACCAACGCGCCGCAGATTCAGGTGACGATGCGGGTCAAGGCGTTGACCACCCTGTATGCACGATTGCCAACGTCGGTGCAGAGTAGTTTCAAAAGTTTGGTGGATACGATTTCACCCTATGGGTCGGGTTATACCTTTGATCTTCGCTTAACCGTTGTCCCCAGCGTGACGGGGACGACCATCACCTATAACAATGCCAGTTCCAAACTGGAAGTCTTGCATCTTAAAATGTTGCCGGACTTCTTGACCCCATCCACCCCCTATTCCATCGCCTTGGATACCCTGATTGCCAGTTACAATGGCGTCCTGACCAGTCTTAAGGATGATGGCAGCATGGTCTTTTTCCTGGGTGATCCCATTCCCAAGCATGTGGTTACCGCAGTAGTCGGTTCGACCAGTTCCGTTTATGAGCAGATGGCAACGACGGGTGGATGGACCCCACACAACCAACAGATTGTTCCGGCATCGGGTGCGTCCCATGCCACGGTCAGGAGTTCCGCAACCGTGCCAACTTCCGGGACGGGGTTGGATTTGGGACATTATCTCCCAGGAAAGATCAGCGGTATCACATTTAATACGGGGAGTATTACCCTGACACCGTAATACGGCTGTGGTTTGAGACAAAAAAATCCCGGGGAAATCAATTCCCTGGGATTTTTTTTGCGCAGGGGGATCAGTGTGACGTTTTCGTGAATTGGCTGAGGAGATTGGCGTATTTGGTCAACAGGGATTGTTCATCCAGGGTGATACGATTGAGGATGGAATACATGATCTCGCGGTAATAATAGCGCGTTTCCGCATTATAAGAGGCCATGATTTCACTGAAGCAATCGATGATCAACTTGGAAAGGGCGAGGGCATCGGTGTTAATTCGGGCCAACTCGGTTGCAATTTGAACGTTGCGTTCGGCGGCGGCCAGAAGGATTTGGCACAGTTCATCTTCTTCGCGGAAAATATGACTGGTGAAGGCGTTTCTGGCCCTTCCCAGGATCTGCTGCCCTTCCCTTGAGGAGAGTCCAAAAGAGAAGGCGGACCAGTATTTATCAATAATATCAAAATGCTCGTTGTTCAGCCGTTCAAATAATTCCATCATTTTCATAACTCGCCGCCCGCGATTTTCCTTGGATCCAAGGAATCACGGTTTACCCCCTGTTTGATGAGTGTCCCCGGTTTTTGCTAACCCCTATGGCAACACTCTAGCGGAAAAATTTATGAAAGTGAAACGCTATTTTCGCATCTTGGAACAATAAAATTACCCATGATAGAATAGGCAATTCATCATGATGGCCGGAGGGGATCACCCCCTCCGGCCTTGCAAGCGTCCTATGGCAGGCAATCAAAATAACGGGCGCGATAGAGGATCCTTTTTGCGCCACCCGGGTTGTCGTGGAACGCTTCGCGGGTATGGAGGACATTGTTGCTGATCAATCCCCATCCCGCAGCCAGTTTACCCCGGAACAGATGGGGTGTGGGTGCTTGCAGAATATGTTTCAACGCGGTGACGGCCTTTTCGGTCGCCGCATCGGGTCGCCAGCGGATACTGATGGTGCGATTGGTAAACCGCATGTGCAAACGACCGTTCTGTGGATGAACGGAGAAAACCGGACCCATGCGTTCAGGTCGTGCGATTTGCCCATCTTCTGAGCGCGGGGGGATGGTCATAACATCATTTTGCATGAGTGTGCGTATGCAATCGGGATGTTCCTCGCGCAGTCGGATGTAGGCGAGTTCATGATCCCATAACTCATTTTCACCCCCATGGTCAGCCGGTCGTTCACAATAGAGGGACAGGGTGTGGATTTGATGGTCCCAAGGGTGATAATAGCCATCGGTATGCCAGCCGATGGGGGCTTGCCGATAGGGGACGTATTCGGCAAATCGGGAATAGGCGGAGCCTCCGGGCGAAAGGGCCGAAAGACCATCGGCCCCGGCACCCAGGTTATGGTCAAGGTCGCGGACTCCGAGTTGTTCCATGATGGCGGGGAGAATATGTTTTTGTTCCGCTATTTTTTGAGGTGTTGGAATAGAATAGAGGGCCATATTGGTTTTGGCGCACAGTGTCACGAGTTGTTCTTTCTCTCCACGGGTTAGGGAGAAGGGATCGGCGATTGGTACAACCAGGTCGGCGAGGGTGGTGGGATAATGATGGAGTTTCTCCTCCTTCCAGCGGTGGTAGGCATCGTGGTTGTCAGGATGAAAGGGGGATGATGCATCGAGATGATTCATGTCAGGTTTCTCTCAAGGTTATTCCTGGCTCGACGTTATTCCAGGGTGGAACAAGGGAGAATCCCCTGGCGATTTTGTTCGCTATCCTTGCGGATGGTCTCCTTCAAGGCGGCACATGCGGGATTATGTTTATCACCCCATTGGTTGCCATGGATCAGTTCGTCCAGCGGCAGGCGGGGGAGCCAATTGGCCGTTTCCAGTTCTGGTTTGGCCAGGAAGTGGGAGACGGTGCCGATGCATAGATAGGCGATGGGGACGATGGGATCTGGGATTCCCAGGGCATGGCGTAACACCTCTGGGTGGATGATGCTGACCCACCCGACTCCCAACCCTTCGGAGCGGGCGGCTAGCCAGAGGTTTTGCACGGCGCAGACACTGCTGTAAAGATCCATGGCCTTATCGGCGGTACGACCGATGACGACGGGTCCGGTCCGATCGCGGTCGCAGGTGACGCAGATATTGACCGGTGCTTCCATGATCCCTTCCAGTTTGAGGGTGCGGTAGACTTTTTGTTTTTCCCCTGTGAACATGGCGGCGGCTTCGGCGTGGGCTTGCTGGAAACCAGTGTGGACGGCACGTTTGACGTTTGGGTCGGTGACGATGATAAAATCCCAGGGTTGCATGAATCCGACGGAAGGGGCATGGTGTGCCGCCAGAAGGATGCGGCTTAAGGTGGCATCGGGGATGGGATCGGGTTTGAATTGTCCGCGCACGTCGCGCCGGTTGAAGATGGTTTTATAGAGGCTGTTGCGGTCGGCTGGGGTGAAATGAACGTCATTTTGATGGGTCGTTGATCTGTTTTCCACTTAAAATTCCCCTTGGGTTGGAAAACGCTCAAATCCACGAGACCAGGTGGATTGATGGGAGCAGTCAGGCCGGTCTTCCGACTGAGGATCGCCCCATTCAGACCCCTTCCCAGTTGGGTACCAGTGGTTTTTGTCTGAACAGTCCCCGTCACGGCGTTGGGCACGTACCGGAATGACACCGGTTTCCCGATTCTTCCGCGATATTGATGGATGGTCGCGGACACCTGACTGTGTTGGTCCCGATTATTGCACACCGGCCCTATCCTTTCCAGGGGGTACCAACCAATGATCGCATGTCAACAGCCCTAATCTCAGGACGGTTTCAAGGCTGTTTTTTGAATTTCCTGGTATTATTTGCGTTGCACCTGAAAAACTTCAATCGGGAATGGATCGCCGACACGGGGTGTGAAGGCATTGTCCAGGAGTTCCGTTTGCCACAGTTGGTTATCTGCTGTCGGCCAGACCTTGCTCTTTGCGGCGAGACGTTTGGCAAACTCACCGCAGAGGAGAAAATGTGCATCGGGTTCTTGGTCACGTTTCTCCTCTTCCCGATAATAATCCATGATACGGGCGGCAAATTCAAAGGCTTTACCGCTTAAGGATTTTGACTTTTCATGGTGGCTGAGTGTCCCCTGGATGTTGGCTTCGCAGCCAGCGCGGATAGTCCGGCATGTATAGCTCTCTGCCAAAATTTGAAAGGCGGACAGAATATCTTGGAAATTCCGCGCTACCAGGACATTGCCATCATCGTAACTGGTTTCCTTAAAGGCCAAAACTTCAATACTGGCTTGTTTAAAGCTGTTACTGATCTTGTGGTTGGCACTGGCGGTCTCATGATTTAACAGGGTGCGATCTTCAAGGCTGCTGGAGTTGCAAACATCCCACTTGAGAACAAAAAATTCCCCGGAAAGGAGCTTGGGAGGATCGAGGAAAATGTCCGAACCATAGATACGCAACACCTGTTGTCCGTTTTCCGCCAGATTGATAAGCAGGGGGCGGAGAAGGGTGTAGTTATTTTTAAAGCCATCTGCGCTGTCGATGATGGATCCCTTGGCCCGTGTGAGTGCTTCCAACAGCGAGGAGTATCTACTCCTTTGGCGATTGCCCACTTTCACATTGTTTATCAGCATGGCGAGGACGTTGTTGCTGGAGATCGCTGCTTCAATCGTATCGATCAGCCTTTGCAGGCTCTCCGAAGGCAAAAGGGGATGACCACCAGGGGATTTATTACCCTTGCCAGAATGCGCCGCTGCCGACTCGGATCCAGACCAGACGGAACTCAGTAGATCACGTAAAAGGCTGGTTGCCTTGCCAGCGATGCTGATGGTGTCAAAGATATACTTGACCTGTTCATGTTTTTTTGACCCGTGCGCAATAGCGTGTTCGAGTTCATCGAGACCTGTCCGCCACTGCCGTTTCCAGGTGCGCTCCTCATCGGTGATGGTCCGTAGGTGTTGAACAATGCGCTTGCGATCGTGGAAAAGTTCGGTTTTCTTGCGGGCTTGGGCACAGAAATTGGCGGTTTGGGCTAAGAGTTTATTAAGACGCTCAAATTCCTTTTCATTTCTGTGTTCATCCATCAGCAGACCGGCCAAGGCATCAAGGATGCGAAAAAAATTAACGCGGTGATCATGGAGCCAAAGATCCAGTTCTGCTTGGATGGCCTGAAAATAATCCTCCGTTTTTGCTGTGGAGGTTATGGAGACGGTGAGGTCCGTCATGCTGGGCTGGTCATCCCTGTTTTCGGTAAAACGGGCGAAGCTTTCCGCCAGATCTTCCAGGCCATCCTTGAGCGTCCCATTTCCAAGAGTACGCCAGGGGCAGTGATCATCGGGATAAATGGCATCCAGGTTGTCATTAAGCACCAGTCCAGTCATGGGGGAGTCTTTTTCTTCCGTACTGGCCACCCTGATTAGGTTGCGCGCACGCGCCCAATCGTTGAGAAAGATGCGTTGGTTGTGATCGACGATGATGTCGGCGCGAGCACCATAGAGGTGGAAACTGCGTGTGATCTTCAAACCGCGGAAGGGACTCAACCGTGGATCCCAGTCCGCCATGAGATCAAAAGCACAGACACAGAATTTCTCAAACAAAAGTGACGGAATGTGACCGCTCTGGAAGGATTTTAAGCGATCAACCTGGGTGCTTTCTGTCTTACCCGCACGACCAAGATCTTCAAGCTTTTTGTCGGCATGTTCCTTCAGGGCCTTGCGTAGTTCTTTGAAAACGAGACGCACGGCGTAACAATCTTTCTCCGTGGGGCCTTCCCCCACCCGGAACAGCCGATGCCATGTGCCATCCCGATTTGGTATTGGCATGAAACGGGGCACAGCGACGCCATCATCCACCAGTCGATCCAAAGACGCATGGATGCAAGCCAATGAAACCTGGGGGTGCCGTTGCTGCACCTGTGCTTGAAGAAAGTCAAAGGAGACACCAAAATCAAGGCGCATGTGGGCTTGATGACCGACAAGATTGCGCAGTGGACGCTCCAACACCATGCTCTGCGTGTGAAAAAGTGTTCGCATCACATCCTCGGAACCGTTGGTCCACGCAGCATGTTCGGCGAACTCCTTTTGAAAACAATCTTTTCTGCCATCATCAATGCCGGGGGGATAGACGATAACGTCTTTCAAGTCCTGCTTTTTCCTCTCCGTCATCCCGTGCAAGGCCGACGGGTCGGTTTCGACGGAAAAAAAGGAGGCAATGGCGGGAGAGATGACTTCAGCCAATTGAGGCCCGATGAGATAGCGCAACTCTTTAATATTGGTGGCTTGAAACAGGACATCGCCAAACTGGTTGATCAAGCGGCGGTCGAGATCCCTGGCCGCCAGTCGCAGGAGTCCCAGGACACGCAGATAGTTGGCGAAAGTGACCAGGGAACGCAGGGTCATGTCACGGCCCAATGCGACCGATTGATCCTGGATAGGATCATTTTTCAATCGCTCCATGCGTTCTGTCAAAACGTGTTGCGCTGGCATCCAAAAAGGGAGAAATGCATCAGGCATGGCATCCTGGAGCAGTCTTGTGGGATTCATCGCACTGGGGGCTATCCCCATCATGGATAACCGCTGGCGGTCGTGGGAAAGATAGATGCGCAACTTACGAAATTGGGGTTGTTCCGCAAAATCGGGCAAAGGACCATCGGCGAGAAGGATGGTCCACTTGTGCAACACGGTGACACCATCGACCAAGGCAAGAGACACCGGGTTGGATGTCCAGGTTGCGCCGATGTTGGTGGCAAAGGCAGCAAGCGTTTGCTCCAGTGCGGTGACATCCTGAAAATTCCCCTGATAGGTTACTGTGGGATATTCAATGTCGAAGGGGCATCCGAGCCATTGCAATGCTTGTAGTTGTTCATGGACGAAGCCGGCGTTCTGAGAGGGTTGCAACACCTTGAAGCTTGCATCGATGATGTCCTGGACTTCGGGCATGGCACCGTCGCAAACGGCGAAAGGGCAGTTTGTGATTTTGCCTATCCGTGTCATCAGTTGTTTGGCTGCGACCCGGATTCTTTGAAAAGTGGTGCCGTGTGCTACAAGATCGTCCAGGATCATGAGATCCCGTCGTTCCTCCAACATGAATGGCAATGCCCGCTCCGTGATGATGTAATGCTGCACGGATGGACTTAACACGCCCTCCTGGATCAAAAGCTCGAGTAACCTTGGACCTTTGCGTGAAATAGCAAGAATCAGCCCCTCATGCTGTGCGATATAGGAAGCCCACTCTGTCAATGCCTTGAAATGGGTATTGACAAAGGATGTCTTTGGGAACATTTCTTTAAACCTGTTAAACAAAATAAAAAGTTAATAATACACCGCCGGGGGATATTGTAGTGATGGCAGCTACCGCTGTCAAGGCCAGTTTGGCATGGCTTCAGGGTCCAGTAGCACTGATTTTCTGTGGTTATCTATCTGTTAAGACCCAATATAAAGTGAGTCTCTAAAACAGATGCATGATGGCCACTCCCGCCAGGAGCAGGAAGAACAGACCGCTCACTTTTTGTACCGTTTTGATCGGTACGCGATGCAATAATTTTTGTCCCACCACGATGGCGAGCATATTGGTGAAGGCTTCTCCCAGGGTTGCACCGATCCAGACCGGAAGAGGGGATGCGGTCACCGCCAATCCGGCGGTAGCAATTTGGGTTTTATCACCCAGTTCCGCCAAGAAAATCATCAGGAAGGCGGTGAGGAAAATATTGCGGTCTGTTTGGGATGGGGGTGGCGCGTGTTCTTCAGAACCATCATGGCTGCTGTACGCTGTGCGCAAAGATTGAAAACCAAAACCAGCAAAAAGTAGGCTAACCCCGATGATGAGGACATCTTTTGGGATCCATGCCACCAAAGCGGCACCAAAGATGACCGCCAAACCATTGAGCAGCCCAAAAGCGGTTGTCGCACCCAGAAAAACCGGCAATCCACGAAAACGTGCCGCCAAGGTCATACAGACCAGTTGGCTTTTGTCGCCAAATTCGGCGAGGACGATGACCAGAAAAGAGGCTCCAATCGTGGAATCAAACATGGATATCTCAAAAAGGGGTCTGTACCAAAATCGGGATCAAGTTGTGCCCATTGAGGGTGGTGTGTTTTAATAAATCAATGATTTCGAGTATCACGAAAATCCACAAAAACCACATGGAATCGGCCACCCGTCGGAAAATAAGGGCGAGATTGACCGTGATTTCACCGGCGGGGCGATAGTTTGAAAACCGGGGAACAAAACGGGGAGTCTCACGACAATAGGTCTCAAAATGTTCGCCAAACAAGGCGCGAAGCCGCCTCTCTTCCGCGCTGACGGTCCAGCGATAATAGATCATAAACCATAGGATGAGTGGTGGCAGGAGAAGGGGCGTTTTGGTGGCCAAAAGAACACCGGTCATGCCGAGGAACGAGGAGACATACAGGGGGTTGCGGCAGAGAGAGTAGGGGCCAAGATGATACAAAACGGTATTTTTGGAACCAACGATGTGCAGATTGCTCCAGATGCGTCCCAGGAGGGCGGCGATAATCAAGGCCAGACCCAGAATTTCCATCCATTCGTAGAATACCGCCGAAGGGTTGGGTGGGGCGGAAAATATGGCCATGAAGGCACCAAAAATCCCCGAAAGCCAACTGATCGGTTTGCGCAGACGTTCAACGATAGTGACCATGGTTTCATCATTTTGGGGGCCACGATTTTCAATGGTTGTCACGTTAGAATAATTCTCCTGTATACCCCTTGCCGGCGACGAGGGGTGATGCACCGGTTCCTGCGAATACGGCACCACTTCGAAAACCAAAAGGCAACATGCTGCCGCGACTGCCACGATGACCGCGCCAGGGATCCAGATCGGTCAATGTTTGGGTTTTCTTTCCCGAATCCAGGGTCACCCCTTGTTCGGGATCGAACGTGATGGCGTCCACCAACATTTCGTCGCGGGCAAGCTTGAGAATGCGGACCCCCTTCCCTTTGGGGAGCAGGGGGAACTCCTCCAGGTTGCACACCAACATGTTGCGGCCCCGGCTGATGGCGGCGACGGCGGTGCCGGTCACCGGATGCAGGTGGAGTGGATAATCTTCGACCTCTTTATAGGAAATCACCTGCTTGCCAGCGCGATGGTTGGTCAGCAAATCCCGGCCCATGATGCGAAAGCCTTGACTCAATCGGGTCGTGACAAAATATTCCCGGTCCGGTTCCACCGCCAACCCCCAGATCACCCGATCCCCCGAATCAACGTCAAACAACACCGACAGGGGATCACCAAACCCTTTGCCATCGGCCAGGCGATGGGCGAGAACCGAATAAATTTTGCCAGATCGGGCGACAAATGCGACATGTTGATTGGCATAGGCGATAAAGGAACGTAATAAATCATCCTCTGCTTTGAAACGAATCTTGTCGATACCGGTGAGATCATGCCCCTTGATGGATTTCACCCAACCCTTCTGTGACAAAATCACGGTCACCGGCTCTTTTTGTACCAGGTCTTCCGGTCGGATGGTGATTTCCCGGGTCACTTCGGCCAAGGTGGTCCGTCTGGGGTCGGCAAAGGCTTTTTTGGTTTTGACCAGATCCGAGCGGATATCGCCCCACATTTTCTCTGGATTGGCCAATAATTCTCGCAACTCTTCGGCCCGTTTTTCTTTTTCCGCCGTCTCTTTGCGGATGGCCATTTCTTCCAGTTTTCGCAACGAGCGCAAGCGCATGTTTAAAATCGCTTCCGCTTGTACGGCATCCAGACTAAAACGGGTCATCAATACCGGGGCAGGATCATCGTGTTCTTTGATGATGGCGATCACTTCGTCAATATTCAGGTGGACGATCAGATAACCGGCGAGCATGTGCAAACGTTGGTTGATCTGGTCCAATTCATAGTTTGCCCTGCGGGTGTGAACCTCAAACCGATGGGCTAGCCATGCCAGGAGAAGGGATTTCAAATTCATCACTTCGGGGCGCATCTGGTGGGTGATGACGTTGAAGTTGATGGTGAATCGGGTCTCCAGTTCGCTGTTTTTAAACAGATAGGCCATGATCACTTCGGGATCGAGCCGGTTTGAGCGTGGTTCCAGGACGATGCGGATGGCCTCATCGGATTCATCACGGACATCGACTAAAAATGGACATTTTTTATCGGTAATCAGGAGGGCGATCCGTTCGATCAGCCGTGATTTTTGTACCTGGTAGGGGATTTCCGTGACGACTAGGTTCCAAAGGCCGCGGTCCAAAGGTTCTTTGTGCCACCGTGCCCGTAGTCGCAGGCTGCCGCGCCCGGTTTCGTAGGCTTCAAGCCGTTCGGCGGCGTCCGAAACCAAAACACCGCCGGTGGGAAAATCGGGTCCAGGGACGAACGCCATGAGTGCTGCGACCGAACAATCGGCATGGTCGATGAGTGCCATGCAAGCGTCGAGGATTTCACCGACGTTGTGGGGTGGGATGGAGGTGGACATCCCCACGGCAATCCCCGAAGAACCGTTGGCCAAAAGATTGGGAAAACGGGAGGGGAGGACACGCGGCTCCGTCATGGAGCCATCGTAGGTATCGTTGAAGGGGACGGTATCTTTGTCGATATCCTCCAGGAGTGCCATGGCAACACGGGTCAGACGGGCTTCGGTATAACGCATAGCGGCGGCACCATCGCCGTCAATGTTACCAAAATTACCTTGTCCGTCTACCAGGGGATAACGTGCGGCGAATGATTGGGCCAGACGGACCATGGCATCGTAGGCGGCCTGATCACCATGGGGATGGTATTTACCGATGACATCGCCCACCACCCGCGCCGATTTTTTCGGCGGTAGGTTGGGTTCCAGATGCAGGCCGGCCATGGCGAAGAGGATACGCCGATGAACGGGCTTGAGTCCGTCACGAACGTCGGGCAGGGAGCGACTGATGATGGTTGAGAGGGCGTAGGCCAGATAACGGCTTTCCAGTTCCAACCGTATCGGGGCATCCTGAATGCGATCACCACCCTCCATTAAACCTTTTCAACCTCCTTGTCGGCGGTGATCATTTTGACTCCGGCATGTTTGGGTGGCAGGCCCGATTTTTCACGCAAAATATCTTCCAGTTCGTGGAGCAACACCGGGTTTTCCTTAAGAAATTTCTTGGCATTTTCACGGCCTTGGCCGATGCGTTCGCCTTTGTGGGAGTACCACGCCCCCGATTTTTCCACCAGGTTTTGTTCCACCGCCATGTCGAGAACCTCCCCTTCGAGGGAAATTCCTTCACCATAATTGATGTCGAACTCGACGCTGCAAAAGGGTGGGGCCATTTTATTTTTGACCACTTTGACTTTGGTGCGGTTGCCAACGACTTGGTCGCGGTCTTTGATGGCTTGGATACGGCGGATATCCAATCGGACCGAGGCATAGAATTTCAGGGCGTTACCACCGGTTGTGGTTTCCGGGGAGCCGAAGGAGACGCCGAGTTTCATGCGGATTTGGTTGATGAACAGCACGATGGAGCGGGAGCGGGAGATGGATCCGGTGAGTTTTCGCAAAGCTTGGGACATGAGACGGGCTTGCAGACCCATGTGGGAATCGCCCATTTCCCCTTCCAGTTCCGCCTTGGGGGTCAAAGCGGCTACTGAGTCTACCACCACCAACTCCACCGCCCCAGAGCGGATTAACATATCCACAATTTCGAGGGCTTGTTCGCCGGTATCGGGTTGTGAGATCAGAAGTTCATCGACGTTGACGCCCAATTTGCGGGCATATCCGGGATCCAGGGCATGTTCGGCATCCACAAAGGCGGCCACACCACCCAGGCGTTGAATTTCGGCGACCACATGCAGTGCCAGGGTGGTTTTGCCAGAGGCTTCCGGTCCGAACACTTCGCAAACCCGGCCACGGGGTAAACCGCCGATACCCAGGGCGATATCCACACTCAAAGAACCGGTGGAGACTGTGGCAACGTCGGGGACAACTTGGTCGCCCATACGCATGATGGAGCCTTTGCCGTATTGGCGTTCGATTTGTGCCAGGGCTGCATCCAAGGCTTTGGCTTTTTGTGGATCCATGGACATCGATAAAGCTCCTTTGCGTCAATTGTGAGGATGATGACATCCAATCTACATTAACAGATTTCACCCCATTGACAACAGGGTGGCAACCTCAGGGCAATCGCATTTGAAATTGGCACGTCCAAATGCCTCAGAAAGAATAAATTATTAAAAGAAAAAAGGGGTCTGGGGGATTGCCCCCAGGGTTT
>JADGCQ010000065.1 GCA_015228925.1 Magnetococcales bacterium | reverse complement strand
AAAAGCAAAACCCTGGGGGCAATCCCCCAGACCCCTTTTTTCTTTTAATAATTTATCCTAAAAAAGGAAAAACCGTGCGGTTATCGGATCAGGATATCGAGCTTGCAATTCAACAAGGCCGGATCACCATCGATCCCATGCCCCCAGAGGCATGTTTCGGATCGTTTTCGGTGGATGTGAGTCTGAGCAATGTATTTCAAACATTCCGACACGTTAAAATACCATTTCTAAATCTTTCCGATCAGGAAAGCCTGTATGGCGTAACCGAAGAGTGTATGGAAAAATTGACCATCGCCGATCATGAACAATTTTTTCTCCATCCTGGAGAATTTGCCCTGGGAATGACCCGGGAACGGATTCAAATCGCCGATGACCTGGTGGGTTGGTTGGATGGGCGCAGCAGTCTGGCCCGGGTGGGCTTGATGGTCCATATCACCGCCCATTCCATCGACCCCGGTTGGGATGGACATATCACCTTTGAGTTTTTTAACGCCGGTCGCCTCCCCCTGGCACTCAATCCTGGACTGCGCATCGGTGCCATCTCCTTTGAAACCCTCTCCACCAAGACCACGCGCCCTTATGGTGCTAAAAAAGGGGCCAAATACTTCCGCCAAAAATCCCCCCTTCCCAGTCGCATCCAACAAGAATTAAAAGGTTCTCCCTTAAAGTCGGAAAAATGAAGATCTCCTTCCTAAAGGGAGACAAGGGCGTTGTCTTATGGACGTGCAGGTTCTATCATGACCGCGTTCCATCGGGTTTTTTCTGTTGTCCGCTTTAGAAAAAAGAGTCCATTCGTATGCCCGCCAAACCGGATCTTCTCGCTTCCATCACCCTCCTCTACGTCGAAGATGACCCCGATATCCGTGTGCAGATGGTCAAATTTCTTTCGCGGCGCATCCAACACCTGGTGATCGCTGAAAATGGGCGGGATGGCTTGGACAAGTTTTTGGCCCATAATCCCGATATCGTCGTCACCGATATCATGATGCCCGAAATGGACGGTCTGCAAATGGCCAAAGCCATCCGGGAAAAAAATCGGGATATCCCCATCGTCGTCATGACAGCACACAACGATGATGAATATTTCATCAAGTCCATCGATCTGGGGATCGATCGTTATGTCCTCAAGCCGACCAACCCCAAATTTTTGATCGAAGCCGTCGAAAAATGTGCGCAACTTCTCGTCAGTAAACGTCAACAAGAAGAGGCTAACCGCTACGTTCGTTTCCTCCTCGATGCCCAACCCAACTTCCTCATGGTCATCACCGGCGGTTACGTGGAATACATCAATCAGGCGTTCCTTGATTTTCTTGGATTCTCTTCCGTGGACCACTTCAGAGAGCGCGTGGGTAATGTTGGCAATCTTCTGTTTACCGCCGAAGGGAAAAATATTGACGCCGAGGGGTGCTGGCTCAACCTGCTGGTTAAAAACCCGGAAAGATTTCCCATTATTTATCTCAAAAGCCAACTTTTGGAAAATTTGGTCCCCTTTGCCCTGAAAACCAACTCCCTGTACGAGCAGGATCGTCACCTGTTTTCTTTTATCGATATTACCTATATCGAAAACGAAAAACGACAATTGGAGACCCAAGCTTTTACCGATGCCCTGACCGGGGTGTGCAATCGCGCACGCCTGCAAGGGGTATTGGAGGGAGAATTACACCGAAGCCGCCGTCATAACCTCCCCATCTCCATCATTCTTGGAGATATCGATCATTTTAAGCGGGTCAATGACACCTACGGTCACCAAGTCGGTGATGATGTATTAAAAAGATTTGCCAAACTTCTTCGTGAGAACGTCCGCGCCGAGGATATCGTCGCCCGGTGGGGTGGTGAAGAATTTATGGTGGTTTCTCCCCTCAGCGATATCAAAGCCACCGGCCTGCTTGCGGAAAAATTACGCCGCATCATCGAATCGGAGACCTTTTCCACAGTCGGAAAAGTGACATGCAGTTTTGGTATCGCTCAAGCCCGCAGGGAGGATTCCATCCGTACACTCACCGAAAGGGCTGACAAGGCGTTGTACAAAGCCAAAACCAACGGGCGCAATCGCGTTGAAAACGACGCTTGACCCCGATGTCCCCTTGGCAACACGGGGCTACTTCAACCCCGACGTCACTTCGCGGGAAATCAAGATTTCAACGCGATGATTTTTTTCCAGATCATCCACATCGGCACTGCTTGCTTTTGGGAAATAATGTCCCATCCCACGCACTTGAAGCTTGGTTGGATTGACCTCCCCTTCTCCGACCAAAAAACGGACGACAGCCGCCGCCTCGGTGGCCGATTGATCCCAACTGCTGGGAAATTGTTTGGGATCCGATTCAACCCCCGTGTGCCCTTCGACCCGGATCAGATTCGGTGTCCCATTGATCAAGTTGGCCATTTGCAAAAGCATGGTCTTGGCCGATGGGCTGAGTTTGGTGGTGCCTGGCAAAAATAGGGCGTTGTTGCTGATGGGCATTAAAAATCCTTCATCGGTCTCTATCAGCTCCGCATCACCCGGGTCTCTGGTCTTCGATAAAATGATCTGCAACTTTTCTTTGAGTTGAATCAGGATGATTTCCTGCTGATACTCGGTCGCAATGAGGCTCTCACCGGAAGGCAGGGCGTTGATGAGTTGCACTTGTTGCACACCAAAGGCATCCTTGAGCGAGCCAGACGCCTCCTTGAATCGTGTTTTATCGATGGTTGACATGGAGACCAGCAAAATAAAAAAGGTCAACAGCAGGGACATCAGATCCCCAAAAGTGAGGAGCCAAGCGGGAGCCCCTTTTTTACACGGAGGACAACCAGCCATGTGCAATCCTTTCAAACATCCGATGGTGAGGAAAATTCCGTTATATAAAACACAACATTTCTAGTCAAAATTCCGGTGAACCGGGGGGACCGCCGAGGCCAGGGAAATTTGCATCATCCGTGGATTCATCCCTTTTTGAATACCAACCAAGCCGTCGATCACCATTCTTCGCACCACCTGTTCTTTCATACTGTAGGATTTGAGCTTGACTGCGATAGGACCTGCAATCAGATTGGCAATGAAGGCACCATAGAATGTCGTGATCAAGGCGACCGCCATGGATGGTCCGATTTTTGACGGATCACTCATATCGGCCAACATCTGCACCAGACCAATCAGTGTACCCAACATCCCAAAAGCAGGGGCGGCCTCAGCAACTCCCTCAAAGATAGAGATCCAGCCGGAATGCCGCTCGTTGAGATAATCCAACTCTTTGTTCAGTACCGATTCCAAAAATTCAGGATCGGCCCCATCGACACACAGATTGATCCCAAGCTGAAGAAAACTATCATCAACCTTGATCTTTTCCAAAGCCAAAATACCATCCTTTCGCGCCATGTTGGCCAAAGTCGCCATCTGCGTAACGTATTCTTCAGGATTTTTGGCCTCGTTCATGATAGACTTCATGAAAATTCCCACGGAACCAAACACTTCCTGCATCGAATGTTTGATAAACATGGTACAGATCGTACCGCCAAACACAATGATGATACTTGGGATATCAACGAAGAGCATGAACGACCCGCCCATGAGAATAGCCCAGCCCATTAAGCCCAGGCCCGATACCAAGCCGATAATAGTCGCTATATCCATTGCCCATTCCCAATGATTATATTAATATTCTGTTTGATTTCAGAAACAGACACTGCGGTCGTTTACGTCATACACCATTATTTTTTCTTGCGCCGCGCACGATCTTTCTCCGTTTTTGCGGTTCTAGATCGTTTGATCAACAGGTGGACAGTCAGAAAGATGGCGGCGATGAGAAACAAGGCAATGACTGCCCAGATCCGCTCCGTTTCGTCGATACTTTCCAAATAACCCTGTGATGCATAATACAAGCGGGTTTCATTCATGATCGGAACCCTTCGGCTGTGGTACGTGGAGTGGACGGTCCAGCAACCTTGCATTCACTAATCATGCCAAGAATGCTTCATGTTCATAGCCTGGGGTGATTCCTCTGGTACCCGCCGTCCACATGCATGATCTCTCCCGTGATTTCATGAGCAATCAGCAAATAACGTATGGCGTTTATGACGGATGTTGTGTTCTTTGGTTGTTGGATCCCCCTGTCGGTTTCCGACGATGGAGCCATTGCGTGAACGATGGCATTGACCCGAACCTTGGGGCCAAATTCCAACGACAATGATTGATTGGCCATGATCAAACCGGATCGGGCGGTGCTATAGGCGGCATACCCCTTTAAAGGTTGCTCGCTATACATGTCACACACATGGATGATCTGGCCGCCGCCGCTACCCAACATTTGTGATGCCACCAACGAAGAGAGCCATAATGGACCCTGCACATTCATGCGAAATACCGCCTCCATCGCTTCCCATAAGGGTTCCTGATGCCGGGTCGGATGGAAATAGGCGGTGTTATGAATCAATAGACCGGGGATGCCCCCCAACAATTGTTCCGCTTCCAGAAGAAAGTTTTTGATGAGAGCCGGGTTGCCAATATCCAAAAAAAGGGGATAGGCAACCCCTCCCGCTTGACGGATCCGGGTGATGATGTTGTCGGCCACGGTTTTATCGTGATGGTATCCCACCCCGACCTTATACCCCAAACCGGCGAGCGTTACGCTTAATTCTTCGCCCAGGAGACATGGGCCACAGGTGATCAACGCAATACCACCGACCTTGCCCTCATCCTTTGCGAACTCCCAATCCTTGGAATGAATCGGTGGTGGGGGTGCCTGTTCCGTCGCATCATGGGCTGGGGGTGGTGGAAAGGTGGAAAGTGGCGGGGGAGAGAAGCCCTGTTTTTGGCGGGAAAACGCCTTGGAAACCATGGCGACAAAATCAAAGGGAAGGGGGCGTCCCGCCCGACGTTCAATAAAAATATGAACCACAAACATGGGGAAAAGAAATAAAATAAACGGCAATCCAAGTACGATAGCTATCGCCAATCTTAATCCCTGGAGTATGTTTTTCATGACAGGTCGCTCTACGAAAGCTTATGGCGTTGCTTCATCCGATACCTCAAAGACCGGGGGGATGAACCCCCGGTAAGGTTTGTGGATGCACCCAGAGACTCTATTTTGATTTGGCGATAACACATAATGATCACTCAAGATTGCGCCTGCTCCCCTTGGGAAAGTTTTTTCCGCAAGGGTTCGTGTGCATGAAAAGCCTGCTTGAAATGATTGACCAATTGCCGCGTCCGTTTGTGTTCGATCAACTCCTCCCGGAACAGATTCTTGAATTTGCGCAGTTGTTCCTCATATTCCTGGACTTGCGATAACATCTTGTTATGATCGTGTTGAAATTCACTGCTCTCCCGGACTTGGTTGATCAATACCCGAATCCGATTACGCAACAAAGTCTCATGGACCGGCTTGGTCATGAAATCAAACACACCCAACTCAAATGCCCAATCGATGATGTCGCAATCCTCCAGCGAAGTGACCATGATCACCGGTATACGCCGCGTGTTGGCGTGCTGACTCAAAACCTCGCACGCCGTAAACCCATCGACATTGGGCATGAGTGCCTCAAGAACCACAAGATCTGGGAGACTCTCACTTAAAATCGCGTCCAAATTCTCACACGTATCGCTTTCGATGACATCAAAACCATCGACCGCAAGAACCTTTTTCAATCTTTGGCGAAACGCGACATCGACATCGATAATCAATACCCGCCCCGACCCTCCCGGAGCCATTTGGCAATGATCTTTCAAGTCGAGATCGTTGCATTGATTCCTCATCATGGATATCTCCTCATCCTTACGCTTTCCTAACCTGGAACCGGATTGGCTCCTGTTTTTATCTGACAATTGTGAGACAATCATCTTACGAGCAAAATATATACCAATATTTCGATAACATGCCGTAAGCGTGAATCGATGGGGCAAAACCCTGCATTTTCCGCTTTACTGACGGTTTTTGACACCCACTGTGTCAGACAATTGTCAAACTTCAGGCAGATCACTGACGGTTTATCATCCACACGGATGCTGGATAAACTTGCCTGGTCAGCACTGCCAAGGAAAAATTTTCCGATCATGATTTGTTATTTTTTAAATAAAATGGAATAACAATACCTTATACTTCGCAAAAAGGCATCTTGCCACTATTTTCATAAAACTAGACGGTATTGGCACCATTCTTTCAATACGATACTGGCCTTCTTTGCGCATACCAATTTGTTTGGGAGACGGTTCATGAAGAGTCGGTATGAAGATCCTTTTTTCCAGCAGGCAACACGCCCCTGGACCATTCGTGATATTGCCGATGAAACCCGACGGTCGGTCATACGGGCGGCAAAAAGAGAGGGGATGACCATATCCCAGTGGGTCAACCGGGTGTTGGATGATCAAGCCAACCAAGCTTTGAATCCAATCAAACAAGACAAGAGTTGTTCCTCGGTTCCGTTGCAGATATTGGATGAACTGTTGACTCTAAATCGACGGCTGGAAAAAGTGGAACGCAGCAACACCGCCGATGATGGTCAAGACTGAACTCCATGGCCATCGTTATCACCGCCGGTCTCGGCAATCGCAAAAAAATCCGCAAAACCATACCCGACCGCCCGCTGATTTCTCCGGGTGACTTCGTTGCCGATGGTCGCTATCAAATAATCGCGGTGTTGGGGGAAGGCTCTTTCGGGCAAGTGTATCAGGTACGGGAGTGTGCTACGGGGGCCATACGGGCGATGAAACGGGCGCGACATGTCAAAAGTCGTCGTCTTTTCGCTTCGGAACTCAAGAATCTATCCCGTTTGCAGGGTGTCCCGCATGTGCTGCCGCTGTGCGACTATTTTGTCGATGACGACGATAGCGATGTCATCGTCACCGAATATTTGGATGGTGGTAACCTTAAGAAATCCATCATGGCCCGTGGGCGGTTGACGGTCGTTGAGGCCATCGGTGTCTTGGATCAAATGACGCAGGCTTTGTCTGCGGCCCACGCCCTCAATCCCCCTATTTTGCACCGGGATATCAAACCATCCAATATTTTGGCCAAAAAAGTGGGGGAAAACCGGGTTAGCTGGTATTTGTCCGATTGGGGATTGGCTGTGGATTGGCGCGGATCCGGGGAACCTGTGGTTTCGGGAACCTACAGTTATACCGCCCCGGAGGTTTGGGAACAAAAACGCTATCCGGTTTCCGATGTTTATTCTCTGGGAATGAGCTTTTATTTCATGTTATTTGGCCGACCCGCCTACGAGGGGGGATCGGTCTCCGTCCGTCGGTTGCAACGCGCCCCCGATCCGGTGGTGATTGTCCCCTCCTGTCCGCCACGGCTGAAAATTCTTCTGGAAGGGATGCTGACCAAGGATCCTGGACAACGCTGGTCGTTGCAACGGGTCATCACCCATATTCGGGGCCATGGACAAAGACCACAAGGGTTTGCAATTCTGCACACCCGTATGCCCCCAGGCCGTTTGATGCAGATAAAAATATCTGAAAATACCATGGATTTTTCCTGGATCCCCGCCGGATCCACCATCCTGCCGGAGCAACCGGTCATCCCCGAAGAAACATCGAAACCGCGACAACCTTGGGTGCTGCAAGACAGCCTGTGGATGGCGCGTCACCCGGTAACACGGGGACATTTTGCCCTGTTTATCCGGGAAACAGGCCATGTCACCCAGGCGCAAAAACAGGGATGGGGTTGGATATGGGATTTGCAGCAGGGACGGTTTGTTGTAAAACAGGGTGCGAACTGGCAAAATCCCGGTTTTAACCAGGGTGATGATCACCCCGTGGTGTTGGTCAGCTATCAGGATGCCATGGCTTATATCCGTTGGCTGGCAATCAAGACCGGTCGCCTGATGTTTCTCCCTTCCCAATCCCAATGGGAAGTCGCTTGCCGCGCCGGCGGTTCCAGCCGACATGCTATCTTGAATGAAACGCTACCGGATCAGGGGAGTATTGACCTCGATGGTATCCCTATAGAGAGGCCGGAGATGGCACCTGTGCAGACCACGGCGGTGATTTCACCCTTTGCTTTTGCCAACGCCTGGGGCTTGGTGAACATGCACGGCAACGTTTTTGAGTGGACCCGAGACCGTGGTACCGACGGATTGGATTTAATCCAGGCGCAGCCTGACACAGGGGATGACCCGTCAGAGGAGATACCCAGGGTTGTGCGCGGTGGCGGATGGACGACGGCATCGGGTTTCGTTGCGGCCAATTGCCGTGGGTGGGTTCGGGAAACGAATGGCAACAATGGACTGGGTTTTCGGGTTGCGGGGTTGGCATTGTCCTGGGAAACCTAAAATGACGATCATGGGGTAAATTCTACCTGTATGGGGAATATTCTATCTCTCCTTTGTGGGCGTACATCCTGTGAAATTCCTTGTCAATTCAATGGAAACCGTTTTGGCTGAAAATTTGCAATAAGCCAATCATCCCCAGCATGACCATCACATGGTAGGGATAACGTCGCAAGTACGCAATCCATGATTACCTGGGAGTTGAACATGGTTGGCAGTCATCCAGATAAAAAAATCGTCAGCCTTCAGGAGTTGGGGCAGCAAGCCCAGCGTTATCGCGAAGAAGGGTTCCATGTCGTACTCTGCCATGGCACCTTTGACCTACTTCACCCTGGGCATATACGACACCTGACCAAAGCGAGAGAATTTGGAGACCGTTTGTTAGTCACCATCACGGCGGATCGCTTTGTCAATAAAGGACCGGGACGACCCGTGTTTCCAGGGGCGTTGCGCGCCGAGAGTCTGGCCGCCTTGGCCGTCGTCGATGGGGTCGCCATTGTCGAAGATGTTACCGCCATACCCGCCATTCAGACGATCCGTCCCAAAGTGTACGCCAAGGGAAGTGACTATGTTGATGCCAAAGATGATATTTCCGGCAATATTCGTCGTGAACAGGCAGAAGTCCATGGTGTCGGGGGGGAAGTCCGTTTTACCGATGGGATCACCTTTTCATCCAGCCGTCTGATCAATCAATATTTGGACGTATTTACCCCAGAAACACAGGCCTATCTAAACGATTTTAAGTCTATTTATAACGAAAAGAAATTGATTGAGTCGGTCCAATCCCTCAGCAGCAAAAAAGTTCTCGTCTTCGGGGAGGCCATCATCGATGAATATTGCCTGACGACACCGTTGGGATTGACCGGCAAAAGCAATACCAGTCTTGCCTGCCGCTACATTGAAACCGAACAGTATGCCGGGGGATCCCTGGCGGTAGCCAACCATCTGGCCGGTTTTGTGAACCAGGTTGGGTTGATCACGGGTGTTGGTCGGGATGAACGCCAAAACAGTTTTATGAAAAATGCGCTGGCGGAAAATATTGAAGAACACTTTTTCCATTTTGAGACCGCACCCACCCTGCTCAAACGGCGTTTTGTCGATGCCGATATCACAAAATTATTTGAGGTTTATTATCAAGACCCCAATCCGACCTCGCCGCAGTTAGAAGCGGATATCTGTCAATGGATCGCCGACCATGCCGGTTCCTATGATGCTGTCGTCGTGGCCGATTATGGCAACGGTCTGATATCTCCGGCCATGGTGGCGGCGATCAGCAAACATGCCCGATTCATGGCGGTCAATACCCAGATCAACAGCGGCAATCATTGTCATCATGTCATTCATCGTTATCCGAGGGCCGATTTTATCTCCCTCAACGAATGCGAAGTACGTTTGGCGACACACAATCGTCACGCCCCGATGGAGCGATTGGCCAGGGATATCGGTCATCGCCTGTCGGCAAGATGGATCGCCGTCACCCGTGGCATGAAGGGGGCAATGATGTTGGACATCGCGTCGGGGAAAACCTATGACGCCCCCCCGCTTTCGACCCGTGTAGTGGACCGTGTGGGAGCTGGAGATGCGTTTCTTTCGCTGGCGGGGTTATGTCTTGCGGGTGATTTGCCACCCGATGTCGCCTTGTTCATCGGGTCGGTCGCAGCGGCCATCGATGTTCAAATCGTTTGCAACCGAGAGTCCATCCATCCGGTGACATTGTTCAAGTATGTTTCTACCTTGATGAAATAGTTGCGTTTTATCCGATAAATAAAGATACCAAACGGCGATAGAGCCGCGTCCTTTTCACAAATTGGTAGGAACCGGTTTTCTTGAGGGAAGAAAACATTTTGGAATTTTCCGCCCAATCCCAGATTGAGAAAGCCAGAATCGTTTTGGCTATACGGATATCCCACAAGAAGCGGAAAAATCCGTAACGCAAACGTAAACGGATCATGGGTCGCAAGATTGCGAGCATACGCCGCTTATACGTATCGATATAGCGAAAACCGGCAGGGTTGGCAAATTCAATAAACAGTTCGGCGTTTTTGGCAAGATAACTTTCAGCATCGGTATGCCATGGATAGGTGACGTTGGTATCGGCAAATCCTTGCTTATTGATCACGTCGTCGTAACGCTCTTTCCACCCTTCAAGGCTCTCTGGAGCCTTGAAGCCATAATCATTGACAATAGTTTCGTAGAGTTTTCCCCCTGGATAGACACGCAAATACTGTGGCCCGATGATGCGAACATTGGACACATGACTCTGCACCCATGCCGCCAAGGAAATGGTAGCAACCATCTCTTCGTAGGTTTCCGTGGGTAAACCAATGAGGAATGAACAATTCAGTTGAATCTGCGGCGTTTTTTTAATCTCATTGACAACATTTTGAATATTTCTGACTTTGATTCCCTTTTTAATATATTTAAGAACTCTGTCAGAACCAGATTCAAACCCAAATTTTAGACATTCACACCCAGCGGCAGCCAGTTTTTTAAGGAGTTCTTCATTGACGTAGTCTTCGCGGAAATCGGTAGCCCTTATGGAAGTTCTCCACTTGAAGGTATAGTTATTTTTGTTATAGATATCGATAAAATCAAGCACTCTCTGTTTATCTTTGAAAAACAATTCATCCCTGAAATAGACTTTCCTGGGATTGTATCGTTTAACCAAAGTATTGATCTCGCGTTCCAGATGTTGCGCACTTTTTCCCCGCCAACTTTGATCGGAGATTGACGTAAAACAAAATGTGCATTTGAAAGGGCACCCACGGCCAGCGAGGATATTGATATTGTCCTTGAAATGAATATGGGTTCTCTCGTCCAAGAGGGTATAATCGGTATCGTAGAACGGAACCGATTTTGGGATTGCGGTACGAACCAATTCCCCATCTTTCTTGTAGATCAGACCAGGTATTTCTTCCCACCTTGGGGTAGTGGCACTTATCTGTTCCATAACACCGGAAAATGTTTCCTCACCATCACCGAAGGCTACAAAATCGATATTTTTATGGCGTGCGGTCTGTTCTGGACACAAAATCGCGTGCGGTCCTCCCATCATGATGCGGCAGTTTGGGTTTTCTTCGCGGATCATGTCACTTAATGACACAACGAAAGGGGCATCGGCGCTGAAAGCCCCGATCCCGATCAAGGAATAATCCGGTAGACGGGGACGCAAATTCTTGAAGGTTTTTTCTGCGCCATCGATGCTGGCATCCAACAACTCGATGGGATATCCCTTGACGTTTCGGATATAACTCGCAACGCTCAAGACACCCCAAGGGGTTGCAGTATCGTATCCATGATCGGGATTGACAAGCAATGTTTTCATGATTGTACCATGGCCATCAAGTGGGCCGGAGTGGAACTGTAAGCCGGGTTCTGTACCCGCACACCTTCCCAGGATGGGCGGGAGGTGGCCATTCATCTGGGATGGCCGTTACCGACCACCTCAAGCAACCTACCCGGGGACTGGACGGGCCGCCCTGAATGTCCCCCTATTTGGTCTTGCTCCAGACGGGGTTTACCATGCCGTCCCCGTTACCGGGAAACGCGGTGCGCTCTTACCGCACCCTTTCACCCTTACCGGCGGATCCAACAAAGCATCCAGTCCGGCGGTTTGCTCTCTGTGGCACTTTCCCTGGGGTCGCCCCCGCCGGGCGTTACCCGGCGTCCTACCCTGTGGAGCCCGGACTTTCCTCCAGCCGTATTCATCTCGGCCAGCGGCCACCCGTTCCACTCCGTCATCATTCAAACCGCATCCTATCAGACATGGTGTCCCAAGGCATTGATTTTCCATCGCTGCCAGAAAAGTTCTCCTGGGACCGTTCATGCCATCGCCTCATCAATCTCCGCCAATACCAGGGGATCCGATTCCTCATGGACCCACCGTTTTAAATGTGCTGCCGCCAAGGTTTGCGCCGTTTGGCTTTTTTTTTGGCGAACCGCCTGCCCCAACCCCCAAGCCACGGCACCGCGAATCAAAGGATCGGATTCCTGCGTGAGCCGGATCAACCCATTGACAGCCGCCTCTTCTCCCCAGTTTCCCAATGCAATGGCCACGTTGCGCAAAAACCGTCCCCGCCCCATTCTCTTAATCCCCGATTTTTTAAAAAAATGCCGAAATTGCGCCTCGTCCCAATCGGTCCATTCCAAAAGCGACGCTTGGTCCAGATCTTGTCTGGGCAAGAAAGCTTTCTCTTGTGTCGCCGGGGTAAAACGGTTCCATGGACAGATGGTCAAGCATTCGTCACATCCAACCACCCGATTCCCCATGGATTCCCGATATTCCCGGGGGATGGGATCCTTGGACTCAAGGGTCAGATAGGCGATACAACGTCGGGCATCCAGCCCCCCATGACCATCCAAAGCCCCCGTGGGACAGACATCACAACAACGCCGACAGGTTCCGCAATGATGACCCAAAAAGGGACGATCTGGGGGAAGATCCAAAGGGAGAAAATATTCACCCAAAAACAGCCAACATCCCCACCTCCTGGAGACCAACAAGGTATTTTTCCCCTGCCAGCCCAATCCAGAGGCGACCGCCAAAGGTTTTTCCATAACCGGAGCGGTATCCACAAACACCCGCCCACCCAAAGGGTTGCCCCATGTTTGTTCCAACCAACGGGCCAGTTTTCCGAGTCGCGATTGGATCACATCGTGATAATCTTCATTCCGTGCAAATGCGGCAATTCCAGGCCGATGCGATGCCGATTGATCTTCGGCAGCACCCAGAGGGGGGCGATAGTTCATCCCCAAGGTAACCACCACGCCAACGCCGGGCACAACCAAAGCGGGATCGAGGCGTTGCGCAACATTTTTTTCAAGCCAAACCATGGAACCATGCCGCCCCTGTGCCAACCATGGGCGCAACTGTTCGGCACCCGGTGGTGGTTGCGGTGCGGCAAAACCGACAGCATCAAATCCCAGCGCGTGCGCTTGATTGCGCAACGCCTCTTTCAGTTTGAGTCGGGTATTGTTACCATTGCCCGTCATGTTCTCGTCCGTTCGGCTTCAAAACCATGCCGCCACCACTATCCTACGGCTTGCCTCCATGAATGCAACCACCGCTTCTTCCCTCGAATCCCTGTATCACTGTACCGATCAAGAATTGGATCACCGTATCCAAGCGGCCAGAAAAACCCTGGGAGATAACCTAGTCATCCTCTGCCACCACTATCAGAGAGAAGAGGTTTACAAATATGCCGATCTGACCGGCGATTCCTTGAAGCTTTCACGGTTGGCTTCGCAAAAGTCTCAGGCCAGTTTTATCGTTTTTTGTGGTGTCCACTTCATGGCCGAGGTTGCCGATATCCTCTCGAACCCCAACCAAATCACCCTATTGCCCGATCTTGCCGCCGGTTGCTCCATGGCAGACATGGCCGATCTGCCCCAAGTGGAAGCGGCATGGAAAGAACTGGGACGGATCATCGATGTGGAGAGTCAGGTGACCCCCATCACCTACGTCAATTCCACCGCCGAGCTTAAGGCATTCTGCGGCATCCACCAAGGGACGGTTTGCACCTCCTCCAATGCGGGTAAAATATTAAGATGGGCCTTTTCCCAACGTCCCAAAGTGCTCTTTTTTCCCGACCAACACCTGGGCCGAAATTCTGCCAAACAGTTGGGAATTCCCCTGGAACAAATCGTTCTCTATCAACCTGGCCTCCCCTTGGGGGGGCTGACCGAGGCCGCCATTCGTAATGCCCAAGTCATCCTGTGGAATGGCTATTGTTCGGTCCATCAAATGTTCCAACCGGCCCATGTCGCCCTTTTTCGTCAAAGGATACCCGATGTTCGCATCGTGGTTCACCCGGAATGCTCCATGGAAGTGTGCGACTTGGCCGACGACCTCGGTTCCACCGAACAAATTCAACAGGTGGTACGCAGTGCCCCCCCAGGGAGTCGCTTTGCCATCGGAACCGAACTTAATCTGGTCAATCGTTTAAAACATGAGCTTCCTGATCGGGAAATTCATTTTTTGTGTCCCACCATCTGCATGTGTTCGACCATGTTTCGCATCGATACCCAACATTTGTGTTGGACGTTGGAAAATCTGGTACAAGGGAATATCGTCAACCGGATATCTGTCCCCAAACGTGAAGCAGCCCTGGCCAAAACGGCCTTGGAACGGATGCTTGCCATTTAAGTTGAGAGAGGTCTCATGTCAACCTTGGAAAAAGCTTTGGCCCTGGCGGCACACCATCATGCGGGGCAGGTGGATAGAGCGGGAAACCCTTATATTTTGCATCCTCTGCGTTTGATGATGCAATTGGACGAGGTTTCCTCCCAGATTATCGCCCTTTTGCACGATGTGGTGGAAGACACTCCGGTCACTTTAGATGATCTGCGCCAGGAAGGGTTTTCCGAGGAAATCATCACCGCCCTGGATCTTCTGACCCATCGACCGGAAGACAGTTATGAGACGTATATTCTCCGATTGAAACCCAACACCATCGCCCGACGGATCAAATTGCTCGATTTGATCGACAACATGGATGTTCGCCGCCTGGACCATACTCCGGGTGCGCGGGATTGGGAACGGATGATGCGGTATCAAAATGCCTGGGCAATCCTCAAGGATCTTCCCCCAGGATGAGCCGCAAGGTGTTTCGCGATGCGGTGCATGACATGATCATCCTGCACCGTAACGACCAAGGGGCCGACTGCACTCCAATCGATTGGGGCGATGCCCTCCTTTTGGATCTGATCGACACCCCGGAACTGCAACGTTTGCGTCGTATCCGCCAGTTAGGCCCCGCCGCCAAGGTTTATCCATCGGCGGAGCATTCCCGATTTTCCCACTCATTGGGGACGTTGCATCTGGCCAAGCGGATGATGGAACAAGCCATGGCGGGCGATGGCTTGACCCGTCTGGCCCCCATGGACATCCTTGCTATCAAGGTTTCTGCCTTATTTCATGATGTGGGTCATGGCCCCCATTCCCATGCTTTTGAACATGTTTTACCCAATCTTCCCGATCATGAAACCTGGGGATGGCGCATTCTTTCGGAACCCGGCCCCCCCCGGAATCTTATTGAGACGCATTGCCATCGTTTGGGATTGGATGCGGCGGCATTCCTGTCCGCCTTGCGGGAAATCTGGGAACCTTCAACCCACGGCGACCGTTTGCACGGACGGCCATTCATCTCCAGTCAACTGGATGCCGACCGGATGGATTACTTGCTACGGGACGCCCATTTTACCGGGGTTTCCTATGGCCATTTTGATTTGGAATGGCTGCTGCACTCCATCAAAGTGCGCTCGGTGGATGGCCGTCCCCGAATCTGCATCGACTTGGCAAAGGGTCCAGCGGCATTGGAGAGTTATATTTTTGCCCGGGATCACATGTATCGCCAAGTTTATGACCATAAAACAGTCCGTGCCTTCGAAACCTTATTGGTTCACCTGTTTGGCCTCATCGATTGGATATGGACGATCGAAGGCCAGCCTCCCCCCGAAACCCCACCGGCCCTCTCCCTGTTTTTAGCCCCAGCCCGCCAGGGGGAATCCCCCACAACAGCCGCTTTTTTAGCGTTGGATGATACGGTGGTGGACTATGCCATCGGCCAATGGGCCAATTTAGTACCCCAAACTCCCGCCCAGGGGGAATTGCGCTTGCGGTGCCGTATGTTTTGCCATCGTCAATCCATCTATCGCCGCTTGCGGTGGAACATGCCCGCCAATATGGCAGGACAGGAACAATTAGCTTTTGGATTTACCAACGTGGGGGATACATCCCGGAGGGAAATGGCTTTGGATTTAAACCGGGGAGAGCGGAGCCTTGCGACCGACTTAATCCAAGATGCGGACTTGATGGCCAAAGTGGAGCGTTTTTTTCGGGATCATGGTGAAACGCCAATCGCCACCCCCCAGGAGGATGGCGGCATATTGGCGGTGCCATTGCGACTCTTGGCCCGAGTAGACCGTATTCACCGTTCCCCCTACGCCCATCTACACTACGATCCCCAAGGGGCCGATCCCATCTACGTCATCACCCAGGAGGGGACGGTCAAACCGGCGGAACAGGTAAGTCCTCTGGTCCATTTTTTGGGTCTCAACCGGCGTCGTCTTGCTCGCGTCTTCGTCGATCCCCGCGTCGTCGGCACCGTTCGGGAAATGGCTCAGGAACGGCTGGGCACCTGGCTGGCTTGACACCTTCGCGTGGGCAAACCATCTAAATGTTCATCAACCAGAACTATTCCACCGACTCCTGCCTTGTTTTCTATATACCAATTGATCTCGCCAGAGCCGGTTTCACGCTGCCAAGCAGAGTTAAACCGCCCCTTGCAGGGACATTTTTTAAGATCTTCTTGTTCGGTACTACCCTTGCGGTGTCTACAATGCTTCTCTACGCCAGTAACCCTCCCGGTAAACGTTTTTTTCGGTTTGGCCCTTTCTGCCTTGAAAATTGGAAGTTTACATCCTATGGTAATTGTAACTTGGTCACCATGATCAATATAGTCCAGCTCAATAATCGTCTGGTCATTATCTACCGGGGTTGACAAGAATAGATCACTGGGCTTGTCTCCCTCAGGAATTTGAAATCTGATCTTGCGCTCCCCGCAGTCACCATTCCACAAACAAAGAAGGGGGGGAAGCCATTCATAAGTTCCCTGTAGTTTCGGACAAATCATCGCCAAAAATCTTCGATGAAACTCAGGCCGCGTGCGATGAAGAAAACGAAATTTAAGGGCACCTGCATCTTCGTTATGGAAGCGATAATATAATTCCATGTGTTCTTTATGATCTTGAATCTCGCCATATCCAGGTTCAAGGTCTAATGGCCCACTTTGGGAATCAAAACACAAATTATTTTTACCGACAGGCATGTCTTCGCCAGACCGTTTGTTTTTATTCATTATCGTCACAAATCACGGTTCAAGGGGGACTGGAACAGATCTTTATTTAAAACTCGCAGCCATTCTCTATATAATTAACGAACCTTATAGAATATCTTTAAAGCTCCGTCAATGAAAAAAAGTTCGGGATTGGGACTTTTCCGAAAACTATTCTGGCTATAATGAATGTACATTTATGATAATAAACTATTACAATTTAACAAAAATTATACGTTGAATGCATGCCATTTTTGCTGCGGCTTTATGTGATTAACGCTGAGGCATCCCCAAAAGAAAATCTTCAACGATTTGATCATCTGTGCCGGACGCATTGTCATCAGCTGCGTCCACGTTGCCTGAAGATAGTTCCGTTTCAATTTTTCTCTTCTTAATAGGTTCAAGAATAGAGTCCATCAGCATAAAATGTTTTTTTTGCCGGTCTTTATCTAAAACATTAAAAAGATTCCAAGAATCTTCTGGCATGTAGACAGGAAATAAATCACCCTTGTGTTGTTCAATAAATTCACTTAAAGAATCAAATAATGTATACCAGTCCAACTTTGACAGAACCTCATCTTTCAACAATGCATCAGACTTTGGACTCGCAGGAATCCAGAAAACGGGAAAAGGAGCCCCCTTGAGTACTCCTTTCAAGGAATGAAATCCCAAAAGGAAAATCTCGCAGTCAACCAAAAGATCCAAGGCCGGAATCGGCTCTGGAGAGTGGCCACTCCGTTTGCTCCGAGTATAATCCTTATATTCTTTTGCAACGCCTTGCTGCTGACATTTCGTAATATGGCTATGTACTGCTGCCATGATCTGGGCCAACTCCAGGCTGAACGTCAACCGACGACTGTTGGCAAGGCTGGATACACGAAAACCGGTATCCAAACTTGGTCCAACATAATCAATCACCAACCCAAAATCTTGACCATAGTGGACACCCCCACCCTGCGCGAGAGCCTTTGACCGATCTTCGTAGTATCTTTCGATCAAGTCAAAATTACGCAAAATATAGTCGCCAAAAAGCGCAGTACCAACAAAAATTTCTTTTCCCCACTTCTGTCGAAGAACAATTCGTCTGTTTGGGACTGGAAACGATGCAACCCAACTGGAAACCTTATATTGAAGGGAACGGGAGGAACCATCACTAGAAAGAGGCCCCTTAATATCCAACCTGGATATTTCGTCACGCAACGCATACAAAAGATAAAGGGCTTCCGCCGGATGTTTAAGTTCCTTCTGAAAAATAGCCTCATCGCCATTCCCCTTAAAGAACTCTGGAGCCGGACCCGTGGTAAGATTTTTGTCAAATTTTTTGATCCACTCCAGATTCTTTTTGGCACAATCCCATGCACGATCAAAAGAATGAGTGATCTGCCCAAAAAAATTGACGACAGGATTCATCCAGTCTCCCGTATCCTGTCCCGCTTGCTTCATGGCCGTTGAATCAACGATATCGACACTGAAAAATTGAATAACGCGATGCTTCAGGCATTCCAGGTCGCGCAAACGTTCATAATCACAAGGATCGGAAGAAAACTCTGAAAAACACCTTTTTAAACCACCAGAACACACGCCACCATCACTGGCATCTCTGTGATCATTAGCCGAGTAATCGGGGTGAGACATGATTTCAGGTTTCTGTAGAAGTTGGCGAAACTTCACGCACCGAAGTTTTCTGAATAAGCCCCGGCCATTTGATGATCTCCTTAAGCCGTGCCGTCACGTAAAAAGCCTCCACTTTGAAGATATCGACCAATGATGCGAGTATCTCTTTTGGAACAGAAAACTCTTCGTTGTCGCACAACGTATTTAAATCAAAGTCAAGATTCTGGCATTCCTTCACAAGTTGGTCCACTGGCAAGAGGAAGCTCAACGCAAACCATTGGGCTTCCCAATCCGCACGACCCAAACCAACCCCTTGTGCCTTCATGGTGTCATGGCCAGACTTTTTGACGATAGGATAATTGACTAAGTAGTGACCCAACTCATGGGCCGTATCGAATCTTTTTTGCTCGGGTCCAAGATCCTTATCCAAACCTATCTCAAATTTTTTATCCCCTTTTCCCACAACAATGTAACTCAGACCTGAAGATTCACTATCCACCGGCCCAGATTCGGACATTTTATTTTCTCGCCCTACAGAAACGATCTGACCACCAAGGTGGCGAACGATTTCGTCCAAATCATCATCCTTACGAAAATCAAAACCCAACCGTTCACGAGCTTTTTGTGCAAATTGCTCAATCTGCAAACGGCTGAGCCTCGCTGGCTCGGGTGGATAGAACACATCTCCCCGGTCTTCACCATCGACCAGAAGGGACTCGTTCTCAAAATTGGTTGCTGTCACGGGGCATTCTCACTTGACCAGAAGAAACTCGTTTTGAAAAGCCGATGCCATGGCGCAGCCGTTCTGCATAATCTCAGCACGCACGACACAACTCCAGCGTCTCATATCCAATGCTCTTTGTAAACAAATTAAAGCATATTTCATGCCGCGACTCAATCCAGTCGCCCTACTCCACCGTGACACTTTTGGCCAAATTCCTCGGTTGATCCACGTCGGTCCCCTTGAGTACGGCAATGTGATAGGCCAATAATTGCAACGGCACCACATATAGAATGGGCGCACTCAACTCCCCGCACGAACTCATGGGGATCACATCATCTGCCCTGTTTTCCCAGTGTTCCTCCTGGTGTTCCTGGGTGATGACGATCAACCGCCCTCCCCGCGCCCGCGCCTCCTCCAGATTGCTCACCACTTTTTCAAACAAAGGATCTTGTGGTGCCACCACCACCACCGGCAACTCTTCGTCAATCAAGGCGATGGGGCCATGCTTCATTTCGCCGGCGGCATACCCCTCGGCATGAATGTAGGAAATCTCCTTGAGCTTCAGGGCACCTTCCAAAGCGATGGGATAACAAGAACCCCGGCCAAGAAAAAGAAAACCATTGGCATACATCAACTTTTGCGCCAAAATTTGGATATCCTTATCCCGAACCAACACCTGTTCCATCAACGCCGGAATCAGCATCAATTCTTCGACAAGTTCCTTTTCCCGCTCTCGGGAAAGAGAACCTTTCGCCCGACCACACGCGATGGCAAAACACGCCAACACCAACAATTGCGTCGTGAACGCTTTCGTCGAAGCCACCCCGATTTCTGGACCCGCCTGGGTATACAAAACCCCATCCGACTCCCGGGCAATGGTGGATTCGGGGACATTGACAATGCCCAACACCTTCTGCCCATCCTGCTTGGCATAACGCAATGCCGCAATGGTATCCGCCGTTTCACCACTCTGGGAGATCACCACCATCATCGAACCCGCCATTCTTGGTGGCTCCCGATAGCGATACTCCGACGCAATCTCCACACCCACCGGGATTTTCGCAAATTTTTCAATCCAATAACGGGCGACCATCCCAGCATGTAACGAAGTACCGCAAGCAACAATATTGATGTAGGTCAACGCAGAAAGATCAATATTCGCAATCAGAGAGGCCACCTCCACCATACGCTGATAGGGATGAATCATCCCTTTAAGCGTTTCCCCAAGGACGGAAGGCTGTTCAAAAATTTCCTTCTGCATGTAATGCCGATAAGGCCATTTGTCAGCCGTATCGGCACTGACGCCCGATTGTTTGATGGGACGATGAACCGGATGGCCATCCAGGTCGGTGATCTGGACTTCATGGCGAGACAGGGTGACAAAATCATTATCTTCCAGAAAAATCATCTGACGGGTGTACGGTACCAAAGGTTGGGCATCGGAGGCCAAAAACTGCTCCCCCACTCCCAAACCGATGATCAATGGCGAACCCCGACGTACCGCAAACATCCGATCCTCAACCCCCTGGATCATGATCCCCAAGGCGAAGGCACCCTCCAAGTGATGAATGGCCACCCGCACCGCCTCCTGGGCGAGAAGACCCTTCCTGAGTTCCCGCTCCACCAGATGGGGGATCACTTCGGTATCGGTTTCAGAAAGAAATGTCACCCCCTCTGCCGACAACTCCCGCCGCAACTGGCGAAAATTTTCGATGATACCATTATGGACCACCACCACATGTTCAGAGCGATGGGGATGGGCATTATTCTGCGTCGGTGCCCCATGGGTTGCCCAACGGGTATGGCCGATACCCAAATAGCCGGTCAGTGGATTCAGCTTGAGCAGGTTCTCCAGATTAAGCAACTTACCCTCAGAACGGCATATGCCAATCTGTCCACCACTGCTGACCGCTATACCCGCAGAATCATATCCGCGATACTCCAAACGTTTCAGCCCTTCGAGGAGAACCGGAGTCACATTACGCTCACCGATGACACCAATGATACCGCACATGGCTATTTCTGCCCTTGGGTCCGTGCCCTGATCCGCTCATGCCAATTCGGAACATGCTTCTGGGGGGACCGTGTAATCGCCAACGCCCCTTCGGGAACATCTTTGGAAACCGAAGTGCCGGCGGCAATCACGGAATTTTTTCCCAAACGGACCGGCGCAATCAATTGTGTGTCAGAGCCGATGAAAACCCCATCTTCGATGACCGTCTTAAACTTGTTCTTTCCATCATAATTGCAGGTAATCGTCCCCGCTCCCACATTGACCTTGCGTCCAATATCGGCATCACCAATATAGGCCAGATGGCTGACTTTGGACCCCTCCCCAATCCTGGATTTTTTAATCTCACAAAAATTGCCAACCTTGGATCCCTCTTCCAACAAAGCCCCCGGGCGCAGCCGCGCATAAGGGCCAACATGGCTCCCTGCGGCAACTTTGGCCCCATTCAAATGGCTAAAGGATTCAATATGCACCGATGCGGCGATATGACTCGCTTCCAAATGGCAGAACGGCCCAATCTGGCAATGGGATCCGATCTCCACCCCCGGCCCCAGAATGCAATGAGAAAAAATGGTGGTGTCGCGGCCAATCTGTACATCGGCGGCCAACCGGCAAGAACCCGGATCGGTAAAGGTGACGCCAGAGGCCATCAGACGTGCCACAATACGGTCCCTGAAAACATCCTCGGCACGCGCCAACTGACTCCGATCATTGATCCCCTCCAACGACTGGAAATCATCATGGTGAACACTGTTGACGCCACCCTCACCCAACGCCATGCCGACAATATCGGGGAGGTAATACTCACCTTGGGCATTTTCATTACGAAGCTGTTGGATCCAACCAGCCAGACGAGACAACGAAACGACATAAATGCCAGAATTGATCTCCCGAAGCGAACGGATTTCCGCGTTGGCATCCCGTTCCTCAACAATCGCCTGCACATGCCCATCCATCCCCCGGACAACACGTCCATAGCCCCTGGGGTTGGCCAACGTCGTACTCAACAGCGTCAGTTGATGCGGTCCCGTCTCATGCACCTTGACCAGTTCATTCAATATTTCCGGGCGAATCAAAGGGATATCCCCGGCAAGAATCAACAGATTGCCCGCAACCCCCTGTAAAGCCGACAAGGCACAGCGCACCGCATCTCCCGTCCCTTTTTGTTCTTCCTGGCGGACCCAAGTGATCTCCTCCCCGGCAAATGCCTGTTCCACCGCCGGGGCACCATGGCCCGTCACCACCAATATCCTGGCGGGACCAAGGGCTTTGGCCGCGTTGAGGACATGCTGTAGTATCGGAACCCAAGCCAATTCATGAAGTACCTTGGGACGGTCCGAACACATACGTGTCCCTTGTCCCGCAGCAAGAATGAGGACGGTGAATTGGCTCATGTTTGAAAAAACCTCATGGTTGCTTTCTGCACACAAAAAATATCAAAAGAAAAAAGGGGTCTGGGGGATTGCCCCCAGGGTTTTGATTTTGAATTTAAA
>JADGCQ010000064.1 GCA_015228925.1 Magnetococcales bacterium | reverse complement strand
ATCAAAACCCTGGGGGCAATCCCCCAGACCCCTTTTTTCTTTTAATAATTTTATTCAATGCCAACACACCCTCGTCATTTTAAAGAATACCCCAACGCTTTCAAATGGTCGCGTGCCCATTCCCGATCACTGAAGGGGATGGTCCCCAGGGGACCGATTTGCACGTTTTCATGCCCCTTGCCAACCAGGAGGACACAATCCCCCGGTTCCGCCAACCCCAATGCATAGCCAATGGCTTCGGCACGGTCGGCGATTTCCTCTCCCCGATTGCCCCCGCGTACCACGCCACGCAAAACGGCAATACGAATTTCCTCAGGGGGTTCAAAACGGGGATTGTCATCGGTGACAATCACCCGGTGGGCCAATCGCCCCGCCAATTCTCCCATGATGGGGCGTTTGGTGGCATCCCGATTGCCACCACAACCAAACACGATGATGACCTTCCCTTCACCCGACATCCCTCGGACCGTTTCAAGGAGATTTTTCATAGCATCCGGGGTATGGGCATAATCGACGAACACGCTGAACGGCTGTCCCATGTTGACCGGTTCCATCCGCCCCGGCTGCGGGGTAAATTGCGCCAAACCATGGGCGATGGCATCCAGGCTTGCCCCCATCCGTCCCGCCAGAGCGGCAGACGCCACGGCATTGGCAATGTTGAAAGTGCCACACACCGGCAGATGAATGGATCGACTCCCCTGGGGTGTCAGGAGGACGAATTGACTGGCATCCCAACCCACCTTAACATTTCTGACCCGATACTGCCCCACCACCGCATGGGGATGCAGAGAAAAACCGAACACTTCCGTTTTTGCCGCCGCCATTTCCGCCAGTTTTTGGCCGTAGGGATCATCCAAGTTGATGATGGCAAATCGCGGTGGACGATCCATGAAAAGCCGGGCCTTGGCCGCAAAATAGGCAGAAACATCACCATGATAATCCAAATGGTCATGGCTCAGATTGGTAAAAACGGCACTATGCCAAGCGATGGCCTCCGTCCGCTGTTGTTGCAGGGCATGCGATGAAACTTCCATAATGACGACCCGACACTGATACTCTCGCATCTGCGCTAACAAAGCATGTAATGCCGGCGCGTCTGGGGTCGTCATCCCCGTCTCTCCCGTCATCCCTGGGGCGCGAACTCCGGTTGTCCCAATCACGCCGGTCATCACCTGTGCCTGCGCCAAAATCGCCTCGGTCATGGCCGCCACGGTGGTTTTCCCGTTGGTTCCGGTGATGGCCGCCATCGTCATGGATCGTGACGGATGGCCATAAAAAGCGGCGGCCAACCGCGACAACGCCTTGGCCGGGTCGGCATGAACAAGATGGGCCAGCGTCGGAGGCAATTGATTTTCCCCCTGATCCAATACCGCCACCGCCTGACGTTTGAGTGCATCTTCGATGAACAGCGTCCCTCGTGTACGCCACCCCGGCAACGCCGCAAACAAATAGCCCGGTCGAATCTGGCGCGAATCACACACCAAACCCGAAATCTCCCGATCACTCCCCAAAAGGTCCAAATCGGGGAGATCGGCAAGGGCCATCAAGCTGGAAACCGACATCACAGAGTTCATTGCATTATCAGCCGTGGCGGCCCTTCCGTGGGGGTTTCAAGACTTTTCACCACACCATATCCCTGAACTTGGGGGACTATCCCCTGTTTGGACAAAATTTCCAAGGCACGGCTCAAGCTGGTATTTTCCACACTCTCCGACAGGGGAGCCAAAGGATCGATCAAATCCGGCAAGGGGGGATCGACATGGGTTTCGGGAAAAACAGCCAACCGGGGGAGGATCTCCTGCGCAATTTCCTTGAAAACCGGTGCCGCCACTTTGCCACCATAATAAATGCCGCCCGGTTCGTCGATACTGACGAAAATGACAACCCGGGGTTTATCCACAGGGATAAAACCGACAAACGAGGCATAATAGCGTCCACGAACATACCCCTGTCCCGGAATCGCCTTACGTGCCGTACCGGTTTTGCCCCCAACCTGATACCCCTCCACCGCCGCTTCGACGGCAGTCCCTTCGTCGCTGACGACCGAATGGAGAATTTTTCGGAGTTTCGCGGAAGTCTCTTCGCTAATCACGCGATGCGGAGGTGGCCTGTGCGTAGGAACCATGACGCCATCGACCACCCGCCCCTTCACCAGGGTTGGTGGATAGTAGATACCACCATTGATGGCCGCTGCAAACGCCATGGTGATGTGAAGCGGCGTCGTCGTGATGCCATAGCCATAGGAACGGGTTGCCAGACCGATTTTGCGATAATGGCTGATATTGGGGATGGAACCGCCGGGGTCCGAGGGGAGTCCGATACCTGTTGGGGCACCAAAACCAAACAGATACATATATTTTTCCAGCAATTCATTGCCCAATTGCAGACCAATCTTGGCCGCACCCACGTTGGAACTCCGTTGCAATACCTGAGAGACCGTATGATAGCGGACCCCTTTATGGAAATCGGTGATGGTCCGATCCGCGATGCGCGCAGTACCATTTTCAATATCGATGACGGTATCCGGGGTAACCGTTTTTTCTTCCAGGGCGGCCCCAATGGTAAACACCTTGAATGTGGACCCTGGTTCAAACAGATCGGTGACAACCCGGTTACGACGATCATTGGATTGGCTATCCGCCAGATTATTCGGGTTATAACTGGGTTGGTTCACCAAAGCCAAAATTTCGCCATTGTTGGCATCGAGAACCACCGCCATCCCCGCTTTGGCTTGGCTTTTCTGGACCCCTTTGAGCAATGCACGATAGGCAACATACTGAATCGTGGTATCGATGGTCGTCGAAAGATCGGCTCCGGGATGGGGTTCGGTCACCGTTTTGACCATCGGCATCGGTCGGCCCAAACGGTCATGACCAATCACCTGGGCACCGTTGATGCCATGCAGCTCATCCTCGAACGAACGTTCCAACCCTTCGCGTCCCCGACCTTCAAAATTGACAAATCCCAAAATATGGCTTGTTACCTCACCCATGGTATAAAACCGCCGACTTTCCGGCATAAAGAACAAGGAATGGTGGTCAAGATTACGAATTTTTCGGGTGACTTCGGGCGGCAGTTGCCGTTTCAGAATCGGGTAGCTCCCCGGCTTAAACGCCAGCATTCGGCTACGGAATTCATCCAGCGGCACCCCCAGAATGGGAGCCAAGTCCGCCGCCAGTTGCGCACGATTTTCCGCCTGATCGATATCCACCGACAGGGCATAGGTCGGCAGGCTGATGGCCAGAGTACGCCCATTCCGGTCGAGGATACGACCACGATTGGCGGTCATGATAATTTTTTTCTTATGCTGACTGCGGGCGCGCTGTTGCAGCGAATCCCCCTGAAAAATCGTCAGATCCACGGCCCGCATGGCCAAAACGCAAAAAACAACGATATAACATCCCAGCAAGAAGGTGATGCGGGCTTGTGGGTTGGTTTTATCCACATAGGGGACGACCTGAGGGGCCATCGAGGACGAACGGATCGACGCGACACGCTGTTTGATCTTAACACGCAGAAAAAAGCCAAACAAACTGGCCAACAGCGATGGGGTATCCCGGGAAGCTCCAGGAACCACGGCGACCCGCTCACGCGCTGGCCGTTGTGATGGACGTCCTTGAGTGGGACGATGGAACAATTTTTGGATCAGGGGGGATGGATCCCGACTGACCGCCGCCCCCCCTTCCCGCGATACCGGTGGGGCCACGGGTGGTCGCTGCGCTAGGTGACGGGCAATGGGCAGGGATGGCGGCACGTCCACACGTTGCGCCACCCCCGGTTGGTCTTGCGTTTTAAACACCCGTGCGAGAAACGATGGCTGTCCCTGACGCACAGAAGAGCCACTTTCTCTGGCCGGTTCTTCGGCAGATCTTGATGTCGATCTGGCAAGATGGGCCGGAGACGCACTGGCGAGCAACCGATCGAGCAACGATTTTTGTTCCCGTTGGAACGGGGGAATCGGTTTTTTGGTTGGGGGCAATGGGGTACGGACCACTGGGGGGCGTTGCGTCTGCCACGATGGCAGCAGACGGCCCATGAGCCGCATGAGGGATGAACCCTCTTTTCGCGACGTACTGACCGCCCCAGAGGTCCGGGCCGGTTTGGGACGTTGGAACAGCCTCCCTTGGACCGATACCCCACCACGTTGCCGTTTGGTCAGGGATCTGCTGCGATCTGGGGGATTATCCCGATGCCGATTTTGACGGGGAAGTGCCATCCTCAATCACCTATGGGCAGCCATTGGTCGTGGCGCATCGGCTGCATGCCCAATTCCTCACGGGCACGACGTTCGATCGTATTCAAGTCGGTCCGCGTCACCAGTTCCAATTTAAGGGCCTGTTCCTTATCTAATTGCTGCAATAGTTTTTTTTCTTCATTACGCAATTCTCGATGGCTTTCCAACATCCACGTCCTGGATGTGACCGTAATCGCCGCAGTCAACACCAAAAGCAGCACCAGGAATACCGGGATAAACGTATCCAGTTTCATGCGGCCCCCGGTGCATCCAGATGACGCCGTTGAATCACGCGCAGCTTGGCACTTCTGGCACGCGGGTTGGCACGCACCTCCTCTGCACCCGGAGTCAAAGGTTTACGGGTCATCATGACATAGGATGGGAGTGCTTGCGGATCCTGGGGCAACAGCCGCATTGGCCCTTCGACCGGGGGTAGCCGGGAGGCGGTTTTAAAAATTTGTTTGACCAACCTGTCCTCCAGGGAGTGAAAGCTGATGACGGCGAGACACCCCCCCCAGGCAAGATGTTCCATGGCCGACCTGATCCCTTGTTCCAATTGTTCGAGTTCGTTATTGACCGCCATACGCAACGCCTGAAACACGCGCGTGGCCGGATGTAACCCCGGACGACCCGAGGATAATGTTTCCTGAAGCAGGGTCGCCAACTGCCGGGTTGAGGTGAACAGTTCCCTGGCTCTGGCCTCAACAATAGCACGCGCCGCCCGCTTTGCCTGGGGTTCTTCCCCCAATTGAAAAAACAACTGCGTCAATTCCCGGACATCCAAACCATTGACCAGGTGCGCCGCCGTCGTACTGGTTTGTCTCCCTTGATCCATGCGCATATCCAAAGGTCCGTCAAAGCGAAACGAAAATCCCCGTTGCGCCGTATCCAACTGGTGCGATGAGACCCCCAGGTCAAACACCGCCCCGTTGATCCGTTCCCACCCGTGTTCCGCCAGGATGGTGCCGAGTTGCGCAAAAGGCCCTTCGGACAAACGGAGACGCCCGGCAAATCGATTTTCCAGCCCCCGACCCCCGGCGATAGCCGCCGGATCGCGGTCCAACGCCAGGACCGCCCCATCGGGGGCCGAGGCCTCCAGCAACGCGCACGCATGGCCGCCACCGCCAAAAGTGGCATCCAGGTAACGTCCACCCGGTGCCAGCTTCAACCCCGCCATCACCTCTGCGACCATGACCCCACGGTGACCACCCTCCGCAAAAACAGCCGTCATCGTCCCCCTCTCGCCCCCATACCGCAAGCAAAATCAGCATACCCGCCATGATCAAAATGCGGCTATATTATCGTGAGCATGAATCCAGGCCAAGGTTTGTCAACACTTTCTTGACAAATCAGATGCAAGTTAACGCATTTTTCAGACCTTGAAGAAAATTCTCGTGACAAACACCCCAAACGATGATAGGGATTTACATGACCATATTCATCCGATTTTTCGGTCGATTTTGCACCATTGCGCCACACACCCCATGAACGGAATCATAACCATGCCCCGTCTTTTCATCAGTCATTCTAGTGAGAACGCTGCGGAAACCATTGCCCTTCGGGACTGGCTGGTGGCGGAAGGTTGGGATGACCTGTTTCTTGACCTGGACCCGGCACGCGGTGCTGTTCCGGGTGAACAATGGGAACGGAAACTGGTCGAAGCAATCGAGGGTTGTGATATCGTATTATTTCTTGTCAGCCAGGGATGGCGAGATTCTGACTGGTGCCAAAAAGAATTTCGTTTGACCAACAAGATCAACAAACAGTTTCTAGGCGTCCTCCTTGAAGATATCCCCATCAAAGACTTGCCGCAAGAACTTACCGCAACCTGGAAATTGGCCGATCTTGCCAGCGGTCACGACCACCAGATATTTTGGCCGGTATTACCCGACAGTGGCCGAGAACACCATGTCACCTTTTCGCGGAGTGGCTTAGCCCAGCTCAAAAACGGACTCAACAAAGTATTCAACCCACAGCCCAACGTAACGCCCAACACGAAATCCGATGAAACAGGCCCCGATCCGTATTCTTCTCCTTGGCCACCGGCCAGTGATCCCGATCGATCACCCTACCGGGGGATGCGACCGATGGAGGCCGAAGATGCGGGAATCTTTTTTGGCCGTGAAGCACCGATCCTCGATCTGCTGGATATGTTGCGGGGGCCTCATGAAAAAACACCGCCCCGATTTTTGGTGATCCTGGGGGCTTCGGGGTCGGGCAAATCGTCTTTTCTACGCGCCGGAATTTTACCACGCCTCAGCCGGGATGCACATCGTTTCCTCCCCTTGCCCATCATTCGCCCCGAACAGGCGGTTTTGACCGGCGAAAATGGTCTCCTCCGTTGTTTGGAACAGGCGTTTAGACGCTGCCAGATCGTTAAAACACGTAAAGAATTGCGTGACGCTCTGGGTACTGGCATTCAATCTCTGTCACCCCTGCTCTCCCAATTGGCCAGCCATACGCAGCCCGCAGCATCCCCACCACCCACCCTGATTTTTTCCATTGACCAAGCCGAAGAGTTGTTTTTGGCGGAAGGTACCGAGGAGTCACAACGTTTCCTGACGCTCCTGAAAGAGTTGGTCCTGTTTGGTACCGTCAACCTGACGATCCTGTTGACCATCCGTTCCGACACCTACGAACGTTTGCAGCGAGCCAATGCCTTGGAGGGGGTCCGACAGGTGACCTTCAGTCTCCCACCCATGCCGCGCGGTGCCTATCACACCGTGATTACCGGACCGATGGCCCGTTTGGCATCCACCTCGCGCCCGCTCCAAATAGACCCCAAGCTCACCGAAGCTTTATTGCAGGACAGTGACCATGATGGCGGAAAGGATGCCCTGCCATTGTTGGCTTATACCTTGGAACGCCTTTACCTTGATTATGGTGCCGGCGGTGAACTCAATCTGGCGCAATACCGCGAAATGGGGGGGATCCAGGGGGCCATTGAAGCGGCGGTAAAACAAGCATTCACGGCGGCAGCGCGGGATCCCGCGCTGCCGCGTGACCGGGCCGATCAACTCCTGTTATTGCGGCGCGGTCTGATTCCATGGTTGGCCGGTATCGACCCAGATACCCAGACACCGCGTCGCCGTGTCGCCAAATTGGCGGAAATACCCGTCGAAGCCCAACCCATGATCAAGCATTTGATCGAGCAACGCCTGTTGGCCACGGACGTTGAACAAGAAACTGGTGAAAAGACCATCGAACCCGCCCACGAAGCCCTTCTTCGCCAATGGGGTCTGCTCCAGGGTTGGCTCCAGGAAGATTCCGCCGCCCTGGCCACCCTTGAGGGGGTCAAACGGAGCGCAAAAGAGTGGGAAACCCATAAGCATCAGCATGAATGGCTCACCCACACCGCCGGTCGCCTGGATGATGCGGAGCATCTGAAACAACGCAATGATTGGACCCGAATTTTAACCGCTTCCGACTGGGACTACCTGAAAGCCTGTCGTGAACAAGACAACCAACGGCGAAACAAAGAGTTGGAGGAGGCGCGGAAACTGGCCGAAGCACTGAAATCTGGGCAAGAATTGGCCGAACGTGAACGCGCCTTGGCGGTCGCCGCCCGCGGTCACGCCGAGGATTTGATCAACTACATGCTTTTTGATTTGCGCGATAAGCTGGCACCCATTGGCCGTCTGGAGTTGCTGGAGATGGTATCGCGTAAGGCTCTGGACTATTTCAAACAATTTCCCGAATCATCAGGCATGTCCCAGAAACAGCAACGAGATTTGGCAGCGGGAAAAATCAACCTTGGCAACGTCCTTGTTACTCAAGGTAATTTAGAGGAAGCTCTGACCCTCTACCGCGACGCCATGGAAATCTTTAAGCGTCTGGCCGCGATGGAACCCAATAACACCGGATGGCAGCGCGATTTGTCGGTGAGCCATAACAAAATCGGCGACGTGCTTCAAAAACAGGGGGATCTGACGAACGCTCTGGCAGCCTACCGCGACTCCATGGAAATCTTTAAGCGTCTGGCCGCGATGGAACCCAATAACACCGAATGGCAGCGCGATTTGTCGGTGAGCCAGGAGAAAATCGGCGACGTGCTTCAACAACAGGGGGATCTGACGAACGCTCTGGCAGCCTACCGCGAAGACATGGAAATCGCAAAGCGTCTGGCCGCAATGGACCCAAATAACGCCGAATGGCAGCGCGATTTGTCGGTGAGCCATATCAAAATCGGCGACGTGCTTCAACAACAGGGGGATCTGACGAACGCTCTGGCAGCCTACCGCGATTCCATGGAAATCAGAAAGCGTCTGGCCGCGATGGACCCAAATAACGCCGAATGGCAGCGCGATTTGTCGGTGAGCCATCACAAAATCGGCGACGTGCTTCAACAACAGGGGGATCTGACGAACGCTCTGGCCGCCTACCGCGACTCCATGGAAATCGCAAAGCGTCTGGCCGCGATGGACCCGAAGAACGCAGGATGGCAGCGCGACCTCGCCATCTCCCACGAGCGCATGGGATCACTCCTCCGCAAACAGGACCAGTTGCCGGAGGCTGCCGCCCATTTTCAACAAGAAATTGCCATCATCGAGGCAATATTTAAAAAATTTCCCGGTCAACAACCATTTCAATATGATTTGGATGGCTCTCGAAATATTTTGCGGGAGATTCTCTCGGAAATTGACCGCACTAATAAATAAACTCCTGGTGCGGATCATCCACAGGCGCAAGGGGATGTCTCGCGGCCTTTAAACACCATGCGCGAGATGGAGTACACCTCAAAACATGGCATGATGCGTAATGTTTTTCGCAAAAGGCGCGAAAAACATCACGCGAAGGCGCGCGCCCTGCGCATTTTTTTCGCAAAAATCAAAAACGCGAAAAAAATGCTTCGGGATAAGGGGCGCGTGGAAAAGCAAAAGAAAAATCAAAAGCAAAATCAAAACCCTGGGGGCAATCCCCCAGACCCCTTTTTTCTTTTAATAATTTTATTCATGATGCATGTCGCCACCCGCATTGAGAAAACGCTTGATGTTGCGCGTCGCCTGTCGGGTACGATGCTCATTTTCAATCAGAGCAATCCGAACATAACCCTCACCATACTGACCAAAGCCAATCCCCGGACTCACCGCCACCTTGGCCTCCTGAAGCAACCGTTTGGAAAACTCAAGGGATCCCATCTCGGCAAAAGGTTCGGGAATCTTGGCCCACACAAACATCGAAGCCTTGGGAATCTCCACCTCCCATCCCGCCCGACTCAACCCCTCCACCAACACATCCCGGCGTGACTGGTAAAGCGCACGAATCTCATCAACGCAATCCTGCGGCCCATTCAAAGCGACCGTCGAAGCAATCTGAATGGGTTGAAACATCCCATAATCCAAATAGGACTTGATACGCGCCAAAGCACGCACCAAAGTCGGATTGCCCAAGGCAAAACCAACACGCCACCCCGGCATATTATAAGTCTTGGAAAGGGTATAAAACTCCACCACCCACTTCTTGGCCCCCTTGACCTGGAGCATACTGGGCGACCGATAACCATCAAAGCAAATTTCCGAATAGGCAATATCCGAAATCACATAGATCTGATATTCCTCAGCAAACGCCACCATCCGTTCATAAAACTCAAGATCCACTACCATGGCGGTCGGGTTGGAGGGAAAATTCACCACCACCGCCTTCGGCCTAGGCCATGCACTCTCCATGGCCTTCTTCAAACCCTCAAAAAAATCCATGGGCTGGCTGAGAGGAACGTGCAAAATGTCCGCCCCCGCCAGGACAAAACTATACACATGGATCGGATAAGTCGGATTAGGAACCAGGATGGTATCGCCCGGTTGCGTCATGGCAAAGGCCAGATGGGAAAACCCCTCCTTCGAACCAATCGTCACGATCGCCTCAGTCTTGGGATCAAGATCGACATCGAACCGACGCTTATAATAGGCGCAGATCGCCCTCCTGAGGCCACCAATCCCCACAGAAAGAGAATAACGATGGTTACGCCCATCCTCGATGGCGGCAACCATTTTATCGACAATATGCTGGGGTGTCGGCTGGTCGGGATTACCCATGCCAAAATCGATGATATCCTCCCCACGCTGGCGCGCGGCATATTTCAACTCGTTGACCACCGCAAACACATACGGAGGCAAACGACGCAAGCGATAAAATTCTTCCATGAATAATTACATCCGTAGTTACAGAATATCACTGGGAAAACCGCATCCGCCCAACCCACCACCCCCTAGCGTGGTCTGGCGTAGACAGAACCCTGGGCCGTTTTACCCCCCTGAAGGGAAATCTGAAAGGCCTCCCTGGAAAAGGTTTTCGTGCGGTCGGAGGCAGCCATGGAGGCTTCGACCGCCTTTTGATCAAACATGCTGTTGATCTCGCTGGCCAGATCGCGAATTTTGGTCAAAATAGGCTCTTTGGGTGTCGCCACCTGCCCTTCAACGTTGTTGACTCCGGTCAAACTCATGGTCGTTACTCTCTCTCATAAAGGGATTTTATTATTTTGATCCCAATCCCTGGGCGAAGGCAGTCCTAACAGCATTATCGGCCATTTTCTCAATCAGCTTAAGCAAAAACATCGCGAGGGTAAAACCAGAACCCGCCAATGTAAAGGGTCGGAGGATTTATCGCATGGCTTGCAATGCTGCCCGAACCAAAAAACTAGAACGAGTCTCTCCATGGGTCCGAGCGTATTGGTCGATACGAGCCAAAGCAGGTTCCGGTATTGTGACGTTGATTCGTTTGGCCTTTCCCTGAATTTTGCCTAAATCCACAGAAACCAACATCCACAAGGAACCCGCATATTCGGGACTGGCTTGGTGGACCTCCAAGGGCTGAGGAAGCGGGATGGGGTCACCACCCAACAATAACCCTTCTACGTGCGTTTGAATCGCTTCAACAGCCATGGCAGCAGCCACCTCCAGAGTCTCCCCAGCGGAAAAACAACCGGGCAGGTCAGGGACCGTTACCCCGTAGTCAGAATCATGGTCTTTATGGATGACAATTGGATAATTCATAGTTTAATCCCCGCCTGCTTCCAAATGGAATTCAACGTGCCTATGGCCATATCATGCCTGGGATGCGGAACCGTTACTTTGCCCGGTTTTGTGGGATGTTTGAACTGGCAATGGCTGCCACGTTGGTGGTGCCGTATCCACCCATCCTGCTCCAGAATACGAATAACCTCCCGGCTACTCATCCCCATGATGCACACCATACACACTTGCAGTCAGAAAAGAAAGCATCTGCATAACTTCCCATCATAATCCAGCAATTCCAAAAAAAACGGCCCCTGCTCAATCATGAGAGGGGCCGTCGAGTCAGGTACTCGCCAAACTGTTTGCTTAGTTGTTGGCAATCAATCCCACAATCAACAAAGCCACAATGTTGGCAATCTTGATCATCGGGTTGATCGCTGGTCCCGCTGTATCCTTGTAGGGGTCGCCCACCGTGTCACCCGTGACCGCCGCCTTGTGCGCATCGGAACCCTTGCCGCCAAAATGACCCTCTTCGATGTATTTCTTGGCGTTGTCCCACGCACCACCACCCGTGGTCATGGAAATGGCCACAAAAATACCGGTGATGATCGTTCCCATCAAAAGACCACCCAAAGCCTTAGGCCCAAGGATGACGCCCACCAAAATCGGCACCAACACCGGCAACATCGAAGGGAGAATCATCTCCTTGATGGCCGCCTTGGTCAACATGTCCACTGCCCTGGAATAATCGGGCTTTGCAGTCCCTTCCATGATGCCAGGGATCTCCTTGAACTGTCTGCGCACCTCAACCACAACACTGCCAGCCGCACGCCCCACCGCTTCCATCCCCATGGCACCAAACAAATAGGGGAGAAGTCCACCAATAAACAGACCCACAATGACCAAAGGATCCGACAAGTCAAACACAACACCCTGTTTGAACGTCGCCAGTTCGTGCGTATAGTCGGCAAACAACACCAACGCCGCCAAACCCGCCGAACCAATGGCATACCCCTTGGTCACCGCCTTGGTGGTGTTGCCCACCGCGTCCAAAGGATCGGTGATGTCACGAATGTTGGAAGGGAGATTGGCCATCTCGGCAATACCACCCGCATTGTCGGTGATCGGACCGTAAGCGTCCAACGCCACAATGATCCCGGTCATCGAAAGCATGGAAGTCGCCGCAACCGCAATGCCGTACAACCCTGCCAGATGAAAGGCGATAAGAATGCTGGCACAAACCGCAAGCACAGGGGCCGCCGTCGATTTCATCGAAACGCCCAACCCGGCAATCACATTGGTACCATGTCCCGTCTCAGACGCCTTGGCAATCAACCGAACCGGGGAAAATTCCGTCGCCGTGTAATATTCTGTGATCCAAACCATCGCCGCCGTCAAACCCAAGCCCAGCAACGCACAACCATAGATGGCACCCACCGTATAGACTTGACCACCATGCCCTTGATGCAATTCAATCCCGGACATCATCCAACTGGTGACCGGGTAAAACAATACCGCCGCCACCGCACCCGCCACAATCAATCCGCGGTACAGCGCGTTCATGATCTTCTTGCCTTCTTCAGCCTTCACCGCATAGGCTCCGATGATGGAGGCGATGATGGCCACGCCACCCAATACCAAAGGATAAACCAGTGCATTGGTAAAACCAGGCAACAACAACGAACCCAACAACATCGAAGCGATTACCGTCACCGCATAGGTCTCAAACAAGTCCGCCGCCATACCCGCGCAGTCACCCACGTTGTCACCCACGTTGTCGGCAATAACCGCCGGATTGCGTGGATCATCCTCAGGAATCCCCGCTTCCACCTTACCCACCAAGTCGGCACCAACGTCCGCACCCTTGGTGAAAATACCACCACCAAGACGGGCAAAGATTGAAATCAAGGATCCACCAAAGGCAACACCCACCAAAGGCTTCAGGAATGTCGCAGACGAGGGATCGCCAACCTTCAACAGGGTGATGAAAAACAACGTCACGCCCAACAGCCCCAACCCCACCACCAACATGCCGGTGATGGCACCACCGCGAAACGCCACCTGCAAAGCACTATCCAAGCCACCCTTGGCCGCTTCCGCCGTCCTGACGTTGGCCTTGACCGAGATCCCCATGCCGATAAAACCGGCTGCACCCGACAACAAAGCACCCACCGCAAATCCGATGGCGGTCGCAATCCCAAGAAACATCGCCAGCAGGATGAAAAGCACGACGCCCACATAAGCAATCGTCGTGTACTGCCGCTTCATGTAGGCCCGCGCCCCTTCTTCCACGGCACCCGCGATTCTTTGCATCTCTGCCGAACCCGCCGGAAGATTTAAAATCCAACTGCGCGACAAGTAACCATATAAAATGGCCCCCGCCCCGCACAAAATCGACAGGTATAACCCCTGCCACCCCGTTGCCGTTATCTCCATTTGCGTTCATCCCCTATAAGTTAAGCTTGAAGTACACACCATCCGCCCGGAAACCCTGATCAACCAATAATGGCGCACAAATTTTTCAACACCGTGTCCATCGGCTCCATCCCATCCACCGTCTTGAATGCACCTTTGTGCCGGTAATGCTCGATCACGGGGGCCGTTTGTTGATCATACACCGAAAGACGATTGCGCACCGTCTCTTCGTTATCGTCAGCCCGCGTGGTCAATTTCCCGCCACACTTATCACACACCCCGGCCTTCGCCGGTTTTTTATGGACGTTATGATACCCTTCGCCGCAATCCGCACAGGTGCTACGCCCCGTGATACGCGCCACCAGGGCCTCATGGTCGCAGGTGATATCGATAACATGATCAATCTTCAGCGAACGTTCCTTGAGCATCGAGTCCAGGGCCGTCGCCTGCGCAACAGTGCGGGGAAAACCATCCAGAATGAAACCCTTCTTGCAATCCGCCTCAGCGATCCTGTCGGCAATGATCCCCACCACGATGTCATCGGTCACCAACCCGCCACTTTCCATCGCCGCCTTGGCCCTCTTTCCCACATCGGTCCCCGCCTTGACCGCAGCACGCAACATATCCCCCGTAGACAACTGGGGTATCGCATATTTCTCCGCAATCTTCCTCGCCTGAGTTCCCTTTCCCGCGCCCGGAGGCCCCATGAAAATCAGATTCATTGAACGTAAGCTCCTCTCTCTTTCTGGCTAATAGAACAAATTCATTGGTATCCGTGAAACCACGGTCGATCATCACCGCAATGCCCCGGGATTATAACGAGGTTGCGCCCACTTTACATCGTAAGAAACAGACCCAAGCCCACTATTTCACTGACCTCCCATCCCAGTCTATTCTCGTCGATACCGTTCAAGACGGTGCAAATCCTCTCGATTGACCGTAGCGGGCGGTGTTTTAATCCCCGTCAACCAATCCCACAGATCCGCATCCGATTGATTGAGCAACTCCGAGAAGCGATCACAAGCCCCATCATCCATGTGGACCAACTCCTGGGCAACAAAACGTTGCATGATCCGCTCGACCTCCGACATAGTACGCCGCATCGCCCGGAAAAGAACCGCCTTTTGTTTCGGTCGCAACACCACGTCGGGACTATCTGGAATCACCGTCATTCTCCATCAAAAATCACCATCTCTGCCGCACCGCCCGCCGCCACGTCACCACCCCACGGAGGTTTCCCATAAAACAACGCCCCTTCCGCCAGGATCGACGCATAATCGGCGTGATGAAAATTAGTCTTCCTGAAATCGACCCCTCGCAAATCACAATTCACAAACCGCACACCCGTCAAGGATGACCCCCGCAGCACCGCATCCGACAGGGTAACACCCTCAAAACAGGCCCCATCCAATTGGGCATCCATAAAATGAACACCCTCCATGTTGGCATCGACAAACTGGCCCCGGCGCACATCACACAATAAAAATCTGGCCCACCGCAAATCAGCCCCGTGAAACAACGACCCCTCCAAAGCCGTTTTCTGGAAAAAGGCCTCTTCCAACACACTTCCCCGAAAATCACAGGCCGTCAGGTCACTCTCCTGGACGTACAACCCCGAAAGATCACACCCAGCAAACACACACCCCCTGACGTGACTACCCGATACATTGGCCCCCGCCATGGCAAGCCCCGAAAAATCCAAACCCACCAATTCCAGGAATGACAGATCCGCATCCACCAGACCACCCCCCTTCCCCCGCGCACGGAGCAGGTGATCCCTATCTGAATATGATTCTCTTTTCGACACAAGAATATTCTTATGGTCGGTTCAAGTCAATAATCTGGTTCAGATCATAATCGGGACGGCCATTCACCCCCTCCACCATCGCGTGCATCCGTTGATCCAGGGTTGGCCGATCCGCCTTGTACAGCAAACCCATGGGTGCCCGCCCCTCACTGCTTTGCCGCGCCAGATTGATCGCCGCACCCAGATCGGTTACGTCATGATCCTTGGGGACCGCCTCCACCAAATCCCGATAAAATTCAATGGTGTCGATTTTATTAAAAGAGGGACATTGGGAATAGATATTGATATAAGAGAATCCCCGATGTTCCAGTCCACCCTTGATGAGTTCCGCGCAAACACTCGGTTTACCCGCAAACGCCTGCGCCACGTAGGTGGCACCATACGTCAACATGTACAGCAAGGGATTCATCGGTTCTTCAGGACCGCCATACGGCGTCGTGTAAGCCTTCATCTCCGGGCGAGAGGTGGGTGAATACTGCCCTTTGGTCAAACCATAAATGCCATTGTCAAACAGCACATAGGTCATGTCCACATTTTTGCGGGCCATATGGGGCATATGACCGCCACCGATGGAAAACCCATCGCCATCCCCCCCCAACACCAAAATGGCCAAATCGGGGCGGGCCAGTTGCGCACCCGTCGCCACAGGCCCAGCCCGGCCATGCAGGGTATGCATCTTGTAGGAATTGATAAAATACGGGCTTCGAGAAGAACATCCAATCCCAGAAATGGAAATCAGTTGACTGGGATCCACCCCCGCCTCGGACAAGGCGCGATAGATGGCGTTAAGGATGCCATAGTGGCCGCAACCAGGACACCAGACCACCGAAACATCGGATTTATAATCCTTGGGTTTCAACGTCGTTTTTTTGACCGCAGCGATGGACATCAGAGAATCTCCCTGACTTTGTTCATAATCTGTATCGGTGTAAACGGAACGCCGCCACAGATGGTCATTGAAATCGGCATGATAGCGGTTTCGGCCCGGATAAAATGGCTCAACTGCCCTTGAAAATTCACCTCAGGGACCAAAATCTTGTTGCATGTCGCGGCAAAAGCCTCATAGTGCGCCACCGGCATGGGATACATCAACTTGGGATAAAACCCTTTCACCTTGATCCCATCCGCACGCAACCGCGCCACCGCTTCCCGCACCACCCCGATGGTACTCCCCCAGGCAATGATGCCGACATCGGCCTGACCTTCGCCATCCACCTGCGTCGGCGCGACAAAATCCACCACCGTTTTCAGTTTGCCAAACCGTTTGCGATGCATGGCCTCATGGTTGGGGGGGGAATGGTTCGGGGCACCCGCAGGACCGTGTTCCAATCCGGTAGCCACATGCATCCCCTGAGGGGTACCGGGATCGGCCATGGGCGATATGCCATCGGGACTCGCCTGATAGCGTTTGTATTCACCCGTGCCATCCCACCGTTTGCGTTCAACGATTTTGACCGCCCCAGGCTTGGGCGCGGGGACGGTCTGGGTGGAAAATGCCAGCGATCCGTCCGAAAGCAGTATGACGGGGCATTGATAGTGTTCCGCCAAGTTCAACGCCTCCACCGTCATGTGGATACAATCACCCACATCTTCCACCGCCATCACAATACGCGGTGCATCCCCATGGCTGCCGTGAATCGCCAAAAACAAATCCGATTGTTCATGTTTGGTCGGCATCCCCGTACCGGGACCGCCCCGTTGCACATCGACCACCAACACCGGGGTTTCACTCATGGAGGCCATCCCCAACATTTCACCCATCAGGGATAAACCAGGGCCGGAAGTAGCGGTCATGGCCCGCTTGCCGGCATAGGAGGCCCCCAGAACCTGGGAAATGGAAGCGATTTCATCTTCCGCCTGAATGAGCGTACCCATCACCTTCGGAATATGGACCGCCACAAACTTGGCAATTTCGGTCGCAGGGGTGATGGGATAGGCGGAATAAAACCGGATCCCTCCCAGAATGGCACCCAACCCCACCGCATCATTCCCGGAAATGATCAAAACATCCTTGGCCGGGACCGGGTCCGCGACGCGCCAAAGATCTTTCTTGCCCAAAGCCGCCGCCAACTCCTTGCCTTTGTGAAAAGCCTCCAGATTAAAGCTCAGATTCTCCGGCCCTTTGGATTTGAACTTGTCAATAAGAACCTCAATCAAAGTTTTTTCGTTAATATTGAACAAAGCCGACAACGCCCCCAAAGCCACCATGTTCTTGGAACGGTAGGATTTCATATCCTTGGCCGTTTGCGACATGGGGATGGGATAGGCGATCACACCGTCGGGAATCTCCGGTTCAAAATCCCCCGCCGGATAATCATAGACAAACGCCGTCCCGGGTACCAACCGATGGCGATTGACTTCGTAGGCTTCGCCGTTGAACGCACATAAAATATCAAAGGTATCCCCCTGATTGAACAGGGGATCCAGGGAGGTACGCACCTGGTACATGGCGTACCCCCCCTTGATCTCGGCGGGGAAGGTTTTGAAGGTATAAACTTCCTGGCCAGCTCGTGCACATGCCGCCGCGATGAAATCGCCGGTGGAGATAACCCCTTCACCCCCTTCACCCGCGATTCTGATGACCAGATCCTTCTTTTCCATCGCACTCTCCTCTCGCCTTCCTAACGCAGCTTAAACAGGTGATCCGGAGAAAACCCGGTTTATTTCTTCAAAGATTGCTTGACCACAACCCCCATGTCGGCGGGAGAATGGGCAATATGGACACCCGCCGCTTTCAAGGCCGCAAATTTTTCCGCCGCCGTCCCCTTACCGCCGGAGATGATGGCACCCGCATGACCCATTCTTTTCCCCGGAGGGGCCGTCGCACCCGCGATGAAAGCGGTCACCGGCTTGGTCATGTTTTTCTGGATCCACTCAGCCGCCTGCTCCTCGGCGGTACCACCGATTTCACCGATCATGATCACCGCTTCGGTCTGCGGATCCTTCTGGAACTCGATGAGACAATCGATAAAGTTGGTCCCGTTGATGGGATCGCCACCCAAACCCACACAGGTGCTTTGCCCCAACCCCACCGCAGAAGTTTGCGCCACCGCTTCATAGGTCAAGGTGCCAGAGCGGGAAACCACACCGATAGACCCCTGACGATGGATGTGACCGGGCATGATACCGATCTTGCATTCACCCGGGGTGATGATTCCGGGGCAGTTGGGTCCGATGAGACGTGAATTTTTCCCGGCCAAAAACCGTTTGACGGCAACCATATCCATCACCGGAATCCCTTCGGTGATGCAGACGACGATACGAATACCCGCATCCACCGCTTCCATGATGGCATCGGCGGCAAAGGGGGGCGGCACAAAAATGACCGACGCATCGGCACCCGTCGCATTGACCGCCTGGGCTACCGTATTGAAAACCGGACGGTTGATATGGGTCGTCCCTCCCTTGCCGGGGGTGACACCACCGACAAATTGGGTGCCATAGGCGATGGCCTGTTCCGAATGGAACGTCCCATTGGCTCCAGTGAACCCCTGGCAGATGACCTTGGTATCTTTGTTAACAAAAATGCTCATTCTATCCTCTCCTTATCAGGCGGCCAGGGCAGCGACGGCTTTGGTAGCAGCGTCATCAAAATTGGATGCGGCGATGATGGCCAATCCCGATTCGGACAAGATTTTCTTGCCGAGTTCCACATTGGTCCCTTCCAAACGGACAACCACCGGCACATGAACGTTCAACGTCTTGGCGGCGATGACGATCCCTTGGGCGATCACGTCGCAACGCATGATGCCACCAAAAATATTGACCAGGAGGCATTTGACCTGAGGATCGGAAAGGATCAGCTTGAAAGCATTGGTCACGTTCTCGGTTGTGGCTCCACCCCCAACGTCCAAAAAGTTGGCTGGTGCCCCACCTTTGATCTTGATTAAATCCATGGTCGCCATGGCAAGACCGGCACCATTGACCATACAGCCGATGTTTCCTTCCAAGGCGATGTAATTAAGCTCGAATTTGGAAGCCTCGATTTCTTTGGGATCTTCCTCATTCAGGTCACGCAAAGCCACGATATCCTTGTGACGGAACAGGGCATTGCCATCAAAATTCATTTTTGCGTCCAACGCGATGATATCGCCGTCTCCAGTCACCACCAGCGGATTGATCTCCACCAGGGCGGCATCGCAGGAGGTAAAGGCCTTGTACAAAGCCGAGATAAAACCAACCGCCTTGTTGACCTGTTTGCCCTCGAGTCCCAGACCAAAAGCCAGGTTCCGCGCCTGATACCCTTGCAGACCCACGGCAGGATCGATCGCTTCCTTGAGAATCTTTTCGGGGGAACGGGCGGCGACCTCTTCGATCTCCATGCCACCTTCGGTGGAGGCCATGACCGTCACACGGCTGGTGGCGCGGTCGATAACCATACCCAGATACAGTTCGCGGGCGATGTTGCACCCCTCCTCGACATAAATCCTTTTGACTTCTTTTCCCTTGGGACCGGTTTGCTTGGTAACCAGGGTCATGCCGAGCATCCGTTGGGCCTCGGCACGCACATCGGCGATGCTCTTGACTACTTTGACGCCGCCCCCTTTGCCCCGTCCACCAGCATGAATTTGTGACTTGACGACAAAAACACTGCCCCCCAATTCTTGAGCCGCCTTCTCGGCTTCATCCGGTGTGAAGGCGACCCGCCCACGGGGGACCGCCACGCCAAATTTGGCCAGGATTTCTTTTGCCTGATATTCATGAATATTCATGGGACTCCTGCTTGCTCCAAAAATAGTGTCAAAGCCATGCCGGACGAAAAGAAACCGGCACCCTTCCCGATTGAACATGCAGAATAAGCGATTCTTTTACAAATTTGAAGGATACTTCGCGCCAGGTTCACCCAAAACCCCGCAATCATCCCTTGCAGGATGTTCTCGTTTGTCCATAAAGTGGTTGAAAAACAATATTGTTCGAAAGGAACCAGAAAATGGTCGGTATGGATTTTCTTAAGATCATCGTGGCATCCGCCGTGCTGATTCTCCCTGAGAAGTCAATGGCGGAAATTGACTTCGATCCCACAAAGGCGTTCGTCAAGACCTGCTCCCTATGCCATGGCGTTCACGGTGATGCCAAAACCCCCCTAGCCTCCAGCATGAATCCCCCCCCCACCGATTTTTCCTCACCCGACGTCCAAAAACGCCTGACCCTTGAAACCATCATCACCGTTATTTCCAAAGGGGTAAAAGGAACCGCCATGCCCGGTTGGTCCGGTCGTTATACAAAAAATGAAATCAAGGCACTGGCACAACACATCCTGACCCATTTCATGAAACATCCCGTTCCCTGACTGCAAAAAACCACCAGCCTTCAGGATAAAATCGCCTCGGTACGATGGATGATTTCCCAATAAAGCCAATAATGATACCCAACACCGATGGGATCGGGTATTTGTATGTTGACCCCCTTGTCATTGACCCAAATCTCGCTGGTACTCGTCCGAAACCAGGTCGGTCGCAAACCAAAGCGGTCCCTGAGAACGTCATGCAGCTCAATTTGTGAATAGTCGCGATTCATGGCCATGGCATTCAAGACTCCATCACGGTAAACGCCCACATAAGCCGATCAAGGGTCTGCGGCGTGTTCTTGACCATTTCATCCCCAGGCACAACCTTGCCGACCCGCACTTTCATCCCATGGTTCAACTCAAACAAAAGTTCGATAGACCCCGGAATATCGTGCAACAGTTTTTCAACATTTTCACCTGCCAAGTGAAGGCCCGGCATGTCCTTGCTGGAGATGCAATAACAATTATCCTGCTTTTCCTCGATGATAATCCGCACAATACCGATTTTTTCCATATTTTCCACCCATCCACCGCTAATGAGAACCCATCCCCACAAAACGTACCGCCACGTCGCACCATACCGATTGGATGGTCGCCATGATCTCCTCGAGTGCCCGCTCAGGATCGCCATGGCTTTCATAGTCCAGCAAGGCGTACTCCACATACATCCCAAACAGTGGCCATTCCCCCACATCGTCCAAATAAGACTTAGCCAGGGCAAATGCCCAATACGGCAAATCTTCGATACTTTCCAGACACGCCATACACGGCTCCCCCCCACCTCCATGCTCCGTCACCACCACACACGAAGACTGGCCTGGAAAAATGTAGGAAGCCAACCATTCCGGCGGATGCTGCTCCGCCAACGCCAACCAACGACACCGTTTTTCCTCCAATGTCCCTTCATCCCCATCCATGAGCAACCACCCCCCCATCAAACATTGCAGAAGTTTTCTTCATGTTTTTATTGCATCCCATGGCATCCACCGGCTACGATAAACTGTATCAACAAAGGGAAATGGTGGCCTGCAATCTCTCACCAAGGACTGTCCCATGGAACTGCAACCTTCCCCATTCAAAAAAGAATTTGAACGCGACGATGCCGCCATCTGTCTCAACCATGCCGGTGTCTCCCCCATCCCCCAAAGGACCGCCCGGGTCATCACCCATCTGGCCAGCACCATGACCCGGCAGCGACCTTTCCACTATTCCCATCTGGAAGAGACCCTGCACCACGCCCGCACCCCCTGTGCCAACTTGCTCGGCTGTCGTCCCGATGAAGTGGCCTTCACACGCAACACCTCCGAGGCCCTCTCCCACGTCGCCCTGGGGCTGGACTTTCATCCCGGTGATGAAATCGTCACCACCGATCAGGAATATCCCTCCAACAGGATCATCTGGCTGGATATTGCCCGCAGAAAGGGGGTCAAAATCCACTGCGTCCCCTCGCTACCCGACGGAAGGATCTCAGCCAACGCCCTCCTGGCCCACTGCAACCATCGGACCCGCATTCTGACCGTCAGTTCCGTCCAATTTGCCACTGGAGCGACGGTCGATTTGCATACCATCGGCACCGCCCTGAAAAAAACCGATACCCTCTTCGTCGTCGATGCGGTACAAAGTTTGGGGGCAATCCCCATGAATGTCAACGCCATGGGGATTGACGCCGTGGCCGCCGGTGGGCATAAATGGATGCTCGCCCCCGAAGGGTGCGGACTTTTTTATCTTTCGGCCAAAGGACTCGCCACCATCGAACCCCGCATCTTGGGTTGGCACTCGGTCCAAAATGCGGGCGACACCAGTTCCCTCTCCATCGAACCCAGAGATGGCATCAAACGTTTTGAGGCGGGGACACACAACATCCTCGGAGCCGCAGCCCTGGCCGAGAGCGTATCCATGATCCTGGAGGCGGGCATTGACGATGTTTTCCATCGCATCCGTCAGTTAACCGCCCTGTTCATTCACAATCTGCAAGTACGCGGATGCCGCATTCTTTCTCCCCTGGATGCCACCCACAACGCCCCTTCCGGCATTCTTGTCTTTTCCCATCCAACCGTTGACACCCTCACCCTGCATCGCCATCTGAAGTCGCACAACATTGAACAGATTCCCCGTGCCGGGGGTCTCCGTTTCGCCCCCCATTTTTATCAGGATCGCGCCGACATTCTCCAAGTCATGAACGTCATGGATCAACTTGTAACATAAGCTCAGAGCGTATTGACATTAAATAAAATTATTAAAAGAAAAAAGGGGTCTGGGGGATTGCCCCC
>JADGCQ010000063.1 GCA_015228925.1 Magnetococcales bacterium | reverse complement strand
TTGTCTGGAAAGTTTTGTCATGGGTCTTGGGGGGCGGCCCATGGCTTTGAAGGAAGGGGATGCCCCAGCCACCGATAGCGAAATCATCTTCTTGCCGCCGCACATCGATTTTTTCCCAACGTTGGAACAAAACCGCTTGCTCTATCGCTCCATGGTCGCGTTGCAATGGGCCTACAGCCGTTTTGGAAGTTTTTTTGTCGGCCTGGGCGCGGAATTGGCAAAACAGGGAAATCCCGATGAGGTCGCTGTCACCTACGGTGTGTTGGAAAGCTGCCGGTTGGATCTTTTATTAACACAGTTACTCCCAGGTTTGGCGCGGCGTGGCATCTCTTTGTGGCGTCATGCCCAGCCATGGCCACCCGCCTGGTATGCTGCGGTCGCTGATTTATCCAGGATTGGGGCGGGTCCGCAGGATAGTTTACGTTGGGTGCCGCAGCTTTTGGAAACGCCGATTCCAGCACCTTTGGCCCACCATGGCCTATTCCTGTGGCGTAACGCCCTGGAGACGCAGGGGCGTCGTTTGGAACGGGAAAAACATCTTTTCCGGCAGGCTGTGGGTCAGGCGTTACAACGGCAGCCCGTTGGGGTGATGAAGGGGGTACGGGCGGATCCAGACCGGATCCGTATTGAAATTTCCGAGGGTCTGATCTGGCAGATGCATCTGGACGGTCAACGGGTGATCCTCCCGGAATCGGTCGATGCGCTGGCCCGTTCCATCATCCAAGATTTGGGGGCTATCCCCCCCGAATATTTGCAACCGGCGGGTTTGGGGGGTTATCCGGCTGCGGGGATGGCCAGAAGGCAAGGGGATGATGTCGGCTGGCAGGGCGTTCACCCGGAAGAGGGGGTGATGCTGTTGGATGAATGGGATCACAAACGCCAGGATTATCGCAAAGATTGGTGTGTCTTGCGGGAAATCGCCTTGACCCGGGATGACTCCCCTTTTGTGGCAGAGACTTTTAAAAAATATTCGGGACTTGTCCATCATATTCGACGTTCTTTCGAAATGATTCGGGGTGGTGACCGGCGGGTGCGGCGGCAGGAACGGGGCGATGAACTGGATTGGGATGTGTTGATCGATGCGCAGGTCGCTTTTCGCCAAGGGGAGGAGATGGACAGCCGCTTGTATGAACGGATGGATCGGGTTGACCGCAACGTTGCCACCGTGATTCTGGCCGATATGAGTGGATCCACCAAGGGATGGGTCAATGATGCCATTCGTGAAAGTCTGATCCTGTTGGCCCGGGCATTGGTCATTTTGGATGACCGTTTTGCCATTTATGGCTTTACGGGGAATACCCGCAAACAGTGTGAATTGTATCGGGTCAAGGGGTTTGCCGACCCCATGGATGATGATGCCTATGGTCGCATTGCCGCGTTGACGCCTAAGGATTATACCCGGATGGGTGTGTTTATCCGCCGTGCCAGTGCCATCCTGAAAGAACAGGCGGCCCGTTCGCGTCTGCTGATTACAATTTCCGATGGACGCCCTGAGGACTATGACAGTTTTCAGGATGGCTATCGTGGCCCCTATGGGATGGCCGATACGCGCGTTGCCTTGGCGGAAGCCCGGCGGGCGGGTATTCACCCTTTTGGCATCACCGTGGATCGTGAGGCACGGGAATATTTGCCCCACCTCTATGGTCCCTCACGGTTTATCGTGATCGACTCGGCGCGGGCATTACCCCGAAAAATTTCCGATATTTATCGTAGCCTGACGACATAATGCGGTTGCTTGGCGGTGACCTGTGGTTCAAAATGATTGGGGTCTGAACCGTTGATTGTCGGTTGAGTAAAAAAAAGAATTCGGGATAATTGTTCGTGGTAACAACGCTTTAAACAGGGATCGGACATAATCGTGTAAAAAAAAATGTCCTATCGTGCCCGTGATTATCAGACAATTTTTGCATAAAATGTTGGATTATCTATCATTTTAATGTATGGAACGACGCTTGCGTGAAGAATAGACAACAACAGTAAAAAACAGGTCTTGTTGTCTGGGAGTATCGGTGTCATGAAACTCTGGTCGCGGTGGTCCCGTTGGCTGTTCAAAAAAGATCTCCAGGAAGGCCATGCCGTTTCCGCCACTTCGGCCAAGCCGACGGTTGCACCGGCCCGATATCCACATCTGGCGTTGCGTCTGGAACGGCGTCTCATGTTCGATGCCGCTGGAGTGGTCACCGCCTTGGCAGCACTCCTGCAAAGCCAGTCGAGTGACGGTGGCGATCACCAGAATGCAGACGGCGGTGATCACCACGATCCTGTCGTACCCGCCACCCACGATACAGCCCTTTCTTCTCCGCGTGAGGTGGTCGTCGTCGATCCCTCCGTACCCAATTATCAAACGTTGCTCGCCGGGGTGTCGGAGGATGCCCAGGTGGTCATCTTGGACCCGCACAAGGATGGGGTGGAACAAATTCGTGCAGCATTGGCCGGTCATTCGGGTATTGCATCACTCCATATTGTTTCGCATGGTAGCGCGGGTCATCTGGCGTTGGCCGATTCTGATCTGGATGTCGTTTCCATGGAGGCGCATACCCAGGCTTTGCAGGATTGGGGTGCCGCTTTGGCGGAAAACGCCGATATTTTAATTTATGGCTGCGATGTAGGGGCTGGAATGACCGGAGCGGCCTTTGTTTCCCGTTTGGCCGATCTGACCGGTGCCGATGTCGCCGCGTCCAATGATCTGACCGGTGCGGCAACCCGGGGGGGCGACTGGGTTTTGGAGGTCCAGCAAGGGGCTATCGAAGCCGATACCTTGTTGTCGGCGCAGGCCCAGGCTGCATATAACGACGTGTTGCCTTCCACCAACCCCATCATCAGCAATCTGCACGGCGATGGGTTGCCCTACGCCGAAGGGGGGGGAACCGTCGTCATCGACCAGGGGGGCGACGCCACCGTCACCGATCCCGACAATGGTGATTTCGACGGGGGGAACCTCACCGTTGCCATTGTGGCCAATCGCGATCCGACCCAGGACCTCCTTGGGGTATACCATCAGGGAGATGGTGCCGGTGAAATCGGTGTGGCCGGGGCGGTTATTTCTTATCAGGGTGTCGTGATCGGCACTTGGGGCGGCGGCAGTGGCACCGACAATCTGGTGGTGTCTTTCAATGCCAACGCCACACCCACAGCCGTTTCCGCCTTGTTGCACACGATCACCTATACCAATACCGACAATCATAATCCTACCGCTTCTACCCGCAGCATCTCTTTTACCATGAACGATGGCAGTGGTGGGACTTCCAGTGCCGCCATCGCCAGTGTCGCTGTCACCGGCGTCAACGATGTCCCTGTCTTGACGGCGGGTAACGCCATCACCACGACCGAAAATGATGCGCCGTCCGTCGTTGACCCGACCATTACCGTGACCGATGTGGACAATGCCAATCTGCAAAGTGCCGTGGTACAGATCTCCGCCAATTATCAAAGTGGTGCCGATCAATTGCTTTTTACCAATACCGGCAATATTACCGGCTCCTGGAATGCGGCGACGGGAACCTTGACCCTGACCGGCAGCGATACCAAGGCCAATTATCAGGCCGCTTTACGGAGCGTTCAGTATCAGAATATCAGCGATGCCCCTTCGGCCCTGTCGCGCACGGTCTCCTTTCAGGTCAACGATGGCACGGCCTCCAGCATTGTGGATACGGCCACGGTTGATGTCATTCCGGTCAACGATGCCCCCATACTGACCGCTGGCGGCACTTGGTATCTGCCGTCCGTTGAACGGGGCGACACCATGAATCCTGCCGGCACGGTCGTTGGCAGTTTGTTTTCCGCAGCCGACATCACCGATCCCGATCCGACCCCGTTGCAAGGGATTGCCATCTATGACCGAAGTAACGTCGGTGTCGGCAATTGGCAGTGTCGCATTGACGGCGGTGCCTGGGTCGATCTGCCGGTTGGTATTAACTCTTCCAATACCTTCTTGCTCAAATCCACCGATGAAATCCGTTTTAAACCCGATAACAGCGACAGCGGTCAGCCCACCCTCTCTTTTTATGCCTGGGACCAGACTGTCAGTACCGTTGGCGATTCCCCCAACGCCAATACACGCGGTACCACGACCGAATTTAGTCTGGTTTCCGGGACGATTCGCGGTACGGTCAATGCCGCCCCGGTGTTGGATAATGCCAGCCCCACGCACATGGCGACTATCACGGAAGATGCGACGACCAACGGCGGTCAAACCGTCAGTTCCATCGTCGGTGCCTTGATCACCGATAGCGATGCCGCACCCGTGGAGGGGATCGCCATTCAAAGTTTGGTCGCAGCCAACGGTACTTGGCAATATTCCATCAACGCCGGAGCCAACTGGACCAATGTTGGTGTTGTTTCCAGTGCCCAATCGTTGTTGTTGCGCCCGACCGATCTGGTCCGGTATGTCCCCGACGGCATGAATCCCCCCGGCAATACGTCGCCGGGTGCCGCCAGTTTTACGTTTGTGGCCTGGGATCAATCGGGACAATCGGAGACCTACGCCTCTGGCAGTAAGGTTTCCACGGTTACCAGCGGGGCGGCCACCCCCTTTTCCATCGCCATTGAAACGGCGGATATTACGGTCACCGACTTGAATGATGCCCCGGTGTTGACTCCCATCAGCCCGGTTTTATCAAGCATCCGCTATCTTGACACCGGCAACCCAGGGATTACCATTTCTTCGTTGGTTGGTGCCTCCATTGGCGATGTGGATTTGGTCACGGCTCCATGGCAAGGGATTGCGGTCAACGCCGTCAACAATGGTGTTGGTGGGGGGTATTGGGAATTTTCCACGGACAACGGCGCGACTTGGGCTGCCACTGGCGCAGTCAGCAATCTCCAGGCATTGTTGTTGCGTTCCGAAGACCAAATACGGTTTCAACCCGGCAGCTTGAATACGTCCGATACCGCCTCGTTCAGCTATTATGCCTGGGATCAGACCCAAGGTTTGGGGGGGCAGGGGACCAAAGTGGATGCATCGCTTCGTGGCGGTACCACCACGTTCAGTACCGCCTCCGATACCGCCAGCATCCGTGTCAATGTTGCCCCGACGTTGGATTCGGCGGCGACTCCGGCATTTCCGACCATCACCGAAGATCAGACGACCAACGCCGGTGTCATCGTTTCCTCTCTGTTGGGCGGGGCGTCGGATCTGGATGTTGGGGCTGCCCGAGGACTTGCCCTCTACGGCCTGGCCAGTGGCAATGGCACTTGGCAGTACAACACCGGCAGCGGTTGGAACAATGTCGGTGCCGTCAGTGCCACGTCGGCCCTGTTGTTGCGCGATACCGACCAACTCCGTTTTGTCCCCAACGCCATCAAGGCGACTACCGGGACGGTATCGTTTTATGCCTGGGATCGGACCGCAGGGACGTTTGGCACCAAAGTGAATGTCTCCAGCCGTGGTGGCACCACCGCCTTCAGCACCGTAGCCGACACCGCCACGATCATCGCCACGGAGATCAATGATGCCCCGACCCTTGCCTCTGGTGGTACCCGCGTCTTTACGGAGGGGAGTGCCGCGACGGTCATCCACAGTACTCTGACCCTCGGCGATGTCGATGATCTGAACATTGCCGGTGCCACGGTGCGGATTTCTGGCCATTATGTCTCCGGCGAAGATGTCCTGGCATTTACGAATCAATCGGGCATTACCGGTTCGTGGAACGCGGCAACCGGCACGATGACGCTGACCGGTTCTGCGACCAAAGTGCAATATCGAACCGCTTTGCGTTCGGTGACCTATGAAAACATCAACACAGACAAACCCGATATCGGCAACCGGACTGTTACCTGGACGATCACCGATGGCAACTCCGATGGGACGGGGGGCGGTGCTTTGACCGCCTCTGCGACGCGGACGATTGCCATCACCGCCGTCAACGATGCCCCCGCTATCGTTGTGACCGGGACTGCCCTGGCGGTGACCGAAGGTGATGCCGCCACCTCGGTCGATCCTGGACTGACCCTGACCGATGTGGATGACACCCATGTGACTGGAGCGACGGTGCAAATCACGGCCAACTATCTGTCCAGTGAGGATCTCCTTTCGTTTACCGATCAGTTGGGTATTTCCGGTTCCTGGAACGCCGGTACCGGTACCCTGACCTTGACGGGTACCGCAACCAAGGCCGATTACCAGACGGCTTTGCGCTCGCTAACCTACCAGAATACCAACGGCGACGATCCGAACATAACGGCACGTACCATCACCTTCACGGTGACGGATGCCAATTCGGGTGGTGAGGGTGCCGGGGCGTTGACCACCACGGTGACCCGCACGATGACCGTCACCGCCGTCAACGATGCCCCTGTGGTCACGGCAACCGCTGCCCCCTTGTCGTATACCGAGGGTCAGGGGGCTATCGTGCTGGACAGCGGTTATTCCCTGGCCGATCTGGATGACAACACCATGGTCGGTGCGACGATACAGATCAGCGGCAATTATCTCGCCAGTGAAGATGTGCTGGCATTCATCGACCAATCGGGCATTTCAGGCTCTTGGGATGCCGTGACGGGCACCCTGACTCTGACGGGTACCGCCAGCAAGGCCGATTATCAAACGGCCATTCGTTCCATCACCTATCAAAATACCAACGGGGACAACCCCAGCGTTGCCCAGCGCACGGTGACTTTCTCGGTGACCGACGGCAATTCCAACGGCCAGGGAGGTGGTGCGCTCACCACCACGGTCACGCGGGATATTGTGGTGCAGGCGGTCAATGATCCCCTGGGGGTCACCACAACGGGGATTCCCCTGGCCTATACGGAAGGGGGGATCGTTGCGGTTGATACCGGTTTAACCCTTGCGGATGTCGATGATGCCACCCTGGTTGGGGCCACGGTGCAAATTACCGACAATTATTTCGCCAGCGAAGATGTGCTGGCATTCATCGACCAATCGGGGATTTCTGGTTCTTGGGATGCCGTGACGGGTACTTTGACGTTATCCGGCACCGCCAGCAAAGCCGATTATCAAACGGCTCTTCGGTCCATCGCCTATCAAAACACCAACGATGAAAATCCCAGTATTGCCGACCGGACCGTCGTTTTTTCGGTTACGGATGGCAATTCCAATGGCGAAGGGTTGGGGATGCTCACCGCTACTGCAACGCGGGATATCATCGTGCAGGCGGTCAACGATGCCCCAGGGGTCATCCTGACGGGTTCCCCCCTTTCCTACACGGAAAGTGCGATCATCGCGGTTGATGCCGACTTGGTTCTGGAGGATGGCGATGATACCACCGTGGTGGGGGCGACGGTGCAAATCACCGGCCATTATCTCGCCAGCGAAGATGTGCTGGCATTTGACGATCAAGCGGGAATTTCCGGTTCTTGGGATGCTGTGACCGGCACTTTGATGTTATCCGGTACCGCCAGCCAAGGGGATTATCAAACGGCACTCCGTTCCATCACCTATCAAAATATCAACGATGATAACCCCCATGTCGCCAACCGGACTGTCGCTTTTTCGATCACGGATGACAACAGCAACGGTGAAGGGTCGGGGGCGTTGACCACCACGGTCATGCGGGAGATCGTCGTCCATGCCGTCAACGATCCCTTGGGGATCACCACGACGGGTATGCCGCTCTCCTATACCGAAAGCGATGCCGCGATCCTTGTGGATGCCGATCTGACCCTTGCGGATGTGGATGATGCCGGTATGTCGGGGGCGACGGTGCAAATTTCCGGCAATTATTTCGCGAGTGAAGATGTGCTGGCATTCATCGACCAATCGGGTATTTCAGGCTCTTGGGATGCGGACACCGGCATCCTCACGTTGTCCGGCACCGCCAGTACAGCGGATTATCAAACGGCACTCCGTTCCATCACCTATCACAACACCAACCATGGCAACCCTAGCGTCGCCAATCGGACCATCCTGTTTTCGGTCACGGATGGGAATACCGATGGTGCAGGGGCGGGGGCACGCACGACCGCCGCAACGCGGGATATGGTGATGTATGCCATCAACGATGCCCCAGAGATGACGACCACAGGAGTCTCTCTTTCGTATATGGAGGGTAGTTCTATCGCGGTTGATGCCGGTTTAAGCCTTGTGGATGTTGATGATACCACCGTGGTCGGGGCGGTGGTGCAAATCACCGGCAATTATGTTGCGGATGAAGATCTTCTCCATGTTATCGATCAAGCGGGTATTTCAGGCTCCTGGGATGCGGTCACCGGCACCCTGACATTATCCGGTACCGCCAGCAAAGCGGATTATCAAGCGGCCCTGCGGTCCATCACCTATCACAACACCAACGAGGATACACCCAGTATTGTCAACCGGACCGTTGTTTTTTCGATCATGGATGGTAATTCCAACGGTGAAGGGATCGGGGCACTCACCACGACGGCAACACGGGCAATCGTCGTCCATGCCGTCAACGACGCGCCAGTGGTCACCATCACCGGTGTGCCGCTCTCCTACACCGAAAGCGATGCCGCGATTATTGTGGATGCGGAGCTAAGTCTTACGGATGTGGATGATGCCACCCTGGTTGGGGCGACGGTGCAAATCATCGGCAATCATGTCGCTGGAGAGGATGTGCTGACATTCAGCGACCAATGGGGTATTTCAGGCTCTTGGGATGCAACCACCGGTACCCTAACGTTGTCCGGCACCGCCAGCAAGGCCGATTATCAAGCGGCCCTACGGTCCATCACCTATCACAACACCAACGATGACAATCCCAGTGTTGCCAATCGGACCATCGCGTTTTCAATCATGGATGGCAACGCCGGTGGCGAAGGGGCGGGGGGACGCATCACCACGGTTACGCGGGATATTGCGGTGCATGGCGTCCATGATGCCCCGGTATGGAGCGGGGAAATCCAGCCAATCCCCACGGGGCGGGAGGAACATGAGTTATCTTTCTCACTGGCACCCCAACCATTATTTACCGATGGTGACTCGCCCCACTTGGTGTATCGGGTTGAGCAAGGGCCGTATTGGCTCCATTTTAATCCAGAGACGCAGGCGTTCCGTGGAACACCGCAACGTGGCGATGCGGGTGTTTACGAGATTATTTTGTCTGGTATGGACGAGACCGGTGCCAAGGCAACCGCGACGTTTCAGATGATTGTGGAAGCATCCGCCGTCCCCGTGGTGACGCAATCATTAGGCCCGGAAATCAGCCTATCGCATCCAACAGAGTTGCAAAGTAAAGATATCGAAATGGTCCTGGTTCCGCTCCCCGTGGCACCCTCGGCTGCGACTCAGGTGCCTTCGGCGGTTGAGACCGAAACGGTCCATGTGCCCCCTTCGGTGGTTGAGACCGAAACGGTCCATGTGCCCCCTTCGGTGGTTGAGACCGAAACGGTCCATGTGCCCCCTTCGGTGGTTGAGACGAGAACGGTCCATGTGCCCCCTTCGGTGGTTGAGACAAGAACGGTCCCTGTCAATCTTCCAATGGGTACGGTGGCGGACGTATCGGGGCCGGTGCAGACATTGCCAACGGCCCCTCTGGCGCGTCCCATCCCACCGCGCATTATGCCGGAGTCCGTTCCGATTTTTGCGCCATCGGTGGATACAACAGCGACATTTTCTTTTTCCAAGGTACGGCAATCGGGTCAATCTTTGGATCATCACCAACAGGTCGTCTCTCGTGATCTTCGAGAGGTCATGGCTGCTGACCTTGCCCATGGGCTGAAAGTGGCGATGACAACCGGGCGGGATGCCACAACACATCAGGATCGCGTCGAAGTTTTGCCTCAGAATAAGAATGCTTCAGGTATCTCTTCCTCCAACGCGGGCCATGATGATTCGCAAGGGACCATCAAAAATTACGGGTCCGAGTCCAAACCTATGGAGATCAAGATAGGTTCCACCCTGCGGGATGATACTACCCAATTTCACGTTTCCCCTGTGAAAGGTCATGATGAAAAAAGGGGGCCGGGTACTCCCGGCTATGGTCGGACCGAAGCCGAGGGGGAGGGGATCGGTATGCCGGGGCTGACCGATCAGTTGAATGCTTTTGGGCACAAAGCCTTTCATACGGATGTGTTGGATTTTTTGCGGACAGCCCAAAAGACGCCAACATGATAACATGAGAAGTGTTATCATCAGTTCCATAACGTCCCGGAAAGAATTTTTGGTAAGCCATTCTTTCAAGCCTGTTGGGCCGGTTGGTGTCTATGAGTGTATTTCTCCTTGTGGCGGTGTTGTCCGATTGATTTTTCTGAACGAATTGGCGGACGAAGCCCGAAACGCCCCTTTAAAATGTTTCTTTGGCGTTGCAGTGGTCTTTGGCTTTACATCCTGAAACAGGCGCAGAAATCATCCCCTTGAATAGAGACGAAAAAGATATGACCGAACTCCTTGAAAAGGCTTTTGTTGAAGCCGCAAAATTGCCAAAAAAAGAACAGACCGCCTTGGCACAACGCATTCTGGCAGAACTCACCGCCGATGCCGCATGGGAAAAACGCTTTACCGAGCATCCAGAAATCTTGGATATGATGGCCAAAGATGCCCTTCAAGAGTTTGACAACGGTGAAACTTTACCGATTGGCGTCTCAATGTGTTCGCGGAGCCATGAAAGGGATGCTATCTGGCGTCAATGAATTGATTGCGGCCAAAGATACCGAAACCGTATTGGAAAACGGACGATAAGATGGAGTTCCATTTCAGGCAGCCACGAATTGCCGAACGTCCACTTGTACGCCGGTATTGACCGCATCTTCCATTCTTGTCAGCAAGTACGAGGTTGTCGTTTCATCCAGATATTCCTCACCGCAATTTTGGCAAACCTGGGCAGGAACTTTTTTGATAACCAGGGTAACACCTTCCCGTTCCAGGGATACGGTAGCATAGCCGGGATGCGTATCTCCCTGCTTACAGATGACACACTTCATGACTCTCTCCTGAACCTGAATGTGTTATCCCACTGTGACGGGTCCGGTTCATAAGTTGTAATGATAATGGTTGCGCCTGTTTGCAAATCATCTGCGGCAACCACATGCAACGGTCGAGAACCGCACCATCCCAGGACCAACCGGCTTGGATAAGGCGTATCGTTTTCAAAAGATCACGGCATTGTATCGGGGGAATTCCGGGGATACAACACCTAACCTTTCTGCGGCAATCTGGGGACACCACACCATTTCCCCTTTGGGCAATCATAAATACTTTGGTGTCTGAGCCTACCTCGCCAGCATTTTCGGCAATAGACGGATGCGTGTTTTTTTTACGGGCCATCCAAAAAACACGGCATGATAGCATGATTATTGCGTATCCGTTGGGCAGACATTCTTAAACTGAATCGGGATATGAGTCTAAAGCCATCGTGTTTGCACACTCGCAGGATAGAAACCGCCGTATCGGGCGTTGGTTTGGGTTGACGTTGGGCGGTTGCTTGGCGGCAGGCCCCTTGGTTGCCGGAGAAAACGCCGGCTCTCAGACCGATATTCGGGCCTATCTGGTACCTCGGACGCAAACGACGCTATCGGCCCATATTGATGGAGAAATCCAGCAGTTGATGGTCAAAGAGGGCGATACGTTTGCACAAGGTGCCCCTCTGGTTGTTTTTGACTGTGCTTTGCTTGCGGCCCAACATCACAAGGCGGCGATGACATGGCGTGCCGCGATCGATAAAAACAAAGTCATACAAAGGCTGGCTGAATTGCACTCCGTCGGTACCCTGGAAGCAGACGCCAGTCGGGCCGAAGAACAGTTGGCCGAGGCAGAGCTGAAACTTCAAGAGACGCGCATGCGGGGGTGTCGGATTCTTGCCCCTTTTGCCGGACGGGTCGCTACCCTGACGATGCGGGAACACCAATATGTGACGACAGGACAGGTCATCATGAAACTATTGGATCATCGCCATCTGGAGATGGAGATGATTGTCCCCTCCCGCTGGTTGACATGGCTCAAGGTGAAAACCCCCTTCGCCATACAAATCGATGAAACCGGGAGAAAATATACCGCCCAGGTGATCCGTTTGGGTGCCGAGGCGGACCCTTTGAGTCAATCTCTCAAGGTGGTGGGGGAGATTGTTGGCGATCAATCCGACCTGATGCCCGGTATGAGTGGTGCCGCCTATTTTTTGCCACCCGCGGCAGGGGTGGCAGTCTCTTCCACACCCTGACATAAGAATCGTCACGATGCCGATTCATGGGGAAAAACTGATCACCGGTCTGAGTGCCCTGTTACAACTGGGTAAGCGGGCCTTTGCCGCCGAAGATGAGACCTCATTCCGCTTTTTGGTCGTCAATGAAACCCATCTGATGGCACCTTATCGCCAAGCCGTTTTGTGGCAGCGGTTTGCCGACGGAACGGGAAAGGTGGTCGCGGTTTCGGGATCCTCCGAAGCGGGGACACGCGCCCCCTATATCGTATGGTTGACCCGGGTTCTCGACCGAGAGTCGATTCAACAACAGAGAAGCCCGCTTTGTGTGTGTGCTGCGGATATCCAGGGTGATGACGGTGCCGCCTGGGAACAATGGTTGCCGGCGCATGCCCTTTGGGTTCCGCTGGTGACCGGTTTGGGCGAAATGTTGGGGGGGATGCTGCTGGTCAAATCAACGCCTTGGACCGATACCGAAATCAAACTGTTGGGCAAACTGGCCGATTCCTATGCCCATGCTTGGGAGTTGATTCGTAAGCGTCGTCATCGCCGGGGTATCCCCTGGAAAACGTGGTATACGTCCCGTCGTGGTCGGATCAAGATGGGATTGGGGCTGGCTGTGTTGTTGGCCTGTTGGGTACCCATGCGACAATCGGTTCTGGCACCCGCTGTGGTCAAGGCTTTGGATCCCACACCCATTCGCGCCCCTATGGAAGGGGTGATTGATCGTGTGCATGTGACCCCCAATCAGAGGGTACATCAGGGGGATTTGCTGGTCACTTTGGATGAAACGGTGTTGGACAACAAGTTGGAAGTGGAAAATAAATCTTTCAACTTGCTTCAGGAAGAGTATCAACAGGTTCTTAAACAGTCCGTTGCCGATCCAGAAATTCGTGTGCAGAAAGGAATTTTGGAAAAACGGATGGAAAAACAAGATGCCGAGACACGCGGGATCCGTATTTTACTCAACCGGGTGCGTGTGTTGGCACCTCGTGATGGCGTGGCCATTTTTTCCGATAGCCACCACTGGCTGGGAAAACCGGTACAGATCGGAGAGCGGATTATGGACATTGCCGATCCAAACGTCGCCGAGTTGGAGATTCGACTGCCGGTCAGCGATATGATTGCATTGGATGGCAACGCTCGGATCACACTCTACCCCAATAGAGATCCGTTGGATTCCTGGCCAGCTTCTTTGACCTATGTGGGTTATGATGCCCAGGAAATGGAAGGGTCTCTCGTCACTATCGTGCGGGGGCATTTTTTGACCCAAGGCAATCCCCCACCCATCGGGCTGCGTGGCACGGCAAAAATTCAGGGGCGACAAACGACGCTGTTCTATTATTTGTTCCGACACCCCCTGTCTCTCTTGCGGCAACGGCTGGGTTAAGTGGACGCGGCGACGTCCGATACCGGCAGGCCACCGCCATTACGTGAGGAACTACACCTTTTTCCCGGTCCCCACTTGCCCGACGGTGCCCCCACCTGGACATTGCGTGATCCGGCGAACAATCAATTTTTCAGGATTGGTTGGCGAGAGTTTGAGATTTTGTGCCGCTGGCGTCATGGGGCACCCAGCCGTATCGCCGAACTGGTGTCTACCGAAACCACTCTGGAAACCACCACCGAAGATGTGACCCGGCTGGTCCGTTTCCTCCTTGAGGCCAATCTGCTGCGCCCCCAGGGGGAACGGGGGATGACGCGCCTGACCGATCAGGTCAAGGCTGCCAGGCATTCCTGGTCGCATCACCTGTTGCACGCCTACCTGTTTTTTCGGATTCCGCTCGTGAACCCGGACCCATTTTTGCGCAAAACCTTGCCGTGGATGCAATGGGCTTTTTCTAAAAATTTTTTGATCATCACAGCCATGGCTGGGCTGATCGGGTTCTATTTCATCACCCGGCAGTGGCATATCGCCGTGACGACTTTTCGTGAAACCGATTTCATGACCGAGGTGTTGTTGATCTTCTTGGGGACGTTTTTGACCAAGACCATTCACGAATTGGGGCACGCTTACACCGCTACCCGCTATGGTTGCCGGGTGCCAACCATTGGGGTTGCTTTTTTAATGTTGATCCCGGTTTTATACACCGATACCAGTGAGGTCTGGAAATTGGCCTCGCGTCGGCGGCGGTTGGTGATTGCGGCTGGAGGTATTTTAGCGGAATTGTTGTTGACGGCGTGGGCATCAATGCTTTGGGGTTTGTTGCCTTTGGGAGGTGTGAAGGACGCTCTGTTTTTTATCGCGACGGTGAGCTGGATTTCGACACTCCTCATGAATGCCAGCCCTTTTTTACGTTTTGACGGGTATTATCTGTTTTCGGATTGGTTAGGAATTGAAAATCTTCATGATCGCGCTGGGCGGTTGGGCCGTTGGAAAGTGCGTGAACTGTTATTGGGCCTCAAGGCTCCCATCCCGGAACCGGCATTGTGTGAGCGTCAACGATTCTTAATCGGTTTTGCTTGGTTGACTTGGATTTATCGGCTGGTTTTATATTTTGGAATCGCCATTGCTGTTTATCACATGTTTTTTAAATTATTGGGAATCCTACTCATGGCTGTTGAAATTGGATGGTTTTTGGTCCGTCCCATTGGCAATGAAATCGGTATTTGGTTGCGTCCAGAGACCCGTTTGCGCTGGAATGTCTCTGCTGTTCGCTCTGTGATGGTGTTGGTCGGCTTGATTCTTTTACTGCTTGTCCCTTGGAAAGGTTCTGTGCATGCCCCCGCTGTTTTCCAACGGGAAGAGCGGATCACCCTTTATGCCCCGGTCCCGGCGCGTGTCGAACGGATTGATGTTACCGAGGGGAGCCGGGTTGAAAAAGGGCAAACCTTGTTGCAACTGTCCGCACCGGATTTGATCAACAAGCTGGCTGTGGCGCGAATCCAGGCCGAAACTTCGTTGTGGAAACGCAATCTGCGCGGTCTCCATCAAACGCTCTCAAGGCAAGCACCGCTGAATGATCGCCAGTTTGAGATTGATCTGGCCCTGTATGCGGCGTTGCAACGTGAACGCAAACGGTTGACGGTGGTTGCCCCGAAGGCGGGTTGGGTTGCTTTTTTGGGCAAGGAAATCAAGACGGGGGTTTGGGTGAATACGACCGAGCCGTTGTTGGATCTGACCCATCCCGATGGATGGTACGGTATGGCTTATCTCGGTGAGGCCGACTTGAATGCGGTCATGCCTGGGGGGTCCTGTGTTTTTCTGCCGGAAGGGATGGATTGGGATGCCATCCCTTGTTCCGTTTCTTCGATGGCGGTGGTGGCGGCACCGACGTTGGACGAACCGTTATTGTCCACGCAGTATGGTGGTCCTCTTCCAGCGCACCGGGATGAGCATGGACGTTGGATCCCGACGACCGCTATTTATCCGATCATGGTACGGCCAACGGCCTCTTTTTCCCCGCCCGACCATCGATTGCGTGGCAGCGTTATTTTGGAACGTAGCACCTCCCAAAGTTGGTTGTCACAACTTTACCGGGCTGGTGCTCAGATTGTGATCCGGGAAACGGGATTTTGATGCTGCAAATAGTCTCGGTTGACAACCTTTTAATTTTCTGCCGGATGTAATTTCTCGGGCAATACGGGCAACAGGATCGTGAGGACCGTCCCTTTTTCCACGCTGGTACGCATGGTAATGTCACCGCCAAACAGTCGGGCAATCAGACGCGCCGAATAGGTTCCTATCCCGGAACCTTTGTGTTTGCCATAGGTGACAAACTTGTCAAAAAAACGGTCACGAATCGCCTCGGGAACTGCCCCTGGATTGGCGATTTGCACCACAATCCGCTCCCTTTCACATATCATGTCAATCTGGACTTCGCCTCCCTGTGACGTTGCCTCCAACGCATTGTCCAACAGGTTAGCCAGCATTGAGTATCCCAATAGCTCTTCTGCCAATATATGGCCCGAATTTTGGTCCCCCCGCATCGCATGACGTACAATCCGCACATGCGATCTCTTGGCGGTGATCTGCCGCTCCTGAACAACCCGATCAATCAAACGGGATAAATCGACAACCGTGGGATAATAGGCGTAGACACCTTGCTCAATCCGATATAAATCCAACGATCCATTGATCATCTCCAACATTTGCAACCCAGCCTTTTCCATCTGCTCCAAAAAAATGGTGCTGGGACTCATCTTTTCATGCAACATCAATTGAATAAATCCAAGAATGACCGCCAGTGGGCTTTTGAGATCGTGCCGGGTGATGCTGTCCAATTCATCCCGTAATTTTTGTGATTCTAACAGTTGTCGGTTTTGGTTTTCCAACTGACGATGGTTCTGCACAATTTCATAGTGCGTCCGTACCCGTGCCCGAACGACCGTAAGATTGAACGGTTTGGCCAAATAATCAGCCGCACCCAAGGCAAAACCCGCCACCTCATGTTTGGGGTCGGTCAGCGCAGTCAGAAATATGACGGGAATCGAAGCGGTCTCGGCATCACTCTTGAGTCGCCGACAGACCTCAAAACCATCCATCCCCGGCATCATCACATCCAATAAAATAATATCAGGATGGGGAATATCCTGGGCACACGACAACGCCGACAAACCATCCATGGCGGAGCGAATGGAAAACTCATCGCCCAAGGCGTGAACCAACATCCGAATATTGTCGGACTGATCATCAACAATCAGCAACCGAGGGAGATTGTCCATAAGTCCCTTGTCCCCTGTTGTTGGTCACAATCCAGGGGTTTCTGCGTCACCGTCTTTTGACTCACTTTCTTTCCACCCCTTCAAGACAACCATCCATTCATCCAATGACTGACAAAACGGTTCAAAATAGCGGACGATGGCCTCTTTTCTTCGGGGGATGCACGTCAAGATCCCCTCCAAGGCGACCACCTGGTCATGAAGATTCAACGCCCCCAATTCAAACAAGACCTCGCGAATTCCCTGAATTTCCTTGTTGATGCGGTCGTAGCGCGATTTGATCAACATCTCCTGCAAACGTCTGGTCAAATCTTGATTCTTTTCATAAAATCCCATCAAAAGATGACGATATAACGGCGCATTCCCCCCGACATGCTCCAAACCCGAGGCGATATCCAGCCCGATCCCCTCCGGCCATTTAAAAACCGCTACGTCCTGTTCGGATGAACCCTTCACGACCGTCTGTTTGGATGCAATCTCCACGACCGCAGGCTTGGGGTTTTCAGGAATGGTGGGTGGCTCATCCCTTGGCTCGGCGGAAGTTGTCTGCGCTAGGATGCTTTCAAGGTTCTTTTTTTGGGTAACGTCCAGCACCGAACAAACCATGCGCAAGGGGGTTCCCTGGTCATCCCACAGGCTGATGCGGCCACGTTCCAATACCCACAAACTATCACCATCCTCATGACGCATCCGGTGCTGGGAAATATAAACATCCCTAGCCCCTGACAGATGGACCTGTATCAACCCTTCCACAACATTCCAATCGTCTTGATGCACCCGTTCGCGCCAAGTTTCCCTGGTCCGTTCTCCCGCATCACTTTCAAGTCCAAACATATCCCACCAACGTGGACTGAAAATCATCGTGTCCGTGGTTAAATCCCACTCCCAAAACCCTTCGCCCATCACCTGAAGCATCGATTGTAATTGCGCTTCGCTGGATTTCAAACGCTGTTCCAACAGCTTTTCGGTTTGACTTTCCGAAGGGGTCGCTGTGACCACGGTTTCAGACTGAGGGTTATCACCCGTTTCTGGTGTTTGCGTCTCAGACTGAATGTTATCATCGGTTTCCAAATGTTCGTCTGGTTGATCACCGATCGGTGTTTCGTTTTTTTTGGGTTCTGCCATCGCCTTTCTTGGCGGAATCGGTCCAATCGCCAATGCCCGTATCCGTCCAGGGCGGATGGTCCGTTCAAAGGTATCCAAAGCCGCTTCGACCGATAGGGAAATCGCACGGGATAATAACAGCCACATCGCCAAGGTTAGCCCAAAACCCAGGATAAGGACAAAACCTGCCGCTTGCAGGACGACCTTCTCCATTCTTGAGCCATCCATCTCCGCTTCAAGGGTCACCCCCAAACGGTACAATATCGGTGTGTGTGCCGTGGAGGCTATCGAGGTCCATCCGCCAAGGTTTTCCTGGCTTTCTCCAAGCTTCAAGTTTCCGGCAACCAAACGGCGGTGTCCTCCTGCGGTGTTCCAACGGTCGATCACCGTTTCAACATCAAACCCTAAAACGACGACCCCTTGAATCGTTTTAAAATAGCGTACAGGAGATGCGACCAAAAACATCTTTTTGGTAAAATCCAGATGGCTTGTGGTCCTTCCCGTTGCCAAAGCCGCTTTCAGATTCGGCAACTCTTTGTATTGGGAAAGGGGATTTAAATGGGCAAAAATCAATGTCCCTTCAGGATCGGTCAATACAAAAGAGTTGGCAGATAACCGAGTGGCAAAACGTTGGATTAATTCCGGTAATGCCGCCTGTCGAAGTTTGGGATCGGCCAGGGCGTTGATCAATACCGGATTCACCGCCAAGCGTTCCACCTCCTTTTCCATGAAGGAAAATTCACGATCCAAACCCAATAACTCCAGGGTCATGAGTTGTCGGATTGATTGATGATTTTCCTTTATCAAAATAAATGTTACCAGCCAAGTCGCCGCCAACATGCCAAAAATGACCGGCAGTACGACGGTCAAGGTGGTTTTCCACCCTATTGAAAACCGGGCCTCGGTAGGAATGGTGCTTAATGTTCTCATGGGAGCATCTCACCAGATAGTACGGGTGACCATGGCGTGTGTTGTATCAGGCTCATGGTCGGGAATTCCTGACGGGCATACGCATTCCTTCGGCATTGAATTGGATCATGGTCAAATCCGCAGGGACAAGCCCTTCGTGGCGCATGTGAGAAAATGGCAATACATAATCTTTGATGGCTCCATGATGTGTTTCCAGGCGTTCCATGGTCGTTTCCAGACCGACGGTCTCCGAAGTGGATGACCGTTGCAATGCCTGAGCCAGTAGGAAAACCAAGTCATACGCCTGAGCCGTCGTTGAGGCATCGGGGATATGCCCGGGAACGGGTCCGTCAAAAAGATCCCAGTATCGTTTGCGCAACGTGTTACCAACCGCAGTACGGTTACTGTGTATATCGAACGAATAAGTTTGCAAAAAGGTATAATCTCCGGCCCCTGGTGTTGCAGGTTGATCATCGGCATCTCCATGGCGGGATATTATGCGCGGGTTGAAAGAAATCGCCGCCATGGTGGCGCGAATTTGCCGGGTTTCTCCGGGGCTGGATTCAAGAAAAATATCGGTGATACCTGCTTCTTGCATGGTGCGCAGTGCATCAAGAAAAATCGTTTGTCCTTTGTTGAACCATACGATCATGGGTTTTTCCATCCTCCGGTCGGCAAAATATCCGGCCATGATGGTGCGCGCCTGACGTCCGTTTCGGGTATTTTCCAACATCAGAGCCATTTTCCCCTGGGTTTTTATCAGTTCCTCAAAAAGTATTCTATTGGCTTGGTATTCGTTGGCCGCGATGCGAAAAACATGTCTTGTTTCATCTTCAGCATTGCCATCGATACGCATCCAGCCTACGGAACTGGCATGGGGAATCAGCATGAGTATTTTTTGACTTTTTGCCATGAGGATTTGATCGGCAACAACAGGATCGGTCCCCCCCGCGATGACCGCAACCGCACCCCAGTGTCGCCCCAAACGCTTCACGTTGTCTGTCCCCAGGGAGACCGAACCCCGATTATCTGTAGTGACCATGGTGATTGGTTTTCCCCGTAGACCGCCACCCGCATTGATTTCATCGATGGCAAGTCTGACCCCCCGTTTGATGGCCAGCCCGGAATGGTCATGCTCACTGGAGAAATCGGCATCTACCCCAAGGATCCATTCATCCATTTTTGTTTTTCCACGGGAACGTTGCAGCTCCATCTCCTCGATCTGTGCCAGGAGTCCCGCCCCCAATATCTCTTCATAACCCAAGGATAGTTGTCTCGCTTTGGTGTTCCATTCGGCGGTGTGGAGGGGCCTTGGAATGCGTTGCAGGGGAATGCCCGCTTCCGCTATGACATGTTCCAATTTTTGTTCCGACTGCCCGCTTTTATGTCGGGTCCATTGCATCAGTTCATGGGCGGAGGCTTCAATGATCTTCTGGGCTTCCAGTGGAATCCGTTGATACCCCTCGTGGCTCATGGCCAAAATCATCCCCTGCCAGCCATGATAACTTAGATTAACCTGATAGGGGTGGTCCTTCAAGCGGTTGACGACCGATTTTGTCAACAAGGTTTCCCAACCATCGACCTTTTCGGGAGGGATATTTTCTCCCATGCTCCCCACGGTGCCATCCACCGCGATAACACCTTTTTCGGTAAACATTTTGGTGGAAAAAAAACCGGGAACGACAGAAAACCGCATGGTTTCCAGATCACGCGGTTGTTCTATTTTGCGGTTGGCGATTAACTGACGAAACCCCTCCTCCCAAAAGGAGATCCCCACCAAATTCAAGGTGTTCATCTGTTGCAGCAACCGTCCTCCCAATGGACCATCAAAGAATTGATGGTGTGCCTTAGGGCCTGAAAAATAAAAAGGAAAATCAAGGATTCGGAAGGATGGGAGGTGATCGCCCAGTTCGGAAACCGGAAGCAAAACAATATCCAGTTTGCCCTGTTGCGCCAATAAAATCAGGTTGTGTCGTCCTGTCCGTGTTTCATTCTTCCCAAGGTCAATCTCCACAGTCCCATGGCTGCGCTGTTTGATATCCTGTACAAACCGATCAACGGCTTGTTGCATGAATCCATCGTGCGGGGCGTCGTGTCCCATGCGCAACAGGATGGTCTCCTGTCGTTGGCCGGTTATGGTGTCCGAGACCCACAACAGATCTTTCGCCAGGAGACCCGAAAGAATCAGGGAAGCGGCGATCAATACCCCTACACCCCAGGTCAACATCGGTTTCATTCCAGCCTAATCCCCCTCATAACATGGTCACACCCGACGGTGAACCAGCCGATGAACCAGTACCAAGTTCAAGGTAAACAGTAACAAGGCACCGCCCTGGTGCATGGATGCCAAGGGTATGGGCACCGCCAGCAGAAGTGTCGCAATACCCAGGCCGACCTGGACCATGGCCATGAACAACAAGCCATGGGCTATGGTTTGGGTCGTACCCTGGGGTATGTGCCTGCGTAGGGCGTTCCATAACAACACGACCCCGGAAAATACCGACAACGCCAGCACGCGGTGATCCCATTGCACGGTTGGAATATGTTCAAAAAATGCACGATGAACCGGTTGATAATCCATGTATTCCGCAGGGATCCAACGGCCATCCATCAGGGGAAAGGTATTGAAGATCAATCCGGCATCCAACCCGGCCACCAAACCACCCGACAGGATGGTCACGAAGATCAGCATACCCAGAAGGATTGTCGGTATTGTCCATTTTTTGCAGGAATCATGGGTACCCACTGGGGCATTGAACGCAGTCAGGGCCAGCCATAGGATGATCGCATAAATCATGACCGCAAACCCCAAATGCAGCGTCAGCCGATACGGGCTGACCTGGGGTGTATCCACCAATCCACTTTGAACCATGATCCATCCAATGACACCCTGTATGGCCCCCAACACGAAGATTCCCGATAATCCAAACGCCAGACGACCGTGAATTTTTTTACGAATGATAAAATAAAGCAAAGGCAATAAGAAGACCACACCAATGATCCGCCCCAGAAGACGGTGGATATATTCAAGCCAAAAAATTGATTTAAAACCAGATAAATCCATGGCATGATTGACGATTTTAAATTGTGGCGAGTGTTGGTAACGGGCAAACACCGCCTCCCATTCTGCCAAGTTCATCGGTGGCAGCCAACCCAGAACGGGACGCCAATCCACCATGGAGAGGCCAGAATCGGTCAGGCGTGTGAGTCCGCCGATGATCACCATGCCGTAGATCAGGACGGCACAGGACGAAAGCCATAGGGCGATCTCTTTATTTTGTTGATTGTTCACGAAACCTCCATCTATTGACCCCAATGGGAAAATGGTTGACGATACTGCAAAATGCAATCCATAAACCACCTTTTAAAAGATCTCCGAACATGTCTGAAAATACGACCGCTTTAACCATCTCCGAAGATAACGTCAACGGTGCTGCCCGAGGTTGGTTGCTACTGGCTCTTTGTTCTCTGGTTGGAGCGGGCCTCGTCGTCATCCTGATTATTCTGGCACGTATGCCCGTTATCCACGATCTTATCCCCTGGACGGGATCATTTCGCACGGCCCTGGTTGTACACGTCGATCTGACCGTGTTGGTTTGGTTCCTTTCGTTTGCCGGGTTTTTGGCGGCACTCCCCATACGTGCGTCTGCCCATGGATGGGTCAGAACAGCCCTGGCCATCGCAACCACGGGAGCGCTCCTGATTACATTCTCCCCATTCTTGGGCCAGGACAGGCCTTTTATCAACAATTATATCCCAGTCTTGGCCAATTCGGCGTTTTTTTTCGGACTGGCCCTTTTTGCGACAGGATTTTTTTGCGTCGCCCTGCTTTCCCTGACGCAACGACGCCCCCCGGCCAACCTGGGAGAAAAGGCCGTCTACTGGGGGCTTTCTTCCAGTTTAACCATTGCTTTTATGGCCTTGATTTTTCTGGTATGGAGTTTTGTGCATCTCCCCAATGAACTGTTGAACGAGGACGGTGCCCACTATTTTGAGCTTTTGTTCTGGGGGCCGGGGCACCTGTTGCAATTCACTTATACACAACTCCAGGTACTTGTTTGGTTTTGGTTGGCCTCGTCGTTGGTGCAGCGCACGATGATCTCCCCCAAGGGGTTGATTATCCTTTTTTCTTTGGGTGCGCTTCCCACTTTGGCCGCGCCCGTCACGATGGCACTTTTGGAACTGGATTCTCCCGAATTTCGGCAGGCTATGACCGATATGATGGCCTATGGAAACGGTTTGGCGGCATTACCCGCAGCCCTTATTCTGCTCTATGGTCTTTCTGGGGAAAAGGGACAATCCAACGGCTCAAGCCCAGAACGGTTGGCTGTGTTGTTTTCCTTGGTACTTTTTGCTTTTGGCGGCGTGATTGGTTTCCTGATTCGTGGGGTCAATGTCACCATACCCGCCCATTATCATGGATCCATTGTCTCCATCACCCTGGCTTTTATGGGGATGACCTATCATCTGCTTCCAAAATTGGGTGGCCGTTTGATCTCCCCAAAATGGGCTTCTCGGCAATTGATTCTTTACAGTTCGGGATCCATGTTGCATGTGCTTGGCTTGGCGTGGTCGGGAAGCCATGGTATACAAAGAAAAACCGCAGGTGATGCCCAGGGGCTGGACACCCTGGCGGACAAGATTCCGATGTGGATCATGGGATTGGGAGGAATGGTCGCTGTTATTGGAGGGATTGTGTTTTTGGTTTTGGCTTTTAGATCATTCCGGGGAAAAAATCCAAACCCGTCTAGGGCGTGTTGACATGCGATGAAAAATTATTGAAAGAAAAAAGGGGTCTGGGGGATTGCCCCCAGGGTTTTGATTTT